>CAKKPG010000220.1 GCA_919901555.1 Nitrospiria bacterium | reverse complement strand
CTTCAGCAGGCACGGTCTTGTCGCGGAGAACGCCGGATACCACGACGTGCAGGGCCTGGTCATGGAAAACCTGCCCCGGAGCGAGCCGCTGTTCAATGAGTACCATGCCTTGATCGTCAAGGTGGCCAAGGAACGCTGCAAAAGGCGCAGGCCCCTGTGCACGGGCTGCCCGCTGGAAGAATTTCTGCCTAACAGCCCATAACAACAAATTTTGTGCAGATTTTTTTGCGCCCGCCATATATAGACAAGCCGGAAATAAATGCACAACATATTGTAAAACAAAATAAAGTATTATGAAAAAATTAAATAAGACCCTTGACAATAGGGCCTCTTTTTGTTAACCTTTCAGTGAATTATGCACTGAACCTTTTGGGAGGCGCGATGAGGTCGGCAAAAGCCAGAAATACCAAGAAAAAAGAGTACTTTACACTCATGTTCCTCCCCGGACCGAATGCCCGGGTCCGTACGTTAAGCATTTCCAAATCCGTCATAAAGACGGTCGCTTATTCACTCATCGGTGTCGCCGCCGTCTCTCTTTATCTCCTGTACGAATATAACGACGTCAAGGACAAGGTGTGGGAACTGCAGTCTGCGCGGGAAGAGCTGAAGCAGCAGAAGGCCCAGGTGCAGAGCTTTGCCCTCACCCTCCTCGATTACAAGCGCCAGATGTTCCGGCTGCGCGATCTGGACACGAAGCTGCGGCGCGCCGTGAGCCTCGGTCCCCGTGACAAGGCCCAACAGGTGCTGGGTATCGGCGGCCCTGACGAGCTGGGGCTCCAGAATCTGGCAAACATGGGCGAAAAGAAGCAGGATGAAGCCCTGAAGGAGATGCACCAGGAACTGAGCCAGCTCAAGGGCGCGGCGCTCAAGCAGGAGGCGAGCCTCCAGTTGCTCATCGAATATTTTGAGGACAAACGGTCGCTCTACGCCTCCACCCCTTCCGTGTGGCCCGTGAGGGGATGGGTCACCTCTCCCTTCGGCAACAGGACCTCGCCCTTCAGCGGCATTCTGAAATTCCATGAGGGCATGGACATCGCCGCCCAGACAGGGGCCCCTGTCCTGTCGCCGGCCGACGGCGTGGTGATCAAGGCCGGCTTCGGCACGGGATACGGCAATATGGTGGAGATCAGCCATGGTTACGGCATCAAAACGCTCTTTGCCCATAACTCCCGGCTGAATGTCAAGGCCGGACAACGTGTAAAGCGCGGCGACGTCATCTCCTATGTGGGGGATTCCGGCACCAGCACGGGGCCGCACCTCCACTACGAGGTACGGGTCAATAATCTGCCGGTAAATCCGGCGCGGTACATGAACTAAGAGGCGCACCCACAAGAGACCAATCCGCTCATACATCACTTCCGAAAGCCATCCGAACATGGGTTCTCAATCTTTCATACAAATATTCTATTGCATACCATCGATTCCTGACTGGCTTGGGAAAAGGCAAGGGGGATCAAGAGCTTTTTCCCGTTGCATTAAAACCGCATCCGCATGCGAACAAGGGTGGGTGTGATACCCTGCACGAGACAGGCGGAAGCAGGCAAGGAGGAAGTAAGCATTATGACCATAGGGAAAGTGAAGTGGTTCAACGAGGCGAAGGGGTATGGTTTCATCGAACCCGATGGCGGCGGCAGGGACGTATTCGTGCACTATTCCGCAATCCAGGGCGAGGGGTACAAGACCCTTTCTGAAGGTCAGCCGGTGGAGTTCGAGGTCATCCAGGGAGAAAAGGGCCCCCAGGCGTCGAACGTTTCAAAGGCTTCCTGAGCGGATATGATGCGGTACAGGCCAATCCCGCCCCTGTCGCAGGCGGCAGGCGATCGGCAATAAAAATAAATACGGAACAGCCATGATAAAGGGCCCCGAGGGTTTTCCCCCATCCTCGGGGTTTTATTTTGGAATAAAAAAGGACAAGCATGGAATTCAGGCGTGTCCTTGTACTTTTTGGGCGGAGTATCTTATCTGGCTGACATCCGACCGGATGTCATGGGCGGCCGTCTCAGCAGTGCATGGCGTTGATCTCATAGCCGTTGCTCTTGAAGGCCACCCTGAGGGCCTTTCTCTCCGCGGGGACCATGGATGCGTAGGTCTGCTTCACCTTGTCCCGCGATCTCTCGGGCGAGCAATTATACCGGTAGAGGTCATCCTTCGCGTCCTGGCCGAGCTGCGCGTCCAACAGTATCTTTTGGAGATCACCGGACTCGCAGAGCAGACGGTACACTTCGTTTGAGTCGCTGCCCAGCATATACCCGGTTCCGTTCTTGACCATCATGAAGGTGGAGCTGCAACCGGCGGCAAGAAGCGCAGCAGCGGCAATCGCCGAAACAAGTTTTCTCATAGTGCCTCCTTATCAAAAGCAACGCATTGTCAAAAAATTTGCCACAGAGTACACAGAGAACACAGAGTTAAAGTACTTTACAGACTGACATCTTGAATTTTGAGTCAAGTTTTTACCAC
>CAKKPG010000219.1 GCA_919901555.1 Nitrospiria bacterium | reverse complement strand
ATTTTACTGGTCGAAGACGATCCCGGGCATGCGCTCCTGATCGAGAAGAACCTGCGCCGGGCGAACATTACCAACACGATCGTCAAGGTCGACAACGGACAGAAGGCCGTTGATTTCGTGTTCAACAACGAAGGCGGGCAACGCGGTCCGCTCCTGATCCTTCTCGACCTGAACCTCCCCATCCTCGACGGCTACCAGGTGCTCAAGACCATCAAGAACGATGAACGCACCAAACGGATTCCCGTCGTCGTTCTGACGACCACCGACAATCCTCATGAGGTCGCCCGGTGCTACGGACACGGCTGTAACGTATACATCACGAAACCGGTGGAGTACGAGCGGTTTTCCGGGGCGATCCAATCGCTGGGACTGTTCCTCTCCATCGTCAAGGTCCCTGAAAAGGAGTGAACGCCATGGCGGACGATGCAGCAGCAATACGAATTCTCTACATGGAAGACGATCCCGGCCTTTCCCGGCTTTTGCAGAAGCGCCTCCGGGAAAAAGGATACGCCGTCGATACCGCCGCGAACGGCGAAGAGGGCCTCGCGATGGTCGAATCGTCGCCATTCGATCTTCTGCTCGTGGACTACAACATGCCGGGCTGCGGCGGCATCGAGGTGCTCCGGACGCTGACATCCCGGGGGGCCTTTCCTCCCGTCATCATGGTGACCGGCAACGGGAACGAAGATGTGGCCGTGGAATCGCTCAAGCTCGGGGCCTCGGATTATATCGTAAAGGACGTGGAGATGAAGTACCTCGAGCTGCTCCCCGTCGTCATCGAGCAGGTCATCTCCAAACAGCGGCTCATCAGGGAACGGCAGCAGATGCTCGAGCAGCTCCGGGAAAGCGAAGAGCGCTACCGGCGGCTGGTGGAACTCTCTCCGGACGGGATCGCCATTCAAATAGACGGGAGAATCGTGTTCATCAACCCTGCGGGGACAATGCTTTTCGGGGCATCACGCGCCGAGGACCTGATCGGCAAGTCCCTCTTCGATCTCTTCCATTCCGACCGCAGCCAAACCGTCCTTGAATGGTTGAAACGGCTGGAAGAACACGGCAAGCGGGTCCCGTGGGTGGAAGGGAAATTAGTCCGCTTCGACGGCAGGGGGGTTGATGTAGAGGTCGCGGGGATTCCCTTTATCTACCGGGAAAGACCGGCGGCACAGTTCATCATTCGAGACATCACCGAGAGAAAAATAGCAGAACAGCGCCTCGAATACATGGCGCTCTACGACACCCTGACGGGACTTCCCAACCGCACGCTTTTTTTCGATCGCATGGATCAGCTCCTGGCCCTGGCAAGGCGAAATACGTACATTCTCGCGGTCCTCTACATGGACCTCGACCGGTTCAAGTTCATCAACGATACCATGGGACACGATGCGGGAGACCAGCTCCTGAAAGAGGTGGCGAAAAGGCTGACAACCAGTACGCGCAAGTCGGACACGGTGGCGCGCATGGGCGGAGACGAGTTCATCAGCATCTGCGCAAAGATCACCGCTCCCGAGGATGCGGGGGTCATCGCCCGAAAGATCATTGCAGCCCTGTCCGGACCATTCGATTTGCAGGGCCGTGAGTGCACGATCAGCGTGAGCATAGGCATCAGCCTCTATCCCCGGGACGGCGACGACGGAGAAACCCTGCTCAAGAAAGCGGATACGGCCATGTACCGCGTGAAGGGGAGAGGAAAAGGCGGTTTTGAGTTTTTTTCCGATGTCTCAGCCCGGTAGTGTCAAAAGTTCCATGAAAACTGGAGGGGAAAGCATGAAACCGAAGAGATCGCAGAGATAAAAGATTTTGTAGGGCAGGGCTTTAGCCCTGCGAAAATACAGGAACAGGAAAAGCCGCAACCCCAAACGGTCATACCGAATAAGAGATTATTTGCCGTTGGAAAAACTTGGGTTGGAAAAGTATGTGGTCCTGGAGGCTGAATGAGAGTGGTTCCGAGAGGATTGTATGGAAAACTTGTTCTCTATGTCACGCTGATCATAATTGCGGTCATCTCCGCATTCGGATTTATTACGTATAAGCAGCAGGTCTCGCGCATAGAGAGTACCGCGAATGAAAGTGTCATGTTACTGGCAAAGAATATATCGCTTACCTGTGCGGAATACGTAATACTTTATGACTATACAAACATGGAAGCCTACCTTAAAAGATTTGCAGAACTAAAGAATATTTTAGAAATAGTGATTTATGACAAGCAGGGCAAGATTCTTTCCAATGTCGTTCATGAAGACGGTTTACAGCCGCTCACTCGCTACAGTTCAGAATCATTGAGCATCCCTGATTCATCGGAGCCATCGCTACATATTGAAAATGGGAAGATGGTTGCTTTGTACCCAATCACTGTAGACAGTATAATAGTTGGATGGGCCAGGCTCCAGTATGGGTTAAGAGAAATTCCGTATATACGGAGAGCAGTTTTAAGAAACACTATCTTAGCAAGTATTCTCGGAACCTTCGTGAGTTTCCTCGCCCTCCTCACTGTCCTCAAGTCGCCTACTCGTTTAATAACATCGATTGCAGATTTTGCAAAAAGCCTCGATAAAGTAAAGGGTGAAACAATACCCGTTCACCACGACTTTACGGAAATTGAACAACTCTGCGAAGCGCTTAATTACGCTTCTCAAAAGCTCTCTGCCACGGAAAGGGAGCTCATGCAGCATCAAGAGCACCTGGAAAATTTGGTGACTTTGCGCGCTGCTGAACTGGCAATGACGAATGAGCAGTTGCAGCAGGAACTCGTGGAGCGTAAAAAGGCCGAGGAACGGTTGAGCCGGTACGCGAGAGAGCTCAAGGAGAACAACGAGGAGTTAAGGACCTTCGCTTACATCGCGTCTCACGACCTCCGCACCCCCCTGGTGAACATGAAAGGCTTTGCCGGCGAGCTCCGCTTTTCCCTTCGGGAGATCAATGCGGTAATGAACGACATTCTCCCTTCCCTTGACGAAAACAATCGAACAAGACTGGTGACGGCATTTCTGAAGGATGTTCCGGAAGCCCTGGGATTTATCGATTCGTCGGCCGGCAGGATGGAAGAGCTCATCAATGCCATCTCAAAGCTGTCGCGACTGGGGCGCCAGGAGCTCAAACCGGAGCTCCTCCAGGTCCAAACGATCGTGCAGTCCGCTCTCAAGGATCTGCAGCTCGTGATCGAAAAGAAAGGGATAAAAGTGAACGTGGGCCCGCTGCCGGAAATCATCGCTGACAGGAATTCCCTTCAAACGATCCTCGGCAACATCCTGGACAACGCGGTAAAGTACCGCAGACCGGGTGTTCCCGGAGAGATCGAGATAACCGCCGAAAAGGCCCCCGATGGGACCGTCATTTCCATTCGAGACAACGGCCGCGGCATCCCGAATGAAGAGATTTACAAGGTATTTGAAATGTTCAGGCGGGTAGGAACACAGGATGCGCCCGGAGAAGGGGTGGGCCTTGCCTGTGTAAAGACCCTGGTGCGACGCCACGGCGGCCGCATATGGTGCGAGTCGACGCCGGGACAGGGAACAACGTTTCATTTTAGCATTCCAGAACATGTAGAGTTCACGGACCAGGCCACCGGTTAAAGATTCCCGTTTTTCGCCGGCATAGTAAAAGCAGGGAGGTCGGCTGTTGTGAAGACATGCGAAAACGTTCGTGATGGCATGAACATAAACAGAAGGAGGAAACGATGACGAAGCACCAGCCCGTAACAATTCTTCTTGTTGAAGACGACCCCGGGCACGCCCGTTTGATCGAGAAAAACCTGCGCCGGGGAGGTGTTTCTAATGAGATCGTTGCGCTTGATAACGGCCAGAAGGCCGTTGATTTCCTGTTCAAGAAGGGAGACTATGCCGGGGCAGACCATGCTTCGCCGCTGTTGATCCTCCTCGACCTGAACATGCCGGTACTCGACGGCTACCAGGTCCTCAAGATGATAAAGGCAATCGACGAGACCAGGCACACCCCCGTCATCGTTCTGACGACCACGGACAACCCGCAGGAGATCGCGAGATGTTATGAGATGGGCTGCAATGTCTACGTGACCAAGCCGGTGGATTATGACCAATTTTCCGAAGCGATACGCAAGCTCGGGCTGTTCCTGTCGATTGTGAAAATTCCGAAAGACAAGGATTGACCACCTCACAGCCGTATCAGGTCCTCATGCTCCTCCTCGTGGGGGTTGATGTGGATCATCACGTCCCCCACGTTCGGAAAGCGTTCGAAGATGCGTCTCTGGACCTCTGTGGCGATGGCATGGGACCGTTTGACCGTCATCTCCGGGTCCATGTCGAGCTTAAGGTCGACGATCACATACTGCCCGGAGCGGCGTGCTTTTATCTCATGCACATGCTCCACTCCCTCCACCCCCCCCGCGATCCGAACAAGAGAGTCAACGAACTGTTCGGAAGGCTTTCCATCCATCAGATCGTGGGACGCGGACATGAACGTCTCGTAGCCGATATGGAAAATGAATAATGAGGTGATTCCTGCCGCAAGGGGGTCCATGATCGTAATCCCGAAGAAGGCGCCGGTGACGCCGATGAGCGTGCTGATGGAGGTAATGGCGTCTTTTCGGTGGTCTTTGGCGGCCGCCAGGAGCGCCGGGCTTTCCAGCTTCGCGCCGACGCGGTGGGAATAGCGGAAGAGGGCTTCCTTGATCAGGATGGTGATAAAGGCGGCCGCAACGGCAACGGCACTCGGCACCTCAAATGCGCGATCGATGATGGTATGCACCGACCTCATGAGTATCCACGCGCCGGTGGCAAAAATAACGAGTGAAACGATAATAGCGGCGATACTCTCCGCCCTGCCGTGTCCGTAGGGGTGCGTCTCATCAAACGGCTTCCTGCCGATGCGGAGGGCTATCATCGTCGAAAGGATGGCCACAAAATCCGCGGCGCTCTCCATGCCGTCGGCAAAGACCGCCTCGGACCTGCCGAAATGCCCGGCGAGGAGCTTCATCGTCATGAGCGCGGCGTTTACCCAGAAGCCGATCTGAATGACCCGACTTGCGCTGTCAAATCGTTCGTGCCGATCCACGCTGCCACCTCTTGTTCATCGTGTTATGGCCGCGGAAAAAACCGTGATCGGACCCTCTTGCAGGTACTCTTCATACTCTTTCCCGAATCGCATGAGCAGCTCACGATCTTCCAGCGGGATGACGATGTCGATGACGCCTTGCCGCGCGAGCACAGGGATCAGAAATGATAACTGACGCCCGCTTCAAGGGAGCGGACCCGCGCCCGCAGCTCTACACCGCCCGGCGTGTTCCAGTCGAAGTACATCTTGCGTACCACGTAGCCGAGGTCCACCGACAGTTCGGGCGAAATGAAAATATTCGCGCCTGCCCCGAACTGGTAGCCGTTGAAGAAGCTCGTCTTCCAGTCATGGACCGTTCCGTCGGACTCCGTATACCGGTAGATCTGGTCCACGTTCCCGCGATACACCCCCGTCGTAGTGTCAAGGCTGTACTTTCCGATGCCGCCGGTGATGAAGGGCTCGACGTTCGTAATGCCCGTAATCGGCATAAAGACCTTCAGATCAAAGGTGCCGCCCTTGAATTTCCACTCCTCCCCGGCTCCGACAGCATGGTCCGTCTCGAAGAAGGCCAGTTCCATGGCGAAATGCTCGCTCGTGCCCAAGCCCGCCCGCACGCCCAGGCCGCCTCCCCGCTCGAGCCCCTCAATGTCCTTTGCAATGAAGTTCCGGGGAGAGAACGCCCCCAGATAGAATCCTTCCTTGGCCGCGGCAGGGCCGGCAAGAAAAGTTATGAACAGAATCACACCAATGATCACCCGTACCATAGATACCCTCCCCATAGATTATCGTCTGTGACCTGTTTGAGTATATCAGGAGTTGCGGAAATTTCAAGTACTATGACCGCCGCGCGATGCGATGTGGTCTTTGCCGCCGTGGCCAGGTAGCTGGTCAACGAGATCGTCGTCACGAGATCCGTCTCTTTTCAAAGGTAGCCTCATGCGGGGACCTGAGCGGTTCTGCATAGCTCATTAATTTAAGACTGACTCGGAGGCGTCCCAAACCCTCCTCGAGGGTTACCATACATAGGCATATTATTGACAACCTGTATGGTAACCGGCAAGGTTTGTAACGGGGATTCTGTCTGTGTCGTGCATCAATGTATGCGTATGCGCAAACCAGAACGGCACTATTCAGGCCTGTCCCCCAGGCGGCGCGTTCACCCTCGACTGGAGATAGATGGAGACGCTGCCGATGACGAGGAACAGGATCGCCCAGTCCCAGTTGAAGGCAAGATAGGTGGGGATGGAGATGATGAGGAGCGCCAGGGCCGTGAGCGACGTGAAGGGTTGGAACCGGAACAGCGCGCCTGCGAGCGTGGCGATGAGAAGGAGCGTTTGGATCTTCGACAGGTCGACGCTCCAGTCGGACACCGTGGGTATCCCTTGCCACTGGACGGTGTAGTCGGGAACGAGCCGGTTGTACCAGGAGCCGTCGCCGGGGGGCGGGGTCTTCGAGAGCGCGGGGACCTTGAGCCAGTCGAAGGGATAGGCCATTCCGCCTCCGATAAGGAGCTTGAACAGGAGGCAGAGGAGCACAACATTGAGCATGATCTGGGGCCAGCGCCAGCCGCCCTGCGGCATGAGCAGAAATCTCCGATGATAGAGAAGGAGCATGAGCAGTGCGGCAAAAAGGACCTGGTAATAATGCTGCGGCAGGCCGAGGCCGAGGTAACCGAACGTGAGCGCCGCCAGACCGAGCACGAATGCCCAGAGAGGATGAAGAGATAACCCCCCCGGCTTGATCCGTGGCTCCAGGCGGGCGAGCCGCTGTTCCGCCTCATGCAGTCTTTCTTCGATCGTCATGTCCTGGGAATGTTCCATCTCTTCCTTTCTCCTGACAGATACCGTCTTACGGTCCCGGCCACGATGCCCGTTTCGGTGACGTATAACGTCATTCGTGTTTGGCCGCACTGCCTGACCGGCAGCCGATACGGGCCTCGTTGCCGATTGACGTCATCGTTCCCCTGCTTATACTCTGCGCTGAATCGCTCCCGATATTTTCACCACCGGAGCGCAATGCCGATCTCCGAGCCGCTAAGAGACTGGTGCGGGCTCCTGAGCCACCGGTATCCCGCTTTGATCGATGCATACCGCCGGCCGAAGAGCATTGCCAGGTCGAAGTCCTGGATGTCGTTCTCGTTAATGGATGACCATACCGGCCGGAACTCGAAGCCGTAAAAGTCCGTGGGATGGTAGAGCACCGGAACGGTGATCGAAAGCCCGCTGTTTTCCTGGTTGCCGTTCAGAATCATAGCGCCGGCGCCCAGGTCGATCTCAAGCCGGGGAGCGACCGACATGCGATAGAGCACATGATATTCACTCACCCGGAGCGCATCGGGAGGTTCTTTTTCGTTGTAGGCCGTGTAGCGAAACTGAAATCCGGCTGAACCGTACCCCAGTTCAAGCCGGTAGTCCCATGCCTTCACATCCGATTCGACCTCCTGATAGCCTGCATCGGCGCGCAGAAAAGGGATTAAGGCCTCACCGTGCTTCCTCACGATGTCCGGGTTTTCCTGCGCCGCCAACCCTCCGGGGTTGATACGGTTCAGGCTGCTGCTCCCGCCCTGCGAGATGCCGACTCCGACGTTTTTGATGAAATCTTCGATGTGCAATGACACGCACAGGCTGCTGCATAACTCATCACCAACGGCGTCCAGACACATATCGCCCGCATCGTCTGAATCCGTTTTCTCTTTCTTTTTTTTGCTTTTGTTCTCTTCTCGGCCGGCGGCATCGGTCTCAAAATCACTCAACGTCCCGGAAACCGCCGGGGATGCAACGAGGGCCGCAACGAGAAGCGCACAGACAGGCAGGACGGATCTGCAGGGGAAATGCATGCTCCTCCTTTCCGTTCCCCGGACTCAGGACACGCCGACGCCCGCCGCGGTGAGCGGTGCGAACGACACACGACCGATCACGGCGTGCTCACGACCTTGTGTTTCACCATGTTCTTGCCCGAGCCTTTTACAAAATACATCATGCTGTCTGCGGTCCTGAGCATTTCGTCGACCGACGCCGGGGGAGTGAGGAAGGTAACGATGCCGATACTGAATGTCACGGGCCAACCCTGCTCCCGCATAGTCGTGGTAAGTCGCTTATGGACCTTGCGGATGACGAGGGCCGCGGGCTCTTCGCCGGTCTCGGGCAGCAGGAGGGAAAATTCATCCCCGCCGAGCCGGGCGACCACGTCCGTTGTGCGGATGCCGTGACTTATGGTATGGGCGATGAGAGACAGCAATGCGTCTCCGGCACTATGGCCCAATTTGTCGTTAACGGCCTTGAAATTGTCCACGTCCATGTATGCCACGGTAAAGGGATGGTGATACCGGGATGCCCGGTCTATCTCGCGCCCGGCCAGCTCCCCATAGAACCTGACGTTCGCTGCCCCCGTGAGATGGTCGATCCGGGCCAGCTCCTTTTCCCGGTCCAGGCTTTTTTTGAGCTGCAACACCAGCGTGTTGACGACCAGGAAGAATGCGACTTTCACCATGACGTTCCAGTAGGGAATGATCGGATGAGTATAGGAAGTCGACCTCGACAGTACGTCGGCGAAAAGCCATGCCATGCCGCCGGCAACGGACATCAGGACGCCTGCCCCGCTCCCCACGAACCACGCGACGAGAACAATGGGAACCAGATAAAACACGATAAAGGACAGGTCCGGTCCGTTCACATAATCAATGAATCCAAGCATCCCGAGCATGACAAACCCTGAGACGAGGATGAGCGGTCTGGTCACTGTTGCGAGCCGTTCGATGATCTTCATCGGCCGTTCCTTTCGTGGATGAGCCTTGCCCCCCCTACTTCACCTCCGCCGATGCCTTCGGATCGAAGGGGTTCGTGCGAAGGGCAAGGGAAAAAAGATAGGGATACTCCCTCTTGAGATGCCTCATGTATGCCAGCCATTCGGCGATGAGGAGAAGGTAGGCCCTCCTGATATCGCCGCCGATATGTGCGCAGTCCGGAGCGGAAAGCCGGCTGAGATCTTCCCGGGCCGTCAGCTCCTCTGTCAGGTGGAACACGGCCCAGAGCAGCTCCGTGAACGTTTCATGCTCCAGCAGGTTCGGGTTTTCCAGGAGCCTGAGGAGGAAATCCCGCTTCTCCACGATAAAAGATTTCAATGCTTCAAGGTCCCCCTTTTTACAGTCTATCTGACAATCGTCGTCTTTGAGGTTTTTTGCAGCGAGCGAAAACCGCTGGTCAGGCCACTCTGCGGTCACCATGAGCCGGCTCCTGATCGTATCGGGATGATGATCGAACGGTAAAAAAGATTTGAGAAGCCCGGTCCCGACTTCGCTGAAAAACGCCCCGATGACCATGTTCAGCTTGTTGAGCATGGCCTTTTTCTCCCGAATGTTCAGGAGCTGGTTGAGAATGAGCGTAACGAGGAGGACCTGAACGGGCACAAAGGCAAGGTCCTGAAAGAGATAAAACAGCGTGTCCCGCTGCGCGTGAAAGATCTTGATCTCTGCGTAATAGAGACCGGCGGAAGCGGTGATGAGCGCCGCTCCCAAGAAAATTTCCCAGCCAAACTGTTTCATCGGTCTTTCCTTCTCTTCAGGTAACTACTCAGGCCTGCCGCTGAGCACAGGCGCAAAAAAGCGCGCCGTGACCGTCATGGCAGCGCCGCTTCAGCCAAAACAGCGCGTGCGCAGCGAAAGCGCTGCGGGTACGGGCGCCGACAGCGTGAAGGGCAAGAGGACGCTGGCGCGCCTTGCGCCGAAGCGAAGTGGCTGGCCTGAGTAGTTACCCCTTCAGGAGATCAATGCACGAACTTTCCCGTCTCGTATTCTTTCTTGAGCTTCCCGTAGAGCTTTTTGTCCTTTATCTTCGGGAGCGCGAAGTTTCCCTTCAGGCCCCACTTGCCCTTGAGCGGCACGAGGCCTTTCGCCATGGGCCCTCCGCCCGGGCCTTTGAAGTCGGTGATCCGAAGCCCCTTCTCATCGGCGATAATGGTGTACGATCCGTCCTCCACGTCCTTATAGGACCCGGGGCTGAAATTCGTCGTTATCTTCTGCGCCGCGCCGGCGTGGCAGCCTTCGCACGTCCGGGACTTGCCCATGCCGTGGGCGATCCGGTCGAGGTTCAGCCAGACCATGGTGTCATGGTCGCTCTCATCGAGATTTTTCACGAGCCCGGTGACCGCGTAGGAATCGTTCGAAACGTAGCGCCGCTCAACGGCGGCATCGGGCTTGTTCCTGAACAGCAGCCGGCGGGAGATCTTGACCTCATCGGCCTTCACGTTCCCCGAGGTATGGGGCACGGGGTGCACCGGGATCCAAACGCCCCGGGGGTTCTTTATAAGCACCGGGGGAACGGCGTCAACAAGGTAGTCCTGGATCCGCGTGGCGGGATTTTCCGTGCCCGGCTCGCCGCCCGCGGTCCAGAAGTTGAACGCATATCCGCCGATGAGCGCGGTGTGGCAGGCGGAGCAGTCCACGTTCTTGTGAAGCCCCTTTGCGTGGGACTCAACGCCGGTCTGATGGCACTTGGAGCAGTTCACGTCCCGCCGCAGATCGCCGTGATAGTTCGTCTCCCGGTTCGACTCGTGGCAATCAACGCAGGCAATTCCCTTTCTGGCATGCACGTCGGGCATGTCCTTCAATATCTTCTTGCCCGCCTCCGTGGCCTGGGTGAACTCGGCCCTCAGGTATCCGTCTCCCCGCCGCCGCTCCAGGGGGCCGGCATGACAGGCGAAGGCCCTGCCGCCGCCGTAGCAGGCAAGGGGTTCCGGTTTTTTCACGATCGTATGGACGCCCTTTCGGGGATCGGTCGTATCGTTCTTCTGCGGGTTTGCGTGGCAGTCGAGGCAGCCCACATGGCACTGGTTGCAGTTTCTCTGCATGTTGTAGGCCGCGCTTTCGGGCATGACCATGGTGGAATGGGTATTAAAAAGCTTCAGGGCCTCGTCGGTGAACTTGTCCTGTTCAGGCTGGGAGAGCGTTCCCACCCAGGGGCCGCAGCTCTGGGGACCCGCGGGCCCTGTCCAGTATCCATACTGGCTCTGGGTATGAACGCCCCCCGCGCCTCCCATGGACGTCTTGGCAAAGCCTTTGACGTGGTCCGGGTGGCACCGTCCGCAGGTCTTTTCAGCGATAAGAGGATTGTAGGCAAGGGTTGAGGGATTCTTGTCGTGCCAGATGATGGTCCGGTAATCGGGGTTGTCCTTGAGCTCGCCGTCGATGAGCCGCTTGGGCCCGAGCTGGGCGGCCCGGTTCTTGCCTCTCGTCCCAAGGGACGGCCAGTCCGCCACATCCGGGGGAGGCATCTCCGCCCTGGTCAGGGCGCTCCACTTCCTGTTCACGGCCCTGAGCGTCAGCATGCCCTTGTGGGCCTCCTCTTTGGATGGGGCCTGGAAGTTGCCGAGATGGCAGTCGGTGCAAGACGCGGGCATCCTGAGCTGGACCCGGAGCTCCGTCAAGGGGACGATAAACTGGGGATAACCGAGCTCTTTCATCCTTACTTCATTTCCGTGGCAGTCGGTGCAGCTGTCCGCGCCGAAAGCGTAGCTGCCGGCCATCACGGCAATACCAATAACCGTGAAACATATTAATGTTCTTTTCATGAGTACCCCCCGCCGAGATCAGCGCCCTGCATCATGCAGTTGTTACGGGACAGGATTGGATGCTGCAGATTCTATTTGTCATTATAGCAAAAAAGGTCAAGCGAGTATCAATAAAAAGGTCGTCCTTTGCAGGGCATGGGCTGCATACATAAGCCCGACCAGCAGGACCAGGCCGCCTTTCCTGCTGCCCGCTAATAACGTTTAATGGCGTGGAGCGCGCCATCGGCCTTGAACTTCTTGAGATCACCCGCGTCGAGAGAGAACGGCTCCGGTGCAAAGTAGCCCGCCTGATCGGTCTCGTGCTTCGAGATCGACTGCCGCGCGCCGTCCGCGCGGTTATACGCGTAATTGGCGACGACCACCTCGAGCCGGTTTCCCGAAATATTCTTGACCTTCAGGATGCCGTAAGGATGGGCGCCGTCGGCTTTCGGGAAGATTTTCGGCAGGTTCACGATGTAGTAATCGTTCACCGCCGGCTGCTCCAGATAGGCGGCTTCTTTTTTTGACTCTTCATAGCCAGTGTACCCGGCAAAAGCAATAACGATCGCAATCAGGATCAATCCCGCAAACGCGGGCAGGAGCGTCTTCTTGGTGAAGACGGCGCTCTTGATGTCCTGTCGTATCTGAACGGGCAAATCTTTACCCATCAACGTCTGTTTACAGCTCAAGCACTCCGTGCCCGGCGCCTGCATGGTCGGGAAGACCGGTATCCAGAAGATGTGAAAGTAGCGCAATACCCCGAACGTGTTGTGGGACTGGTTTCCGCAGGATTTACACGCCATATTGTTGATTCGCGTCCCCTGAATCACTTTTCCCCGTGTTCCGTAGATAATCATGTGTTTCTCCTTTCTGAATCGGGATTACTCCGAGCGTCACGGAACGATCGTTACTTGATCCGTATAGACTTAAGCGAACGCTCGACCGCTGCTTCGGACGCTGCGTCATAACCGCCGGAACACTGGATCAAAATTTTCTTGTGGAGAACAGCGACGAACAAAAAGCTTCCGGGCTCGTTATTCGCTTTTACTATCGAAAGTCGATATGCCTCCTTACCGCTGATGTCGATCTTCGATGCCCTGGATATCGTAACATTCTTCTCGTACTTCCCGAATGTAGAATCAACGGTCGTTTCGAGCAGGAGCTTTACATCGCTTGGTTTAATATCCATCGACGGTGGAAGTGGAGACGCTACACACGACAGGGCCGGGCGTGTTTTTTCCGGGCCCGTGTAGGGGCTCGCCATGGCTATAAATACTATGCCGGATTTGCTCAGGCCTTCCGAAGCAGGCCTCCGCCAGAATCGTTCGTTCGATTCCATCAAAGCGCGTTTTGCCTCATTCGGATCTTTACGCTCCCAGGCTTTAGGCAGCTCTATGCTGAGACCCGTCGACTCATCGAAGAACGAGTAGGTACCGGGGTCCTGGCTCGCCACATTGATGGAAACCGCGATGGAAACGATGACGAAAAACGAAAAAAGTACCTGTGCAAAAATGCGAAGCAACCTCATGAGCCCTCCTCGATAACATTTGAAATAACCCGACGCTGGAGCGTGCAGCGCGACGGGAACCAGGAAGCGAAGACTCACCGCAATCTTGACGCTCATGCCTGGCGGGACGGCATAAGCTCACGAAGCAGGTCTTTCAACTTGGCCTTTTTCGACAGTTTAAGGTCCATCCGTTTCAACTCCGCGAACACGACCTCAAGCTCCTGCTGCCTCGGGTTGAGAGGCCGCAGGGCAAGGGAAATCTTCGGATAGATGACTTTGCGCATAAATCGTCCGGCACTTTTGAACCCCTGCATGACGATAGCCGCAATCCCGATCCCGAAGGTAGTCAAGAACGCATTTGCTTTCTGCTCAAACGCAAGCGGAAAGAACGCGTTGAATATGTTCGACACTGCCACGGCAGCCACAATAGTCAGCACGAGTGCGGCGCCGACATAGCGGTCGATGTGAACCGCACTAAACCGTTTTTCAACTATGGGAGCCAGCAAAAGGAATGGTTCCTTAATCAGGGCTAAACGCGTCTGTACATCAATTTGGCTCGGCTGTCTGGTCAGTTGATCTTCGAGAGAAAGCCTGTCGGCATAATACTGCCGAATATTGGGAAACGTACTGCTGATCAATTGGGTAGTGCCGGCATCTTGAAGCTTTTTCGGGATGTCTTTGTAGATTGCCGCGTCCGCCTTCAGTTCCACGCCGCACGGTAAACACGTTTTCTGATGCCCCGCTAATTGTCCCTGGCCGAAGGACACACCATAGAGGTGTCCGGCCATCCCTATTCGGTTGACTTGAAAACCCCGGATCTCGCGGCATATCGGGCAGAAATCCGCAACATAGCCGAGTTTTCGAGTTACGGCCTTTGTGCCCCAAAAAATGAACATCGCGCGGTCTCCTGTGTGTAGGCTGAGTTATTGAATAATTCTCTCGACTTTATCTGATTTTTTATGCCGCGTCAAGCTTATGTGTGACTAATCGCAAAGCCGGCCCTTGTCCAACGCTTCGCGCATTGGGCCCGATGCCGACGCTGCGCAAATCGGCTGTGCAACCGTCCTCGCCTCAGCGGACCGACCCTCGTCCAGGAGAACGAGAGCCAGCATCGTTCGCAGACGCACCTCGAGTTCGGGAGAGAATTGCGTTCTAAGGATTTCCTCTTCACTCAACCCGGCCCGCAGTTCGCGCTCAGCGCCCACGGCATCATGGGCGTCCAGCAGAGCGGCTGCACGGAAAAGGCGGGCACGGGGATCACGGGGATAGCGGGCAACCAGGTCCGCGGAACGCGCTTTCAACTCGGCATCGGACTTCGGCAGCTCATTTCCCGGGACCAACAGCGCGCCGAGGACGTAGGAGTGAAAGTTCCGGGCGACCGGGACAAATGCCAATGCGAACGCAACGAGGCCCGCAAGAGAAAGCGCTGCCGCAAGCTTGACGAACCGGGGCAAGGGATCGATTTCGCGCCAAGTCTTCAGCATCGCCAGGCCCATGACCGAACCGCTCAACGCGCCGCCGAGATGGGCGGCGAAATCGATATGGTGGCCGGTCGCGGTCGTGGCCAAAGGGATCAGCGACGGGATCAATACGCGCAAAAGGCCCATCTGGATCTGGGTGCGGCTCGCATCCATGGGCAGGCGAAAGCTGCATACAAATGCCGAAGCAAAAAGTCCCATGATCGCTCCCGACGCCCCTACCGACACCATCGTGGCGGGATTGATCGCCAGCGACAGGAACGAACCGCCTATCGCCCCGATCACGAACAGCGCGAAGAACCAGGCGCGGCCAACAAGGCCCTCGAGAACATAACCTGCAAAAAACAGGGCGATGCCGTTCATCAGCAGATGGAGCGCGTCGCCGTGAAGGAGCGTTGCGGACAATATCCGGTACCACTCACCGGACTGGAGAACAAGGGCCGGGTTCAAGCCTCCCCATGCCAGGAGCGTGCGGATACTGGGCGCCAGGAGACCGGTCGACGGTCCGATCCCGTAGAGCTGTTCGCCGGCAAAGACGGCTGCGAGTATCGCCAGAAGCCCAGTGGTCAGGAACGGGAACCCGGGGTGCGGCACGGCCGCCGCAGCAGGCCGCCGCAATTCCGCGTCAATGACGCGGGGGGCACGCAAAAGCCGCTCGATAAATGAGCGCCCCGCCATACGTCCATTGAAGGGAGCGTTGCTCCAGACCGAGGCCGTTGAGGTGTCGATGATCCAAGCGGAGATGACGACCTTGGAAAAGATGGATCGGCGTTTGAGGAGCTTCAGCCGGTCGCGGTCCACGCTGGAAATCGGCGTCCGCCCGACCTCGATGATCTGGATCACCACCGGCATTTTCGCCCGGTTTATCGTCCCGGAGTATTTGAGGCATTGCTTGCCGATCTCTTCGACAGCGTCCCGCGAAAGTTCGAATCGTTTGTTGGCATGCGCTTCGCGGTCGATCATGCAGATGATCTGGAAGCTCATGCCGTCCGCGCGCGTGAGAACGATGTCGCTCCCTGAAACAAGACCGCTCGCCTCCGGCACCGTACCGAAGCTGAAGCCTTTCTTTGCAATGTACTGCTTGGCCAGGTAGGCCGCGAACGTCTGGGCGCCGTTACTGCTCTGCGATTCCATTATTCCTCCTCTGTGCACGACGGGCTAACGCTGTTATTGAGTATTGCAAAAATAAAGGAAAGTTACATTGTGCCGATACTCCCTCCCCCTTGATGGGGGAGGGCTGGGGGTGGGGGTGAAACAAGCGGCTAATTTCACCCTCCCCTAACCCGGACAAGCCGGAACCAAAGCAAAGCATTTTCTCGCAAAGACGCAAAGTGCGCAAAGGTTTAAACCCAAAAAAGGATTTGAATTTCTTTGCGAGCTTGGCGTCTTTGCGAGAAAATTGCTCGTCTTTTTGCTTTGAATTCGATTCAAAGATGATGCATTCGTAAAAAGTCGTGAAAAACCCATTTTGTCATTCTGAGCGCAGCGAAGAATCCCGTATTTCCAATACGTTGAGAGACCCTTCGCGATGCTCAGGGTGACACTTTCGGACTTATTACGAGACCATAAAAGATCGACAATCTTTTGTCGATGTTATAGGCGTAAGCGCTTAACCGCCCTCAGCGGCGCGACGTATTTTCTCCTCCGTTGGAAGGCGGGAGCTCGGACAGAAGGCCTTTTTCTTTAGCAAATGCGATGAGCTTCTGCGTGCTGCCCGTTTTGTACTTGTAGTCGCCGGCTTTCGACTGCCATTTCAGTTTCCTGTTGTTCATGATGAACGTAAACCGGTGACGTTTTGGGCTGAACACCAGACCGCCGCCGAACATCAACACGATTGCAAACGCTCCCACCGGCACACGAGTGCCTGCGGGTATGTCGGAACTAAGAATAAAGCCAACCAGCAGAACAAGGAAAGCACCCAGCACCATGGGAAGAAATGCATGACGCGTTTCGTATGTAATGCGTGAACATTGGTCGAGAGGAAACTCGACCAGTTCGAAGGGTTTCATCGCCAGTTCCTTGCGTTTCACAAATACGATTTTGCGCGTTGTAACGCAGGCAACCTGGTTCGGATTCCTGGCGTACTCATCGGGATGGACGAAGGTGGCGATATGCTCTTCCTGCGTGGCGGGTTGTTCCTGCTTGCTCATTTCTCTCTCCTTGATTCAAAGCCCGACGATCTAACTGACCGGCGCGCTGCTATTTGGCCTGTCCGGGTCGAGTCGAGTGTTAATACATTACAAATATTGCAGATGCAAGCTACAAGGTCAAGGTAATATTCACCTTTTCCTGCAAAAAGGCATATAACGTCGTCCGGCAGGAGAGGTCAGGGATATGCAGACCGTACCCGCACAGCGAAAGTCGAGGTGATGAACTCTACCCTGTCTTTGACCTTGACCGGAGGAACATAAAAAGAGCCGCGCCCGTGATCGTGACTTCAAACAGGAAGGTCCAGTGAAAGACAAAGTTCCATACCCACCAGTCGTAACGCGCCGGGACGTCGAACAACACGAAGGCATGTGAGGAAACAGGGTAAAGCCAGGGGATCTTTCCGGCTACAGTGTCGAGAAACAGGTGGACGAAGACATTCGAAAAAAGAACGATCGCCGCCGGAGCGACGAGGGGCTTTCTCAGAAGCCTGCCGATCAGCAGCGTCACCCCGGACAGCATAAGCCAGGAGAGCGGGATGTGCGTCCAGTACCCGTGGTGCAAATGCTGCCGGTTGTCGATGAGATAGAAATACAACATGTCGACATCGGGCAGCAAGCTCCCGATCAGGCCGAGGGCCATGAACGTGCGGTACTGAAAAGACGGGATATGGGCCATCCCACGCTTCACGACAACGAACCGGGTTAAGAGATATCCTGCCGGCAGATGGGCTATGAACATGGCACTCCGGGCAACAATGGTCAGTCGATTCTATTCTGAGTCGATGAATATCACAAGACCCGCAGAATCTCTTCACGGCTGTTTGGTTTCATCGGTGTAAATCCGAGTGAATCCGTGGCCAACGGAAATTTCACATCTTGCTTTCCATTCCGCAATCCGCATTCCGCATTCTACAATCCCTCTTTCCCTGCCTCCCACGCCAGGAGTGCCTTCTTCCTCGGGCCGCCCCACCGGTATCCCCCGATGGCGCCCGTCTTCCGAATCACCCGGTGGCAGGGGATCAGATAGGCCACGGGGTTATGGGCCACGGCATTCGCCACGGCGCGTACAGAGTTGGGATTGCCGATCCGGCGTGCAATGTCCTCGTAAGAAGCGACCGCGCCGCTGGGAATCTTTAACAGCGCCTGCCAGACCTTGATCTGGAAGTTCGTGCCCTTGAGATAGAGCGTCAGAGGGTCGGCGGACTTTACCGCGTTGAATATCCTGTCCGCATAGGGCCCGGTTGCGGATGGGTCTTCCAGGACTTCGGCATGTTTCCATTGGTTTTTGAGCTCGCTGATGATCTTGGATCGATTGCCCTGCGGCACAAAAGCAAGATTGCTGATTCCCCTGTCGGTAACGGCCACAAGGCATTCGCCGAAAGGGCTCGGATGGAAACCGAACCTGATCTTCAGGCTGGCGCCCTGCTTCCTGAACTCGTCCGGTGTGACCGCCTCGATATTCACGAAAAGGTCGTGCAAACGGCCGGGGCTGGATAAGCCCGTACCATACGTAACGTCGAGCAGACTGCCGGAGCTCTTCAATGCCTCCTTGGCGCGCTCAAGGGTCAACGCCTGCAGGAAACGTTTCGGACTGATGCCCGCCCAGCGCCTGAAGAGCCGCTGAAAGTGATATTGGCTCAGGTTGACCGACCTGGCTATTTCCCTGAGATCAGGCCGGCGAAGAGCGTTCTTCTCCAGGAAAAGAATGGCCTTTTCGATGCGTTGATAGTCATTCACCGGTGCCGTCGTCTTCATGCCAATCACCCCCCTTTGACCCTATCATATCCTGTCGCAGGGGGAACGGCAACCCGAATCTTGCTGTTCTGGTCATTCATAGGAAAGCGCCTCCCGGGTCGATACGTTGATTGCCCTGCGCGCCGGTATCCGGCTTGCCAGCCAGCCGAAAAACAAGGTAGTAATCAACGTAATCACAAAACCCAGATTGCTGAACGCAAAATGGAGTGAAGCTCCGTTGCCCAGCATCAGATTGCCGAAGAACGACGAGGCGACAATGCTCAGCGGCCAAGCAAGCAGCAGTCCCGATAAAATACTGGCAATGCTGATCACCATGCCCTCGGCAACGAACAATCCATAAATCATTTTGGGGGTCGCGCCGATGGCCCGCAGTACGCCGATCTCGCGCGTTCTCTCCATAATGTTGATGCCCGTCGCGGAAGCCATGCCCAGCGCGCTGACCACAAGGACCAGCATGGCCAGAAACGCGAGCAGGGTTAGAATGATGTTTAAGTGATCGTAAATGATTTTCGAACGCTCGGCTTGCGACATTACATAGAGAACGCCTAAATTGGACGGCTCAAGGGCTTTCTCGATCTCTTTTTTCAGAGCGATAACTTTGTCGAAGTCTTTGTCTTTCGCAACAAACATCAAACTGTTGATCAAATGGCCGGGATTGACCAGTGCGTCGTATTGATCCTTGTCAAGGTAGATTTTCGGCACGTCGAATTCCTTGACCACGCCGACCAACTTGGCCTTCACCGGCTTCCCCTTGATATCCAATGAATAGTATCCGCCTATTACCGGGTTTTCAAATGTCCCCATGGCCCCCTGGTTCATGACGACTTCCAGCTCATCGGCCTTCTTGAGCCAGCGCCCCGTGATGATATCCGGCTTCAGCAGATCGGTATCATGGGGCAGGGCGACAATACCGATTCCATTCCTTGTTGAAACCATTCCGGTCTGCAGGCGGCCGCGACCGCCGCTCCAGGCTTCTATACGGCTGACGTTTGTCACGGATTTAAACGGCAATAAGGCCTGCTCCAGGGGAACCTGGTCTTTCAGCACCATCTGCACGTCGTGCTTCATGGAATTTCTTGATTCCGACAACAGCACCACGAGGGCCTGCCTGACATTGAACCCTGTGCTGAAGATGGCCACGCCGAGCGCCATGGCTGCCACGGTTACGGCCAGACGTTTTTTCCGTCGCAGGGTATTTCGAAAGGCCAACGCCGCGGTGCTCGATAACGGCAGTTTGGCGAACAGGCCCGCTTTCTTGTCATTCGCGTCCTGCCCTATGCCGTAATCACTCAGTGTGTCGCGCACGGACACGTTCACCCCTTTCAGTAATGCCGGAAGTGACAACAGGATCGGCAACAGCAATCCGGCGGCAATGAGATAAACGTACAGATGAATCGGCAGCGTCGTGGTGAGAATGTTGAAATTGATTATTCTTGCCGTAAACTCGGCGAAGGCATAGCCCGACGCTATTGCCAAAGGCACTGCAATGACGCTCGACACTGCGCCGAATATCAGCGCCATCGTCATATAGATGCCAAGCACCTGTACCCGGGAAGCGCCGATGGCCTTGAGCACCCCGATCTGGCGGACCTGCCGGGCTAAGATCGCGCTCATCAACTGGGACACGAGGACCGCTCCCATGAGGAATGCCAGGAGCCCGATACTCCCTTGCAGGAATAACAGGGTATTTAACTGCCACTGATGAGGATGTTCATTCAGTTTGGGAATCCTGACCGTGTCAACAATAATGCCCGAGCGCCCGAAATCATCAAGAATGCCATTGGTAATAGTCTCAATGTCCTGTTTTGTGATTACCCCTTTCAGACGAAAGATCAACCGTCGGTCGGCGGGTTCGCCGGTGATTGCGGCGTAGGTTTTTTTATCAACATACGCATAGATAAAGGCATCATGCGTGGCGGGGGCCTGGGCCGGATCAAAACTTATGCCGGTTACCGGCACTTCAAGGATCCTCCCGCCGACGCGGACCCTGGCCCGCGACCCAAGCTTCAAATCAGAGACGTGCAGTCCGTCCCGCTCAATGAGCATGGCGTCCCGACCGGGGACGTTACTTCCTTTTTCACTATAAAATCGCGCCAGGTTGAAGTTGTTGAAGTCTTCCACGCCGAAAACCCATAGCGGAATCCATTGATTCGGATGGACCTCGATTCGTTCGAGTGAGAGATCTCGAAATTCAGCGCTCTCTATTTCCGGTCGCTTTCTCAAGGCCGTCAAATCCAGCCGGTTAAAGTTTTTTGAAGTCACGATAACGTGGGCGGGATTGGTTCTCTTATAATTTTCGTTCAAATCGTTTTTCAAAATGGTATACGTCACCAAAATAGAGCCGACGCCCCACAGCCCGATGACCAGGGCAAAGATAACGAGCGCGGTGCGGCCAGGATTTATCAACAAGTCGCTCAGGGCTTTTTTGAATTTTGTGTTCATGACGGCCTCCTTTCATCGCCGGCAATTACGCCGTCGTTTAAGGTTATTACCCGGTCGTATCGGGCGCCGGATACATTTTCGTGGGTCACCACAATGACTGTTTTGCCGTTGCCGGTCAGTTGAACAAAAAGCTTTTGAATGGCTTCAGCGGTCCTGCTGTCCAGATTTCCCGTAGGTTCGTCCGCGACCAAAATGGGGGGGTCATTCGCCAGGGCGCGGGCGATGGCTGCCCGTTGCTGTTCGCCGCCTGATAATGCCGCGGGTAATTTGCCCGCGTGCTCCGAAATGCCGACCTGCGCAAGCAAGGCCTCCGCTCGCTGTATACGCTCTTTCTTCGGAATAACATTCACGAAGTCCATCGCCAAAAGAAGGTTTTCCAGGATGCTGAGCGTAGGAATGAGCTGGAAGAACTGGAAAACAATTCCGATGTTTGCGCCGCGCCATGTTGCCAGGCGGCTCTCGTTTAATGTGTGGACCTCCGTCGCATTGATGCTAACAGCGCCCTGGCTCGGATGATCAATGCCCGTCAGCATGTTCAATAACGTGGATTTGCCGCTGCCGGATTTTCCCACGATCGCCACACGCTCTCCCTGGCCGATCGTGAGATCGATATTTTTCAACGCATCAAAGCGTCCGGCGGCCGATTCGAACCATTTGGAAACCTGATCGAATCGAATATAGTTGGTCGTGTTGTTCATGGTTCCCTCCTCCTTGAGCGGTTTCATTTCATCACCTTTTGTGATAATATACACATGTCTGTTTCTGAACACCGTGTTCGATATAATCGTAGCTCGTCACCGGGAATAGTGCAAGAACCAATGTGCCATTCTTTGTTCAATAGTGAACAAATTCGTCGGATTTGTATGGGGAAAAAGAGGATGAGAAATGAAAAAAATGAAGCCGGACCGTCGCGTTGGGCGGACACGCAGGATTTTGTCGGAGGCCCTGATGTCCTTGATCATCGAAAAGGGGTATGAGAAGACCACGGTACAGGACATCATCGACCGGGCAAATGTGGGCCGTTCGACCTTTTATGCGCACTTTTTGGATAAAGACGCCCTGTTGCGAAGCGGCTTTGATAATCTGCGTGATGCGCTTTCAAAAAAGGGGATTGGCAACAGGGACGGCTGGGCTGTGGCGCTTGATCTGTTTCAGCATGCTCAGAGCCACTATCCGTTGTACAAGGCAATGGTAGGAAAGCATAGCTGGGACATGATCCAGCAGTATGCCCAAAAATTTCTTTTCAGCCTTATACGGGATCACCTCAAGCCGAAGGGGTCCGCCAGGAAAAAGACGCCCGTCCCGCTGGACATCGCGGCGCACTTTATCGTGAGTTCTTTTCTGGCGCTGCTCACCTGGTGGCTTGAGCACAAGATGCCCCATACCGCCGAACAAATGACGGAGATCTTCAAAGGGCTTACGAAGCCCGGGGTTGATGCCGGACTCGGCTTTGAAACGTGAATTCGC
>CAKKPG010000218.1 GCA_919901555.1 Nitrospiria bacterium | reverse complement strand
TGCATTTTGCACTCTGCATTTTGCATTCATCAGACTTCGCGCCGACCCGTCGACCTGGCATATTTGGTTCCGGCTTGTCCCGAGTATCGGGGCTTGTGCGGGTTGGGAGGTTCGCTATGCCAGGGCAGGCTCGCGGAGCTTCACCGACACGACCTTGGAGGAGCCGGGCTCTTCCATGGTAATGCCGTAGAGGGCGTCGGCCATCTCCATGGTCCTCTTGTTGTGGGTGATGACGATGAACTGCGAGCGGCTGCTCATCTCCCGGAGAAGCCGGGTGTAGCGCGTCACATTGGCTTCGTCGAGGGGCGCGTCCACTTCGTCGAGCATGCAGAAGGGGCTCGGCTTGACGAGGAACGCGGCAAAGAGCAGGGCAATGGCCGTGAGCGCCCGCTCGCCGCCGGACAGGAGCGTGATGCTCTGGAACTTTTTGCCCCGCGGCTGGGCGATGATCTCGATGCCGGACTCGAGCATGTTCGCCTCGTCGAGGAGCACCAGTTCCGCCTTGCCGCCCTCGAAGAGGAGGGAGAAGACTTCCTTGAACTTTGCGTGGATGGCGTTGAAGGCCTCGGTGAAGAGCTCCTTCGTCTCGCCGTCGAGCTTGGCAATGGTGGCCTTGAGGTTGGCGATGGACTCGTTGATGTCCTGCTGCTGGGTGTTCAGGAGGTCGTAGCGCTCCTTGAGCTCGTTGTATTCCTGGAGCGCGTCCACGTTGATGGGGCCCAGCTGGTCGATCTTCTGGCGCAGCTCATCGAGTCGGAGCCGGGACTCCTCCAGGTTGATCTCGAACCGGCCCAGCTCCGTGACGACGGCGTCGAGCCCGGTGTGGTAGGAATTCCAGATGTTGTCCTTGAGGTGCTCGATCTTCATGCGGAGCTCGGTGCGTTTCACCTCATTGGCCGACAGCCGCTTCTGGACCGCCTCGATGTCATGCCGCGCCTGGCGCGCCTCTTCCTCCAGGGCATGAAGGGCGCGGGCCTTTTCCTCGTGCGCCTCCTGCTTTGCCGTCAGGACCTGCCGCCGGCCCTCGAGCGCTGCAATGTGGCCCTTGATCTCGGCCTCTGCCGCTGAAATGGAGGCTTCGAGCTCACGCACTTTCGACGCAATGCCGGCGAGCTCCGCTTCGCGCTTTGCGAGCCGGTCCGCGAGGTCCGTTTCCGCTCCGCTGAGGGCCGCGAGGCCCTTGGCGGCGGCGGCCTGTTTTTCCTGGAGCGCGGCGACCTCCAGCTTGACCTCCGTTATTTCAGCGCGCGCCTTTTCGAGGACCCCTTTCTCCGCGGCCAGTTCCCGCTGAAGGGCCTCGATATTCGCCTGGGCATTGTTCTGGCCCGCTTCCAGTCCCCGGAGCACGGCAGAGGATTTCTCCATCTCGCCGGCGAGGCCCGTCTTCTGAGCGGCCCGTCCCGCTGACTCATTTTCGAGCGTCTGGACGCGTTGTTCAGCGCGGCCCAGCTCGTCCTTGAGCGCGGCGCCGTCCTTTTCCCTGTTCACGAGCTCCAGCTCCGCCTCGTGGATGTTCCGGGACAACCCGGCCTCGGCCTGCTTGTCCGATTCGATGGCGGCCTCGACCGTCCTCAGTTCCTGTTCCATCTCCTTGACGGCGGCGGCCAGTCCGGCCACCTCGTGCTCCAGGTCCTTGATCTCGCGCCGCTTCCGGAGAATGCCCGAGCTGACGGCCTCCGTTGCGCCGCCGGTGACGGCGCCCCAGGGGTCGACAATTTCTCCGGCAAGGGTCACGAGCGTCTTATGGAACCCGTTGTTCTCCCAGAGGTGAAGGGCGGTGTCCATGGAATCCACGACCACCACGTCGCCCAGGAGGTACTGCGCCACGTTCTTATAGGTCTCCTTGCACCGCACGATGCCGAGCGCGGGGCCGACGACGCCGGTGTGGCCGTTCTTGACAAAGGGTTCGGTCTTGATCTCCCGGGGGGCCTCGGGAATAAAGGTGCCCCGTCCGCCGCTCCGGGTCTTGAGAAAGTCGATGGCCTTGAGAGAATCGTGCTGCGAGCCCACCACCACATGCTGGAGCCGGTCGCCCAGCACCGCTTCGATGGCGAGTTCGTATTGCGGCTCGGTTTCAATGATGTCCGCCACGAGTCCGTGGATGGTGCCGAGGTGATCGTTTGCGGCGCCCTGTTTGTGCGCGGACATGACGGTCTGGACGCCCTTCTGGTATCCCTCAAGGCTCTGCTCCAGCTCCTGGAGTGAGAGGAGCCGCGACTTCTGAGCGGAGAGCCGGTCCCGGGAGGCTGCAAGGCCGGCTTCCAGCGATTTCTTTTTTGCAAGCGCCTGCTCAAGCCGGGCAGCGACCTGGGCGCTCTTTTCCTGCATGGCGCTCCGGCGGGTCGTGAGCTCCGTGATCGCCCGTGCCTTCTCCGCGAAAAGGGACCGCAGCTCGCCGGCCCTCGCTGCCAGGTCCCCCGCCTCGTTGCGGCCCCGCTCGTCCTGCTCGTCGAGCTGAGAAAGCCTGGCCTGAAGGCCGGATATGCGCGTCTTCTCGGCAGCGGACTCGGTGACGGCGCTGTATACGCCGGCCCTGGCCTGCTCCAGAGATGTCTCCTTGTCCCGGAGCGCCTGGGCGAGTGATTCGAAGTCCACGGTTTTTTCGAGGAGCACTGTGTTCTTCTCATGGATCGCTACGGCGAGGCCGCCCGCCTCTTCCGTGATCAATGCTTTCTGCCCGACGGCCCGCGCCGTTTCCTGTTTCAGGTATTCCACGTCCTTGAGGTCGCGGCCGCGCTGTTCCGTGAGAGAGGTGATCTGGCTCCGGGACATCTCGACGCGGTGCTCGGCGCGGCTCAGGGCGTTCTCCGTCTCGTGGATCGCGTGCTGGAGGGAGGCCAGCTCCCGCTCGGCCGAGAGGGCGTCTGCCCGGGTCTCCTCCATGGCCGATTCGATCTTCCCCAGGGCGGCGTGGAGCCCGGTGATCTCGTCTTCAACTTTCTTGAACTCTTCCGTTGACGCGGCCCACTCCTGGCCGAGGCCCGAATACTCCACGGCGGCGAGGCGGAAATCGAGGTCCTTCATATCGGCGCGGAGTTTCTGGTAACGCTCTGCCTTCCTGGCCTGGCGGTCCAGAGAATTGAGCTGCCGCTTGACCTCGGTAAGGATGTCGTTCACCCGCAGCTGGTTCTGCTGGGTGGATTCGAGCTTGCTCAGGGCCTCCTGCCGGCGCACCTTGTATTTCGTCACGCCTGCCGCTTCCTCAAAGAGGAACCTGCGGTCCTGGGGTTTGGATGAGAGGATCTGGTCCACCCGGTCCTGTTCGATGATGGCGTGGACACGGGCGCCCACGCCGGCGTCCATCATGAGGTCGCGGATGTCCTTGAGGCGGCAGGGGATCTTGTTGATGAGGTATTCGCTCTCGCCCGAGCGAAAGAGCCGCCGGGTGATCTCGAGCTCGTTGTACTGGCCGAACTCCGAGGGCAGGCCCGTAACGTTCGTCAGGGTGAGGGTGACCTCGGCCAGGCCCAGGGGCTTGCGGTTCTCGCTGCCGTTGAAGATCACGTCCTCCATCTTGTCGCCCCGGAGGTGTTTTGCGCTCTGTTCGCCGAGGACCCAGCGGATGGCATCGGAGATGTTGCTCTTGCCGCAGCCGTTGGGGCCGACCACGGCCGTGACGCCGGGCTGGAACCGGACAAGGGTTTTGTCTGAGAAGGATTTAAAGCCGATCATTTCCAGGGTCTTGAGCTGCATGAGGTCTCCTTCGAGGTGCAACCAGCAATCAGATCAACGTTCACACGTGGAACGGGGTGAGTTTTAGAAACGGTTTTTGATGTCGGGTTGTTACGGGTTGTTATATATCACAAGAAGCCTGATTTGTAAAGGAGAAAATTACAAGGTAAAGTATTGATTTTTTAAGTACATACAATATGTTGTGGTTTTTTAGCCCTGTTTTTATGATTTTCAGGCCTTTAAAATCCGCATTAGGACCTATATTTCCCTTTGTTTCAGGCGTTTCAGGCCTTCTTGCATGGGCAGAAACAAGGCTGCAATATTGATTATGAGCACCAGGACGAAGGAAAATCCGATCCCGAACCAGCCTGAGGGGGAAATGTGCTTTCCCATGGTCTGGGCCGTGAATATGCGATACACGGGCCACGCCTCCAGCGTGACGACAACGCCGATGAAGATCATGGTCAGGAGCATGTAGACGATCCCGCCGAATCCCGTGGGTATCTGGGCCGCGTTCTCCACCTTGAACCGGGGAAACACCGCGCCCAGGCCGACGCCCAGGGCGGTGATGCCGAAGGTCATGAGAAGGACGGTCACGATGCCCAGGGCCATCATAAAAGGCGTCACCTTGAGGAGCGTGTTCGAAAGCACCGTCAGGACCTCGGCAAGAACGAGGAGCGGCAGCAGGCTGCTCCAGAACTTGGCCCAGAGAAATTCCTTGAGCGGCAGCGGCGAGGAGCGGATGATCCAGAAGGACTCCCCTTCGAGGCTCACGGCGGGGAACACGAACCGCACCGCCACGGCGGACACCACGAACCCCACCATGCCCAGGTTCAGGAAGGAGATCAGGTTCTGGAGGAAGAACGTGGGCATGGGCGAGCGCTCCAGGGGCAAGAGCTTGAAGCTGTAAAGGTACACGACCATGAGGGCAAACAAAAGAAAGAGCTGGGACCACTGGGACGTGTCCCGGAAAAAGAGCTTGACGTCCTTGAGCACCACGGCGCGCATCTTCCCCCGGAACGGGGCCGACACAAGCCTGAAAAAGGCGTCTGCCGACCGCGAGCGCGACAGTTTCGCCCGTTTGCCTTCCTGGGACCGCGACCAGCCTTTATAATAAATCCTCCCGCAGGTCCATTCGCCGATGACGAGGCCCGCCAGGGCCGTACTCCAGAGCATGAGCTGGTAAAAGACGGTCTCTCCCCGGCTTCCCTTGAGCAGGGGAGAGAGCGCCTCGGTAGCCCAGGACGTCGGCAGGAGCGGCGAGACAGGGCCGCGCATGGCCGTAAGATACTGGACGAGGGTCGGGAAGGCCTCGGGGTCAACGAGCCTTTCCGGCCGGAGCATGCGGAACAGAATGTAGAGGACCACGAAGAACAGAAGGCCCAGGAGCACGAGGACGTCCTTGGCCCTGCGCGCGGGAAAGGCGTTCACCAGCAGCATGGTAACGATGATGCCGACGGCCGCGGGGATGATCAGGAAGGGGATGATCGTAAACGCCAGTCCCGCGTAATAAAACAGCGGGGCCTTGAAGACCGTGCCGTAGGCGATGAAAACCGGCAGGCCGTAGATCAAGGTCATCCACGAAGAATCCATGAGCGTCTCGATGAACTTGGCCCGGTAGATGCTCTCGATCCTGACGGGCGATGAGAGCAGGAGGTCAAGCTCGCCGGAAAGATAGAACGTGGAGAGGGAGGTGACGATGTTGCTGAAGACGAGGATGGAGAAGAAGGTCAGCAGGATCATGGACAGGAGCCGGAGCGCCAGCAGGTCGCCGAGGCCCTCGATGGTCCGGAAGTACGTCAGCACCTTGAAGGACACGCCGTACATGAAGGCCCAGAACCCGACGCCGAGGAGCCCGAGGACGATGGTCTTGACGCCGTCGCCGGGAGCAAGGCGGGTGAGACGGTTCCTGAGAGCGTGGTATCGAGGAGTGAGGAGGAGAAGCATGTTACCTCAATTCAAAATTCAAAGTTCAAAATGAAAAATTAAGTATGCTCTACATCCTCTGCGGTAATGTCTTTATTCCGCACTCCGCATTCCGCAATCCGCATTTCCCGATTCACCATCCCATCTCCAGCCTCGTTGCCGGCTGCGGCGGAAGCCCTGCCCTGATGATCTTGTCCCGACATGCCGCGATGTCGTAGTCGATCCGGTAAAAGGCGACTTTCTTCTCAATTGTATCATAAACGAGGAACGAGGGTCGTAGTCCCGCGGCTGGCCCACGCTGCCGGGGTTGATCAGATACTTCCGCAATGGAGATATCGACAACTCGAACGACAGGTCCACCGAAATTGCGTCGCGATAATATGTTTCGAGGTTCGCATGAACATCCGGGATGACGGCGTAGCGCATGATGTATTTTATTATAGAAAGCGTATAGAAAGCGCCTTCTTGACAATGACCATAGACTCCAATATACTCCCAAATGTAGCACAATAACATGAAAACGGGTAATGTCAGCCGGGATATCAACGCCCCTGATCTTATGTGGGAATTCTTTAAAAAACATCCGATCCAGCCTCAGCAACCGAACCCTCCTCTCAAAACAACATCATCACCCTCACGGTCCTTTTGACAGGGAGAATAGGGGATGTCCCAAAGTTCCTCGTACTTCCAACAATGCCTGTCATAACCTATGATCGGTTTTATGATGCAATAATGAAAATTTAAATCGGGAACTTTTCGACGGGTATTGCGTATTTATAATAAAAGGATAGCCTGAAATAATGGCCGCTTTTTGCTAAGGTGTTGATCTTTTATCGATGGATATGGTTTTATTGTTCTTTTAAGGAGATTAATGGAAGATTCCGACATTATTATTCGGATAAAAAAAGGCGAGCCCGAGGCTTTTTCGATCCTCGTCGAACGGTATCACAGGCGTCTCCTCACCTTTATCTTCAGGCTGGTAGATGATGAGAGAATCGTCGAGGATATCGGGCAGGAAGTTTTTTTAAGTGTCTACAAATCTCTTGATGCCTTTGACGAACGCAGGGGCATGCCGTTTTCGGCCTGGCTCTTCATAATTGCCCGCAACCGGTGCATCAGCGAAATACGGCGGCGCAAAGGCAGGGTGATGATCCCCCTTGATAATGAATCGGCAATCCCATCGAAGCATAAGACCACAGAAGACCTTTTGATTGAAAATGAGCAGTGGCAGGCGATCAGGGCTTCGCTCGCCGAGCTCGCCGAGCCCTTTAAGGGCACCATCCTGAGGAGCCTGGCAGGAGAGCCGCCTGAGGCTATCGCTATGGCCGACGGCATATCGTTGGGAACGGTTAAGTCGCGGCTCTTCCGGGCCCGCGAAAGACTTAAAACGCTCGTTGGGGAATATTTTGGAGGCAACGATGATGAAAGAGTTTGAACCTTCCGGGGATTTTGTTGCAAAAGTCATGAGGAATGTTTACGCCTTTGAACAAAAGCGTAGACCGCAGATGCCTTTATCGCAGAGACTGTTGGCATCAAGGGCCGTACGCTTTGCCTTTTCAGCCGGCGGTATATTGATGGGCATCCTGAACCTCGTGCGGTTCTACCACAGCGCCTTCTCCGCTGTCATCTGCCGATAGCCGGAACTTTTTCGAGGTTGGGGCGTATTTATAAGCGGAACACTTATGGAGAGAACATGCAGGAAGAGCTGAGGACTGTTGAAAGAAAAGGCTGGATCGCCGTTGTGATGGGACTCATCATGACGGGGCTGGCGCAGATATACAACGGAGAGATGATGAAGGGCGTCTGTTTATACCTCTTCGGCATCATTCTTTACGTAATCGGGTTCAGCGCCTCTACCCGCCTCCCCGACCGTTATCTCATTATCGGGTTACTGCTGGTCCTGGCGATTAAGATAGCCATTCATCTATTCAGTATCTTTGATGGATACAAGACGGCAAAGAACAAGGGGGCCGGCTACCGGTTGAAGCCTTATAACAAATGGTATGTTTATCTGGTTGTATGGCTCGTCGGGCCGCTCATGATCACCGGGCTGGCAACCAGGCTTGTCAGGAACCATATTGTCCAGGCATATAAATTACCGTCGAGCGCCATGGAACCCGCGATTATGAGTGGAGAGAAGGTCCTTGTCGACAAGAGGGTCTATAAAAAAAGGCCGCTGAAGATCGGCGATATTGTCGTCTTTGTCTATCCGGACGACAGGAGCCAGGTGGTCATCAGGAGGGTTGCAGGATTGCCGGGAGACACGGTAAAGACAGGAGATGGAAAACAATATCGTGTGCCCCACGGCAGCATCTTCGTCATGAGCGACAATAAAGACGAGGGAACAGACAGCAGACATTTCGGTCCCGTTCCTCTTGCCGATGTCGTGGGAAAGGCCCGCCAGGTCTTCAGCTCCGCGGGGAAAGAGGGCTTCAGGTGGGACAGGATAGGCCGGACATTTGATCATCATTGAGTTATTGCCGGTCTGTAAAAAAGGGTTTCGCTTTTGAATAAATTTCCTGAGGGGGAGAGCGATGATGAAGGCATTCGTGTACGGGTTGCTGTGTGGTGTTCTGCTGTTTATCTGTTACCCGGCTTACGCGGATACGGTGTCTGACCTGACCGAGGACTACACTGCCGCGGGCGTGCCGGGCCAGGAGCAAGCCGCTCCTTCCGGCTTCCACGGGATCCTCGGCGCCGGGTTGTTCAATGTCGAGAAAATCGTCGGTGACAGCGACCGCAAGACCGTGCCGCTCCCCCTCATCATCATAACCTATAAGGACCTGGCCTATTGGAGTCTCGGCGGCGGCGGCGTGTGGCTGCTCCAGTCTGATGACCGTTCATTGAAGCTCGGGGTAGGTGTTAAAGTGCGCCGCGGGTGGAAAGCGGACGATGATCCGGATCTCGCCGGCATGGCTGATCGCCATACGTCGCTCGACGGCAGCGTTAACGCCTTATGGAAAACGTCCGTCGTCAATATCAATGCGAGTTACTACCACGATATCCTCAATGTCAGCAACGGCGAAGCGGCGACGCTCAGGCTTTCGCGTAATTTTTGGATCGAGCCGAAGTTCAGGTTGACGCCAAGCGTTGGTGTTGAATGGCAGAGCGCCAAGCTCGTGGACTACTACTATGGCGTGCGACCGGCAGAGGCCACGGCAAACCGGCTTGCCTATAACGGGCGCGACACCGTCAACGTCGGCGCGGGTCTGGGGGGCGCTTACCGGTTAAGCCCCGACTGGTCTTTGATGGGAGGCGTCTATACGACGCACCTCGGCAGCGGTATTACGGACAGCCCGATAGTGTCGCATCGCTTTTCGACGCTCGTCTTTTTCGGCGCGGGCTGGCTTTTTTAGCTCCGCGCCCCAAAGTTATTGATTTCGTCAAGCGGCTGATGCATGGTTTTCAGCCGATGATCTTCCCGATTGTTGTCAATCATCCGGAACTCAACAGTGCGCAGGGTTTCGATAGATCAAATATTTTTTGTATAATCACTTGATAGAATGTCGATATGATTGAGAGGGGAAAAGAGCATGCTTTGGATTAGTTTTCCTTTATTATCTAAACGATCGCAGTTTAATGCCGCGCGGAGGGGAAACACGAGGAAAGCATCGTGGCCATTTCTTTTTCTATGCCTTGCATTGATTTTTTCCTGCACAGGAAGTGGAGCTTCTCCGACGAATACGACGTGCACGGGAGAACAGCTCACTCAACTCGAACAATCCATGACTTCCACTCTCATCTCAACACCGACGGACACGGATTTCACCCTGATGTTGGAATCCGCGGACGGAAGGACCTATAGCGTATCCACGGGGGCGTCAACCAGTGCCACATCGTATGAGTCCGCGTCCACGTCCAAACTCGTCACCGCGGTTGTTATTCTCTCGCTGGTCGATCAAGGAACTACGACTCTGACCTTGGATTCCAAGCCCCAAGACTTGATTTCGTTCTGGACTCCGATGGTGGGGACCCCGGCTTCCAAAGTCACGCTTCGCCACTTGCTCAGTTTTACCTCCGGCTTCATGACCGAGCCGGATCCAGTGTCGCCGGCATTACTCGGCTGTCTTGACCGTCAAATCCAGATATTTGAAGACTGCGTCCAGCAGATTTACAATACAAACAAAGACAATAACATTGAGCCGGGAGGTCAGTTTTATTATTCAAGCACCCACCTGCAGATCGCAGGCCTGATGGCGATCAATGCCGGAGGGTATCCCAGTTGGACCAAGGTGTTTGACGATTTTAAGTTGAGGACCGGCCTCTTCAGCCATTCCACTTACGATTTGCCATCCGCAACCAACCCAAGGTTAGCCGGAGGGATGCACTGGACCGGCGAGGACTACCTTGAGTTTTTACGAACACTCTACAAAGGCCAACTGCTGTCCGATAACATGAGGAAGGAACTTTGGGCCAGCCAGAGAGGGTCGGCCACGGTAGAGAGCTCGCCCGTTCGCGATGCCCTGAGCGAAGACTGGCCCTACGCCCTGGGAAACTGGGTCGAGTGCGCAAACTCCTCGTCCAACTGCGTACCTACGGGCAGAAACTCCGGCCCGGGGGCATACGGAGCGTATCCATTCATTGATGTCAAAAAAGGATACTTTGGAATTCTCGCCAGACAGGGCGCACTGGGAACATTTCGAAACGGGATCGCTCTTTTCCGAACCGTGCAAGACACCGCAGGGAAATGGGCAACCAAGTCTTGCGGCAACTAGTCCGCTTTTTGCGGGTTAGTCAGTTACGAGTCAAATTCTTCTCAAAATGGCAAGAAAATCTAAGAACCAT
>CAKKPG010000217.1 GCA_919901555.1 Nitrospiria bacterium | reverse complement strand
GCTAGATATAATGAAAATGAAGTTTCTATATCCATGGATGATTCATCATATCAGCCTCAACTTATAGACCCGGCTTGGGCGTCAGAACATCCGTTAGAAGCTTTAAAAAAATTAAAAAAATATAAGAATAAACAATGTCCATAACAGCAAAATGTATTTATGTTTATGAAAGGATATATTATGAGAGATAAAAAATTATATATTTTTTTGTTGATAGCAATTTTTATATCAGGTGTTGCTGGAATTTATGTTGGTAGCAACTATACCAAGAAAAAGTTGAACAATTATTATCTTAATTTAGGATTAATCGCCATCGCTATCAATTTAGAAGCTCAAGTTAAATCAGTTGAGATGCTGCGGAAAAAAGAAGTTCTGAAAGGAAAAGAATATATTGAATTATTAATTGATAACAATTTGGCAAGCTTAAGTATATACGATAAGGCGCCGATTTCAGAAAGAAATGCATTAATCATTTCAGCTATAAGAAAGGCTAAGAATTATAGAAAAAAATATCCAGGCCACCAGGTAAGTCCTGCCTTGTCTGAATCGGTTCAGCGGGCTCTGGACCTCGCAGAATAGCTTGATCTCAAGAACTCTATCCATAATTGTTGCAGCCGTGTATGTTGTATTTGCTCACCTTAGCGGTGGCAGTGCACTGGCGTTAAAGGTGTTTGGTTTTTGTTTGCTCCCAATGTTTTGTATCTGGTGGTCAGATGCAATGGGCGGATGGACCGGAGCTAGACTTGGTGCACCTTCGATTACTGCAGAAAGTCCAGGATGCGTTGTTCATCTTCTTGGCTGGACACTTTTATTAGTGCCTATCATTGCTTTTCTTGTAAGAAAATATCTTATATGAAAATCATATTATCAAGCACGGCGGATGTAGCCGGTCGGGTTAATCGTAATGCAACCTGACAAAATTGTTTGTTAAGTTATCCGCTCTTCTTCACCTTCTCACTGCCCAGGAAGGCATCGAGAATCTGCACGATTCCCGTTTCCACGGGAATGACCAACGCTTCGGCGGCGGGAGTTTTTCCACCTGGCTGAACCGCCGCCGGTTTTACGTCTTTC
>CAKKPG010000216.1 GCA_919901555.1 Nitrospiria bacterium | reverse complement strand
TGTACCGCGACGCCGACACGGGGAGCGGCCTGACAAGAGATACCGAGCTGAAATTCTTTGCCGAGGAAGCCGGCTCATGGGTCGTTATCGGCATCGGCGCAGGCCACGAGCCGCTCTGTTCAGGAGGACCCTTGTTTTCCGTCCTTCCCGTGAGCGCCGACGCGATCAGCCGGCCCTCGCTCCTTGGAGAATTCAACCCGCCCGGTCACACGGTTCCCAACGATCATACCGGAATATATGTCAATACAACCGGCGTCCAACTCGTTTCTCCGGGAAATCTGCACATCACCGGGCTTGTCCGTTCACGCTTCCTTGTTTCACCGTGGCGTCAGGGAGAAAGCGACTACACCATCGACTACGCGGCTTGCGCCACGATATCCGGCCGTTTCGGACATGTGACCACGCTGGTTGACGGCCTGGCAGCACAGCTTAACGGTGGAAGCTGCTCTACCTACAATACCGCCGACGAGGAGATCGAGTACTGCACGTTCCCGGTGGATATCCCTGTTTCCGCCGGCGACGCGCTTGGAACAGTCGGCGGGCCTACTGCCGGCGCGTTCGATTTCGGGCTTTACGACGACAGCCGCCAGAACTACTACATAAATCCCTCGCGCGTCCATAATCGCACACTGCATGCAGTCTGCCCGTACGACTACTTTGAGCCTTTGCTCAAGGAATACCTTCTTTCGCGCGTTGTTCGCACCGGTGAACCCCGGTGCGGGACCATGGAAATCGACGTGGACGGAACGGCCCAGGGCCTGTGGGTGCTTGAGAGTGACCCCGTGCAGCAGCGTGGCGATGAATCCTTCTTCGTATCCCTTGCGCTGGACACCGTATTGCCGCTCACCAAGCAAGTCCTTTCGGTGGGTCCCGCGTCGCTGGGACCGGGACTCATGAAGGTGGGCACGCAGCACACGGGACGGGTGAACCGCGCGTTCAGTGAGGTGCGTCCGGACAACACTATTTATTGCTATACCACGGGTTTACCCTATCCGCCGTACAGCTATTTCGTCTCGCTCGGGAATGACGGCCGGTTGAGCATCGAGAAGGTGGCAGGGTCCAGCCCGTGCCTGAACGACCCGGCGACGTGGGTATTCGGTGTGAATCGCGTGATGTTTATACGTTGAACGCTTCAATAAGAGGGGGTGTGTGATATGAACACTTACGTAAAGCACAAATGGATCAAGAGCTTCTTCGGCGGCATCGGCATTCTGAGCCTGCTCCTCGGCCTCGGGGCGGCATTGTATGGCTGCGGCGGCGGGGGCGGAGGCGGAGGAGGGGGCGTTGCTGCCGGCAGTCTGGATGTGAGCTTTAACACCACCGGCAGAGTGACCACGGTCATCGGCATGGGTAATGACATTGCCAATGCCGTTGCCATCCAGCCGGACGGGAAGATCGTGGCAGCCGGGTATTCCGGCCCCATCTATGATTTCACCCTGGTCCGGTACAACACCGACGGCACGCTGGATACAAGCTTTAACGGAACCGGCAAGGTGACCACAGACATCGGCGGCACTTATGACTATGCCTATGCCGTTGCCATCCAGTCGGACGGGAAGATCGTGGCAGCCGGGTCTGCCTATATCGGCCCCATCGTTAGCGGCCACAATGTTTTCGTCCTGGTCCGGTACAACACCAACGGCTCGCTGGATACAAGCTTTAACGGAACCGGC
>CAKKPG010000215.1 GCA_919901555.1 Nitrospiria bacterium | reverse complement strand
GATCAAGCGACCAGAGAGCGTTCGGGCGGATCGCAACGATTGACTTGAATTTCTTCCCATCGGTTCTGCCTTTTCGAGGCGGCGTGGGCACGGGTCTCGGTCTTAATAGAATGCGCCTCACGGTAGAGGGAGATAAAAAGACCCGCAGGCGCCAAAGATGAAGCGTAATGCGGAGATACCCCCAGGAAGGATTTTCCTCCTTGATCTGCCACACCAACAGTTCAATATCCCTCGGCGTCTTATTCACGGGTAAGAAAAATCGAGAACGCTTCATTATGAGGCCGAAGAAGTCGTTTTTAACCATGGAGATATACCGAAGAATCGTGGATTTCGAGATCGGCAGGTAGAGATGTATTCTCCGGTGAGGGACATCGAAGCGAAAAGCGAAGAGAATCATCGGGCACTTTGTAAGAAACGGAGGTATCAACCTTTTCTTTCTGATATACTGCTTCATGATACAGTTGGCAGTTCTCAGCCGTTTGATCTCTTCCTGAAAGAAAACAATGTCAGGCGGTATGGATTGTTTCCTCGTTGAGTGATAACGACGGTGCAGCTTGCAGATGAAAAGGAACAATTTCCCGATAAGTCTGCCAGGCAGGTAGAGCACAAATCCCTCCGGGTAAAATTTTCCAGACAGCATACACGAAGTTGATGCCATTGGAAAGCCGTCTATCAGGCATGTTGCTCTTTGAAAATTCAACACACCCTCGACACCGCCACCTTTGACCTTAATCCCGATGGGTGACTGGTGCAGTGAAGACTGACACCGAAACCGAATGAAACTGCGGCAATGGTACGGATGAGGATAACGACAAGGCTCGGCGAGAAACGTTCCGTTTCTCGCCGCAAGATAGCTTTTTTGCTTGACGGTGCCCTTTAAATGGGCGACCCTAAGAAGTTCCTTTTCAACCAAAACACGAAAGAGCACAAGAAACAGCGGCAGGGAGGATGGAAAGCAGGCAGGCTGGGAAGTGCTACGCCGATTTTATCTCTTCCATATCCGTCAGCGCTCTCCTGATGTGCTCGGGGTTGGAAACCTTGTGGAGCGCGTCCTTCAGCACGGTCAGGGCCCGGGGTTTGAGGCCTCTCTTCACACAGAGATCGGCAAGGTTGACATGGTACTCCGCCTTGGAAGGGTCGAGCTTGATGGCCTTCTTGAAGCAATCTTCGGCTTCATACTGTTTGCGCGGCAGCTGGGAGAAGACGAGCCCCTGGCAGTAGAGGTACCGCGCGTTTCTGGGATCGAGCTTGCCGGCCTTGCGGAAGCACTCGAGGGCCATCAGGTAGTCCCCTGCCCCGTATAACCTCATGCCCTTGTTGTACAGGCCCGGCGGGGTGTCATCATCTTCCCGCTTCTCCTCCCGCGTCGTGTCCCTGCGTGCGCTCTTCACGTGGGCCTGGCTCGACAGGTAGCTGAACTCCTTGCGCGCTTCCCGGTCGCTCAGGGTCTTATAGGCCGTGGTGACCCGTTCGAAGAGCGTCTCCAGTGCCTTCTTCATGTCCTGCATGCCCGGTTCAAAATGCCGGTCGGGATGGTACAGCTTTGCAAGCCTCAGGTATGCCGACTGGATCTCCTGGGACGCGGAATGCTGGTCCACGCCGAGCGCCTGGTAGTGGTCCTGCCCGTCCAGCGCGTCGATCGCATTTTGGATCAGCTGCCTCGCCGGGGACAAGGCGCCTGCGGCGGGCTTCTCGGGCTTCTTCTCACGTACGGCAACTGCCGCCTGGACCGCCTCGCGGGCAAAGGCCCGCTCCTCTTCGTCAATGATCGCGCCCACATCCACCAGCCGAAGCGCGAGGAAGAGATAGAGCACCTTCAGCGTATAGAAGTCGCCGGCCTTCGAGCGTGAACAGATCTCCTTGATGGTGTGCTTCCCGTCGATAAGGGAAAGGACGGCCTTCTGGTTGTCCGAAAGGTCTGCGCTCTGGAAGAGCGCAGCGGGGTCCGTGGCGGGACGCAGCACGGTCTCCTGGGGCGGGAGTGAGTCGCGCACGTTCTCCCACTGCTGGCGCCGCACGCCGGCGAGGATCAGGTTGCCCGAGCTCATCCGAAGCGGGATGATGTCGTCCAGCGGAAGCGGCCCCTCGTCGAAGCGATAGCTCCCGTCGCGCCAGGAGAAGAGGCTTAAAATGATGTCCGCGACCTGGAGCTGCACGCCAGCCACTAACTCCTGGGGCGCGATGAAGCCGAGCTCGACAAGGATGGTCCCCTGTTTTTTTCCGCTCTTCTTGATGAGCTCCACCGAGGCGTTGTACTGGGCCTTGTTGATCTTTCCGGCGCGGAGCAGGCGCTCGCCAAGACGGTCGTCGTCAAGATTGGACGATGCAAAGAGCACGTCGCCGTCCTGGAAGGAGACCTTCTTGATAATGCCTGCCCGCTCGAAAACGGCGGTGCCCGTCTTCTTCGCTGCCCGTATGCCCAAAAAAAGGTTCGGGACCGTAAGCTCTTTTACCGCTCCCGCAAGGGGTGCCATGGCGCTCCTCATATACAAGAGGCTGATTTTGAGTAACCTCCCCGTATTATAGCAAAAGAAATGGGCCCGCTGAACTTTTGACAGGCCATTTTTTCCGATCTGCGCCCTGTCCCCCGTCCTCCTCCTCTCTTCGCGCCGCCGGCAGAGGGGCCCTCCATGCCTCGCCATCGCTTGACAACGCCCCCTGTTGCTTCATGCGCTTTACTTTTCCCCGTTTTTATAGTACGCTGTACCACAGTGCGCGCCGCAATGTCTTAGCGGCAAGAAACCCATACGAGGAACCTCCGACCATGATGGACAGCTCCATATTCGGCCTGCGATTCAAAGCGAACGACGCCATCCACCCCAGCCCCGACGAGCTGCAGGGCTTTCTCGAGAGCCCGAAAAAAGAAGGCGGCAGGGAGCGGCACAGGGACGACCTGGCGTACTACGGTCAGCACCTGGGCCGCATCGAGGAATTCGAACGCATGCAGAAGCTGGGCGCGGCGCAGTACGACTTCAGCGAAAAGATGCTGCTGGGCGTGTTCTCCCATTCCCATTTCTTCAAGCCCGCCCTTAAGTCGGCCGTCGAACAGTACAAATACCACGACCACCGGTTGTCGCTCATCGACTTTAAAAAACCCCAGGCCTTCATCAGGTCCGCCCAGGAAGAGCTGGCCAGGCTCAATCCGAAAAAGAAGGACGACCAGCCCAAGATAGCCCGGCTCCAGAGCATGATCGACCAGCGCACCGGGGAAATCGAGGCCCTCAAGGCGCGCTGGCCCGCGCTCGGTACGGAGCTGCGCAACCTCGCGGCCTACATCCAGGAAAACCTGGTGAAGATCCAGAAACTCTGCGAAGCGACGATCACGCTCCTCGTGGGCCTGCAGATCGCCGGGGACAAGCAGAACCAGCTCATCGAGGACATCAAGGTCCACTTCAAGGAGCAGGTGCGGGACAACCTGCAGCTGGGGCCCGTGACCAAACAGTACGTGGAGAACCTCAAGGAGGACGTGGCAAAGCTTTTGAAGCAGCTGTCGCAGATCGTCCTGGAAGACATCTACGCCCTCACCCGGGTGTACGAGGACATCCACGAGCACGCGAAAAAGTTCGCCGGCCAGCTCGAGGAGCTGGTCCGCCAGGCCGACAAAAACAAACAGCGCAAGGACATCGACGAGGACAAGAAGCTCTTCGGCCGCGTGGAACAGACGCTCGTCTCCCTCCTGTCCGACTACCGCCTGGACTCGGCAAGGCCCGCCGAGCTCGGCGCGGTGACGGAGCACGACAGGATCCTCGCTGCCAAGCGAAAAGAGCTGCTCGACCACGTGTTCGCGCTGTTGCAGAAGGATTGAAGGGCCCCGCGGCGGGAAGCCGGTTCTCCACTCCGCCCTGTTCTGTGCTAAACTTTAAGCAGACATGAACGCTTGCAGCGAAAAGGACCGGAAGCGCCATGAAGCGCCTTTTCGTTCTCCTCCTGCTCCTGCTCCTGCTCCTGCTGTCACCCGCCCCCTCCTCCGCTGCCGACGTCATCATCGGAAATGATACCCTCTACAGCGTTGTCGCGGGCGACAGCCTCCAGCTCATCAGCGCCAGGCTGGGGGCCGATATAAACACCATCATCAGGGAGAACGGGCTCGAGGTCAAGAAGCCCCTGCCCGTCGGGCTGATGCTGAAGGTGAACACCAGGAAGATCGTGCCCAGGACCGCGGAGAAGGGCATCATCGTCAATATTCCGGCGGGGATGCTGTACTACTTCAAGAACAACAGGCTCGAGACGGCATTTCCCGTGGGCCTCGGCATGCCGAAGTGGAGGGAGTTGACCCGCTGGAGAACGCCCGTGGGAACGTTCACGATCACGGGAAAGGAAAAAAATCCCACCTGGTATGTACCCCAATCCATCCAGCGGCAGATGCGCATCCAGGGGAAGCCGGTCCAGACCGTTGTTCCGCCCGGCCCCGCCAATCCCCTGGGACGGTATGTCCTCTATACGTCCCTTCCCGGCATCGCCATCCACGAAACCATCTGGCCCACCACGGTGTACCGGTTCCGGAGCCACGGATGCATCAGGCTCCTGCCTCGGAACATGGAACAATTTTTTGAAGATGTCGAGGTCGGCGCCTCCGGCGAGCTCATCTACCAGCCGGTCACGGTTGCCGTGACAGAAGCGGGACGGGTCTTTCTTGAGGCGCACCCCGATGTCTACGGCAAGATCGATGATTTGATGAGCCAGGCGGCATGGCTGATCGAAGAGCGGGGGCTCGCCGAAGGGGTGGACTGGGACAAGGTGGGCCGCGTGGTGCGCGAGCGATCGGGCGCCGCCGAGGACGTCACCGCGGCAACGGAGCATAGCCTGCGCGCTCTCCGTCCTGAGCGGCCTTCCGCTGCCGGGCCGCCTGCAATGAACCAGGAAACAGAACCAGGAAACATCCCTTGCTTTTTCCGCCATTCTGTACTAATCTTCAATCATGACGGCCCCGCAGCCCCGCCCGCTCACCAAGAGCCGCGCCCTCTGCGGAAAAAATTCCGAAAGACGCGGGAATATCAGGAGGGAGGTCCGACCACGGAGTAACGGTCGAAGCGCAGATCATTATGAAAAAACCCGCGGACGCTCTCTCCGGCGTGACTCTCCTGACCGACCAGGACATCTACCTGTTCAAGGAAGGGAGCCACTTCAATCTTTATGACAAGCTCGGCGCCCATCCCCTGGTCCACGGCGGCGTGAAGGGCACGCTTTTTGCCGTCTGGGCGCCGAACGCGGAGCGTGTCTCGGTCATCGGAGAGTTCAACAACTGGAACAAGGGTGCTCACCCCCTGCAAGCGCGGCCGGACGGGTCGGGGATCTGGGAAGGGTTCATCCCGGGCATTGGGCCGGGGGCCTTCTACAAGTACCACGTCGCCTCGCGCCATCAAGGTTACCGCGCCGACAAGGGCGACCCCTTTGCCTTTTGCTGGGAGGCGCCGCCACGGACGGCCTCCATCGTATGCGACCTCGCCTATCAGTGGGAAGACCATGCCTGGATGAAGGACCGTCGCGGGGCGAACGGCCTCGACAAGCCCATCTCGGTCTATGAGGTCCACCTGGGTTCATGGCGGCGGTCCGTGGAGCGGAGCAGCGGTCATCTGACCTACCGTGAGCTTGCCGGCTATCTTGTAACGTATATCAAGGAGATGGGCTTCACCCACGTGGAGTTCCTGCCCGTGATGGAGCATCCCTTCTACGGCTCCTGGGGGTACCAGACCACGGGCTTCTTCGCGCCCACGGGCAGGTACGGGAGCCCCCAGGACTTCATGGAACTCATAGACCGTCTGCACCGGAACGGCATCGGCGTGATCCTCGACTGGGTGGCTTCCCATTTCCCGAGCGATGAGCACGGCCTGGCCTATTTCGACGGCACGCACCTCTACGAACACGCGGACCCGCGGAAGGGGTTCCACCCCGACTGGCAGAGCTATATCTTCAACTATGACAGGCACGAGGTGCGGTCGTTCCTGGGGAGCAGCGCCCTGTTCTGGCTCGAACGGTACCACGCCGACGGCATCAGGATCGACGGTGTGGCCTCCATGCTCTACCTGGACTATTCCCGCAAGGAAGGCGAGTGGATCCCCAACCAATACGGGGGCAGGGAAAACATCGAGGCCATCACGTTCCTGCGCAGACTGAACGAGGAGGTCTATCGCCGGTACCCCGACGTCCAGACCATTGCCGAGGAGTCCACGGCCTGGCCCATGGTCTCGCGTCCCGCCTACGTAGGCGGGCTTGGGTTCGGGATGAAGTGGAACATGGGGTGGATGCACGACACGCTCGAGTATTTTTCCAAGGACCCCGTGTACCGGAAGTACAGCCACAACCAGCTGACCTTCAGCATCCTGTATGCGTTCACCGAGAACTTCATGCTCTCCCTGTCCCACGACGAAGTGGTGCACGGCAAGGGCTCGCTCATCAGCAGGATGCCCGGCGATGACTGGCAGAAGTTCGCCAATATGCGCCTTCTCCTCGGCTATCTCTACACCCACCCCGGCAAGAAACTCCTGTTCATGGGGGCCGAGTTCGGCCAACGGAGCGAGTGGGACCATGAAAAAAGCCTCGAATGGCGCCTGCTGCAGGACCCTTCCCACCAGGCGCTCCAGACCTGGATGAAGCGCCTGAACCTCCTGTATTGCGGCGAGCCGGCCCTCTACGAGCTCGATTTCGTGAACGACGGATTTGCGTGGGGCGACATCAGCGACTGGGAGCAGAGCGTGGTGAGCTATTTCCGGAAGGGGAAGTCGCCTGACGACACGCTCCTGGTCGTATGCAATTTTACGCCCGTGCCCCGGCACAACTACCGCGTCGGCGTCCCAACAAGCGGCCGCTGGCGCGAGGTCCTGAACAGCGACGCCGGGGAGTACGGCGGGAGCGGGCAGGGCAATTTCGGCGGCGTTGAATCGACGCCGGTGCCCATGCATGGGAAATATCATTCTCTCACCATCACCCTGCCGCCGCTGGGCGTGGTCATCTTCAAGAAAGAAGGGAGCGGAGCATGATGCCGGGCGCAAGACCCGCACGCCGGTCTGTTACGAATAAAAATGCGTAACTACTCAGGTCAGCC
>CAKKPG010000214.1 GCA_919901555.1 Nitrospiria bacterium | reverse complement strand
AGCTTGATCCGGAGACAGGGTTGTACTACTACGGGGCACGGTACTATGATCCGGTGCTATCAAGGTGGATCAGCGCGGATCCGATATTAACGAGATATCTACCAGCCGGAAATAACGATCAAGATAAAAATCTCCCGGGACTTGGTGGAGTGTTTAACTCTCTTAATATCAATCTTTACGGGTATGCTCACCAGAATCCGTTAATATACTTAGATCCTGATGGTGCGCAGACTGCCCGCAAACCTTTGGGTGATGTTGCTCTTACATTCGGACTTCAAGGTGGCGGTAAAATAAGAGTATATGGTATCATTGAAGCAGATGTATTTGTCAATATCGCACGTGATGAAAGTTGGCTTTTTGCTGGAAATGCCGTCTCCCAAGAGTTTTCTTTGGGAGTTATGTTTGGAAAATACGTCGGTTTTGGTGGTGAAATCGAAAGAAGTGCGAGGGGAAGCACAGAGTTACCAAAAGTTGATGCATCTGGAAATCCCATACCTAGTGTCACTTATTGGGATGTATTAAAAGACGCAAAGTGGAATGCTAAAGGGCAGTTTTTGACATGGGGTAACATGTCTGCAGAAAAGGAGGGTAGTGATTTTATAGTTGAATCTGAGGTTGCAGCTTTTCTGGGTGTAAAGGGATATGTAAATGTGTCAGAAGCTAAACGCAGGTTAGATAACTTTTTTGGTCTCTCTGTACCAGCTGAACCCAGCTATACTTTAGCGCCGCATCCAAGTTCTAACCCACGGAGCACTATTGAATGTCATGCCCCCATGCGTCTGCCGGTGCCGGAAAAAAAGCCAGAGTAGATACCTGCTAATTTGAAAGATTAAAGTGGCAAGTTCATAACGTTGAATATCACTGTGTGAGGATTTTGATGAGAAAATATAATATCGGATTTGCGTTAATATTTGTAATGATGTTAAGTATGCTCATCTTTTTTCCTGTCATATCGCAGAAGATTAGCGAAGGGAAAATAGAAGTAAACAATTTAGTAATTTTTCTTGCTTCTTTAGGCCCCATAAGTGGCCTTATCCTGTGGATGTGGATGATTGTAGATTATTTTTCTAACAAAGATAGGCTAAGACATAAGATATTATGGGGACTGGTACTTTTTATAGCAAACTGGATCGCTTCGATTATTTATTTTTTGTTCATCTATTTGCCAAGAGAAAAAGGCATTATGTCGTATAAAAAGAAATAGTGAATGCAACGTCATATAATAGACATCTGCCAACCCTGAATCTTAGTAACGAGGGGTGAATAATGAATAAAATGTATTTTGCTACAAAATGGATATTCATAGTCTTTATGTGGGGCGGTCTTGGCTTTACTATAAAATTTCTTATTTCTATTAAATCTAAGAAAGATTCTATGGCCACGTTGAATGTCAAGAAATTCCGCTCCGCTATGTTATTTTTAGTAATCTTTGTCTTGAATGCAACCATGGGATTTCTTGAGATACCAATTAGAACGTTTGGCCAATCCGGTATTGCCGTTCAATTCATTAACAATTTACTAGTTGGGGTGTTTTTTCTGTTTTTTCTATTGCAATTATGGAAATCGATAACATTTGAAAAAGAGAAATAAGCTTTGGAAAGCCTCTTAGGTGCACCTGTCCTATTTCACCGTCCGTGAGACCATGCAAAAAAGGGCAAGATGCCGCGAAATTTTTGAATGACGGATGGTAAAGGGGCTGCAGACGGCGTAAAGATGCGGTAAGGCGAGCGAGTTGAGCGCGCCCAACTCCGGGGAACAGTAGCTAAAGCACCACCTGTCCTATTTCACCATCGGTGAGACCATAAGAGAAAGGATAAAATTCACGACGAAGCGGCTGTTGAGAGATGGTGAAAGGGTTACGGGCGGCGTAAAGATGCGGTAAGGCGAGCGAGTTGAGCGCGCCAACTCTGGGAAAAAGGTGATTGACGCCTAAAAAGGGCGCACCTGTCCCATAGAAGGCAAAAAGCACGGAGCCTGACTACGCAGCTTCTTTCAGTCGGTATGCCCTGAGATGTCCGTTGCCCATTCTTATTTCCTCGATCGGGGCGCGGATTCGCTTTGAACTTTTATCTGGCTTCTCGGTCCGTTTATCATAATGCACGGCGTTCGGCGTCTGTCCGTCGATAGCCTCATGCAGCCGGAACTCATTGTAGTAAAGAAGATACTCGGCCAGAAGTCCGTCGAGCTGGCCCTTGCTTCTCAAAAAGAAAAGACTCACGAACTCATATTTCAGAGACTGAAAGAACCGCTCGATCTTGCCGTTTGTCTGAGGGTGCCCGACCGAGGTCCTCACGTGGTTTATCCCGGATATTGTCATCAGTTCTTGAAAGACAGTCGAGATGAACTGGCCGCCGTTATCGGTTATGATTCTCTTCGGTACTCCGAATACTCCACAGACTTTATTGAGTTCGCACACTATCCATTCAGCCGTCGGATGAAAAGTAGATGAGAGGCAAAAGACCTTTCTTGAATAATGGTCGATAATGCCGAGAACATAAACCTTGAAGATACCGAAGACACGGAGCGTCGTAAGATCAATCGACCAGAGAGCGTTCGGCCGGATCACAACGATTGGCTTGAATTTCTTCCCATCGGTTCTGTCTTTCCGAGGCGGCGCGGGCACGGGTCTCGGCCTTAACACAATGCGCCTCACCGTAGAGGGCGATAAAAAGACCCGCAGGCGCCAAAGATGAAGCGCAATGCGGAGATAACCCCAGGAAAGGTTTTCCTCCTTGATCTTCCACACCAGCAGTTCAATGTCCTTTGGTGTCTTATTGACGGGTAAGAAAAATCGAGAACGCTTAAATAGGAGGCCGAAGAAGTTGGTTTTAACCATGGAGATATACCGGAGAATCGTGGATTTCGAAACCGGCAGGTAGAGATGTATTCTCCGGTGAGGAACGTTGAACATAAAAACGAAGAGAATCATTCGGCACTTTGTAAGGAATGGAGGTTTCAATCTCCTCCGCCTGATGTACTGTTTCATGATCGAGTTGGCAGTTCTTAGCCGTTTGATCTCTTCCTGAAAGAAAACAATGTCAGACGGTATGGATTGTTTCCTCGTTGGGTGATAACTACGGTACAATTTGCAGATGAAAAGGAACAATTTCCCGATAAGCCTGCCAGGCAGGTAGAGCACAAATCCCTCCGGGTAGAATTTTCCAGACAGCATACACGAAGTTGATGCCATTGGAAAGCCGTCTATCAGCCCTATTGCTCTTTGAAAATTCAACACACCCTCGACACGGCCACCTTTGTGGACGGCTTGAAGCGCGTCATCCAGACCAAGAAAGAGTCCGATGTAAACGGCGTCCACAGCATGACCGTCTCGGGCAGTGTGGAATACGACACGGGGAGTTATGATCCCGATGGCGCAACCGTGAGCTATGCCTGGACGCAGACGGCGGGCACTCCCGTCGTTCTCGGCGGGGCGGGCACGGCAACGCCCGGTTTCACAGCGCCCAATTCGGCGGAAACCCTCACCTTTCGGCTTACGGTTACGGACGATAAGGGAATTTCCGTATCCGATGAGGTAACTATCGTTGTATCGAGAAGTGGAACTTAAGAGGCGCAAAGCATGGCTCCAGAAGCCGGACAACCGTCCGGCTTCTGGAGGATCATTTCGAATTCCTTACAGCCGGCCCGTCCCCCTGTCTTGCCGGACACCATCCTCGCTGACAAAAGAACACAACGTGCATCGCTTTCACGACACAACGCAACTTTTCGTTTGATTTTATCGCTGGGTGATGTTATTATTTTCGGTACTTTGCCTGAAGGAAAGTCAGAAAGGGAAATCAGACGGCCCGAGGTAACTCTATGATAAAAAAGACGTTCGAAGGAATCAAAGAACTGCTCCGCAGGGCGGGAAACGCAGTGAAGGACCTGTGGCTGAACCGCGCCGAGCCCTGGCTGCGGGCGCTTACGGTGAAGAAGGTGATCGTCATCTTCGTCCTCGGAGGCGCAGCCGGGATCCTCTTCATCGCGCTGCTCTTTTTTGTGCTCTCCTTCGGCCTCCCCACGGTTGAGTCCCTCAAGGACTACAAGCCGCTGCCGGGCACGACGATCTACGCAGAGGACGGCAGGATCCTGGGCCAGATCAAGGTGGAAAAGGGCGTCCACGTTCCGCTGGGCCGCATCCCCAAGTTCCTGGTGAATGCCGTCCTGGCCACGGAGGACCCGCGCTTCTACCAGCACCACGGCCTGGACTACCGCGGCATTCTCCGGGCGGCGCTTAAGGACATCATCGCCGTCAGGCTCAAACAGGGCGGCAGCACCATTACGCAGCAGCTTACGAAGGTGGTGTTCCTGTCGCCCGAGCGGAAGATCACGAGGAAGATCAGGGAGATCATCCTCGCCCGGCGGATCGAGAAAGAGATCACCAAGGACGAGATCCTCGAGCTCTATCTGAACAGGATCTACTTCGGCCACGGCGCCTACGGTGTGCAGATGGCGGCCAAGACCTACTTCGGCAAGGACATCGGGAACATCAACCAGGCCGAGGCCGCGCTTCTTGCCGGACTTCCCAAGGCGCCCATGGTCTATTCCCCGTACAGCGACGTTGACCTGACCAAGCTCCGGCAGCTGCAGGTGCTCCGGAGAATGGTGGAGGAGGCGTTCATCACCGAGGCGCAGGCCATGGAGATCTACAACCAGCCCCTGAACCTCGAAAACCTGAGGAGCCAGGAGGAGCTTGCCCCGCATCTCGTGGACCATATCCGGAAGTACGTCGAGGGCAAGTACGGCGAGGAGAAGCTCTTCCAGGGCAATATCAAGGTCTATACGTCCATCGACATGGACCTCCAGCGCGCCGCGGTGAACTCGCTCAAAGAAGGGCTCCGCGCCCTGGACAAGCGCCAGGGCTTCCGCGGCCGCATCGGATACAAAGCGCTCAAGGCCACCCCCATCCAGTGGAGCGCGCTCCGGGTGATGGTGAAGCCGGGCGAGGTGTTCAACGCCCACGTCCTCGCCGTGGGGGATTACTATCTCACCGTCCGGGGCCGGGGGCTCATCGGCTATGTATTGCAGGAAGACATGGCCTGGGCGCTCATCAAGCCCAAGAAGAAACGGGACGACCCCGACGAGTTCAAAAAACCGGCGGAGATCATCCTGCCGGGAGACATCATCAAAGTGAGGCTCAAGGACTACGACAAAAAGAAACAGCTCGCCTCCTTCGGCCTGGAGCAAACGCCCCTCGTGGAGGGGGCGGTGGTCGCCGTGGAGCCCGTCACCGGATACGTGCGTGTGCTCGTAGGCGGGTACGATTTCGTCGAAGGCGGATTCAACCACGCGACGGAAGCCAGGCGCCAGCCGGGCTCTTCCTTCAAGCCCTTCATCTACGGGGCGGCGCTGGAGACAGGCAAATACACGCCGGCGAGCATTGTCCTGGACCAGCCGGTCATCCACGAAAAGACAGAGCTGGAAAAAGGCTGGAAGCCCGAGAATTATGATGATCGCTTCCTCGGCCCCATGCGCCTGCGCACGGCCCTGGCGCTTTCGCGCAATGCCGTTACCGTGGGCCTGCTGGAATCCATCGGCCTGTCCAAGGCCGTTAACTTCGCCCGACAGGCGGGCATCACGAGCCCCATTAACGACGACTACACCACGGCCCTGGGCTCCTCCGTGGTCACGCCGCTGGAGCTCACGTCGGCCTACTCCACGATCGCGGCCCAGGGTATCCGGGCCGAGCCCATTATGATCAAGAGCATTGTAGACGGAAACGGCACGGTGCTCGAGAGCTACCAGCCCGACCCCAAGGAGGCCCTGGACAGGACCACGGCCTACCTCCTGACGACGCTGCTGCGGAGCGTGGTGGAAGAGGGCACCGGCAGGGGCGCCAAGGCCCTCAATAAGCCCGTGGCAGGAAAGACGGGCACCACGAACAACTACGTTGACGCATGGTTCGTGGGCTTTACCCCCAGCATCACCACGGGAGTCTGGGTGGGGTACGACAACGCGGCGGCATCCCTGGGCGACCGGGAGACGGGCGCGCGGGCGGCGCTGCCCATCTGGATAGGCGTCATGGCCAGGGCGCTGGCGGACAAGCCCGTAGAGGAGTTCCCCATGCCCGAGGACGTGGTGACCGTAAAGATCGACCCCGAGTCGGGGCTGCTGGCGAGGGACGACCAGCCCGATGCCATTCTTGATTATTTCCGCAGGGGCACGGAGCCGACGCAGTACGCCGATTCCAAGAAGGGGCCGAAGGCAAGCCAGTTCTACCTCCTCGACCAGGGCGGAGACGTGATACCGAAGAAGAAGCTGCCGGTTGAAGAGGCAACGGACTAAATGGACCATTGTTGCGATTGCGGATTGCGGATGGGAAGAGAGGACCTGAATGGATTATAAGAACACGCTCAGCCTTCCCAAGACCGATTTTCCGATGAAGGCCAACCTGAAGGAGCTCGAACCGAAGAGCATAGCCCGGTGGCGTGAGCAGAACACCTACGGCCTGATGCAGGTACGGAACAGCGGGAAGCAGAGCTACATCCTGCACGACGGGCCCCCCTACGCCAACGGCCATATCCACATCGGCCACGCGCTGAACAAGATTCTCAAGGACATCATCGTGAAGTACAAGTCCCTCCAGGGATATGCGTCGCCCTATGTGCCGGGCTGGGACTGCCACGGCCTGCCCATCGAGCACCAGGTGCTCAAGAACCTGGGCCCGAAAAAAGAGGGCATGAGCAAGACCGAAATCCGCAAGCTCTGCCGCGAGTATGCCGACAAGTTCGTCGCCATCCAGGGCGACGAGTTCAAGCGGCTTGGCGTGTTCGGCGACTGGGACAATCCCTACCTCACCATGAACTACGGGTACGAGGCGGCCATCGTGCGCGAGCTCGGCAAGTTCGTGGAGACCGGCGGCGTCTATAAAGGAAAAAAGCCGGTGTACTGGTGCGGTTCCTGCGAGACCGCCCTTGCCGAAGCAGAGGTGGAGTACGCCGACCATGAGTCGCCCTCCATCTCGGTCCGGTTCGGCCTGCCGGACGCGGCAAAGGCCCTGCCGAAGCTTGCGGGCAAGCAGGTCTTTATCGTGATCTGGACCACCACGCCCTGGACCCTGGTGTCGAACCTTGCCGTGGCGCTCCATCCCGAGCTCGATTATGTTGCCGTTGATACCGGTTCCCCGTCGGTCCTGATCGTTGCCGAGGCGCTCCTGGCGCAGTCCCTGCAGAAGTTCGGGATCAAGGATAAGGATTACAAGGTCATTGAGAAGTTCAAAGGCAAAAAGCTCGAAGGCCTCAAAGCGCGCCACCCTTTCATCGACCGCGACTCCCTCGTGATCCTCGGCGAGCACGTGACCCTTGAAGCGGGAACCGGCGCCGTCCATACTGCTCCCGGCCACGGCCAGGAAGACTACGAGGCCGGGCTGCGCTACAATCTCGACATCTATGCGCCGGTCGACCATAAGGCCCGGTTCACGAAAGAAGCAGGCCGGTTCGCGGGCGAGCACGTGCACAAGGCGAACAAGGGGATCATTGCTCTTCTGAAGGAGAAGGGCGCGCTCCTGGCCGAGGAGAAGCTTGTCCACTCCTATCCGCACTGCTGGCGGTGCAAGAACCCGGTGATCTTCCGCGCAACGGAGCAGTGGTTCATCTCCATGAAGACGAAGGACCTGCTCAAGCGGACCATCGAGAACGTCCATGCCGTCACCTGGGTGCCCGGCTGGGGCAAGGACCGGTTCCTCTCCATGATCGAGAACAGGCCCGACTGGTGCATCTCGCGCCAGCGGGCGTGGGGCGTTCCGATCGTCGCCTTTACGTGCAAAGGCTGCAACGAGCTGCTGCTCGACAAGGCCGTTATCGACCACGTGGCGGACATCGTGGAGAAAGAAGGGGCCGACGCCTGGTTCGTCAAGTCTTCGGGAGAATTGCTTCCGAAGGGCACGGTCTGCAGGAAATGTAAATCCGTCGACTTTGCGAAAGAGATGGACATCCTCGACGTGTGGTTCGACTCCGGCGTGAGCCACGCGGCGGTGCTCAAGACGCGGAAGGAGCTCTCCTGGCCTGCCGACATGTACCTCGAAGGGAGCGACCAGCACCGGGGGTGGTTCCAGTCCTCGCTCCTTACCTCGGTCGGGACCACGGGCAAGGCGCCGTACCGCACCGTGCTCACGCACGGGTTCACGATGGACGGTGCGGGCAGGAAGATGAGCAAATCCGCGGGCAACACAATCGCTCCACAGGATGTCATCGATAAGTTCGGGGCCGAAGTCCTTCGGCTCTGGGTCTCGTCGGTCGACTATCGGGACGATCAGCGGATATCCCAGGAGATCCTCACCCACCTTGCCGAGGCATATCGTCGAATCAGGAACACCTGCCGCTATCTTTTGGGGAACCTTGCTGACTTCGATCCTGACAGGGACGCGGTGTCCGATGACAAGCTTCTTGAGATCGACAAATGGGCGCTCCACCGGCTCCAGCAGCTTATCGGGCGAATCGGCAATGCCTACGGTGCGTTCGAGTTCCATATCGTGTTCCACTCGCTCCACAACTTCTGCGCCGTTGACATGAGCGCCTTTTATCTCGATGTGCTCAAGGACCGGCTCTATACCGCCAAGGCCTCATCGGTCGAACGGCGCTCGGGACAGACAACGATGTACAGGATCCTCTCGGCCCTGGTGCGGCTCATGGCGCCGGTGCTCTCGTTCACGGCCGACGAGGTCTGGGGATACATGAAAGAGAGCGCGAAAACGAAGAGCGTGTTCCTGGCGGATTTCCCGAGGCCGGAAGAGAAATACATCGACACCGCCCTCGAAGCGCGGTGGGACAAAATACTCGCCGTGCGCGGCGAGGCTGCCAAGGCGCTCGAAGCGCTCAGGAAAGACAAAAAGATCGGCCATTCTCTCGACGCAGGCGTGACGCTCTACGCCGAACCGGCGCTCCATGAGTTCCTCACGAAGTACGAAAAGGACCTTGCCTTCATCTTCATCGTTTCCTCCGTTCACCTGGCGAAGGCAGCTGACGCGCCCGTTGATGCTTTTACGGGCGACGTGGTGAAGGGGCTCCGGATCACGGCGGCCCCGGCCACGGGCGTAAAGTGCGGCCGCTGCTGGATGTACCAGGAGAGCGTGGGCACGGTCAAGGAACATCCGGCGATCTGCGCGCGGTGCGCGAAAGCGCTGATTTAGCCACGAAGTGACACGAATGAACACGAATGAATAAGCTCTCCCGGCAGGCTGATTTGAAGACGCTGAGTTTGAGAAAAGCCTTTCCACGTTTCTTCCTTTTTCTCTCCTCATAAAGTTTTCATTCGTGAACATTCGCGCCAATTCGCGGAAAAAAAGATAAAAGGAGTCATTCATGGGTTTTAACTGCGGCATCGTGGGACTGCCCAACGTGGGCAAATCCACCATCTTCAACGCCCTCACCTCCGCCGGGGCGCAGGCATCGAACTATCCCTTCACGACCATCGACCCGAACGTGGGGGTGGTCGATATGCCCGATGGGCGCCTCGACAAGCTTGCGGAAATATACAAGCCCAAGAAGGAAACCCCCACAACCATGGAGTTCGTGGACATCGCCGGGCTCGTGAAGGGCGCGGCCCAGGGCGAGGGTCTCGGCAACAAGTTCCTGGCCAACATCCGCGAGGTGGACGCCATCGTCCACGTGGTGCGCTGCTTTGAAGACCCGAACGTGGTGCACGTTGCCGGGAAAGTGGACCCCAAAACGGACATCGAGGTGATCGAGGCAGAGCTCATGCTTGCGGACCTCGACGCCGTGGAGAAGCGGTTGTTCAAGGCCGAGAAGATGGTCAAGACCGGGGACAAGAAGGCCGCGGAAGAAGTGGAGTTCATGAAGCGGCTCAAGGACATGCTCGGCAGGGGCGAGCCCATCCGGCGGGCCACCCATTCCGACGACGAGGCGGCCTGGCTCAAGAGCTACAACCTGCTCTCGTCGAAACCGGTGCTCTATGTCGCGAACGTTGCCGAAGACATGGTCGACAAGCCCAATCCTTACGTTGACACGGTGCGAACAATTGCTGCCGAAGAAGGCGCGGCCGTTGTCGTCATCTCAGGCCAGGTGGAGGGCGAGATCGCCCAGCTCCCGAAGGAAGAGCGCAGGGAATACCTTGCCGGCATGGGCCTCAAGGAGTCGGGCCTCGACCGGCTGATCCGGGCGGGCTACGACCTGCTGGGGCTCATCACCTATTTCACGGCCGGCGAAAAAGAAGTGCGCGCCTGGACCATCACGAAGGGGACCAAAGCGCCCCAGGCCGCGGGCAAGATCCATACGGACTTCGAGAAGGGCTTCATCCGCGCCGAGGTGTTCCACTACGACGATCTGATGAAATACAAGACCGAACAGGCGGTCAAGGCGGCCGGCCTGCTCCGCTCCGAAGGCAAGGACTACGTGGTCAAGGACGGCGACATCATGCTGTTCCGGTTCAACGTGTAGGGCGGACAGACGCTCTTGTGCTCACGCTTTTTGGCCCTCCCTCCCTTGCTTTTCCCATCAGGGCTGTTATACTTATCGGTATAGCGCCGCGCCTGCCTTTGCAATAATGGTCTGAAAATTAAAAGGATTTCATTTTCGCAGTTCCTGTGTGCGTTCATATTTTCTGCTGAAAGGAGGTGATCCTGGATGAAGAGCTTAAAGATTGCTGTACTGTTTCTGGTTGCCATTGCCCTCGTCTCAACAACAGCGTTTGCGATGAAGCACACGCCCACGGAGCGCGGCAAGGCCCTGTTCAACGACCCGAAGCTCGGGGGCGGCGCGTCGGGCAACTCCTGCAACACCTGCCACCCCGACGGCAAGGGGCTCCTGGGCATTGGCGGCAAGAAGGAATGGAAGACGCCGGGCGGGACGCACAAGACCCTGGAAGAGGCCGTGAACACCTGCATCACCATGGCGCTCAAGGGCAAGGCGCTGGATGTGAAGTCGGCGCAGATGAAGGACCTCGTGGCTTACCTCAAGTCTCTGAAGCTGAAGGCCGGGGAGGCACCGAAGAAGAAAAAGGCCGTCGTAGGCTGCTGATATCATCGCCCGCGCGCGGGGAGGGGGCGCATCTCTCCCCGTTTTTTGTTTCCGGCTCTTTCGTATTTCGAATTCGTTCTCATCCGTCCTATCTTCTGCCCGATGTTCATACCCGGCAACGGTAAAAAACGTCACCCTTTTGTAATCGGCACTCACCTGCGGCGTTCCGTGTCCGGAAGAATGTGGTAAACTTATACAAGGACGCCTCTTCGTAAGACAGGACGACAAACTATCATGAAAATCGCCATCGCAGCGGACCACGGCGGCTACCGCCTGAAAACGGTCATCATGGATTTTTTGAAAAAACTCGGGCATGAGGCCGCTGATCTCGGCGCGTACAGCGAAGAACCCTCGGACTATCCCGACTCTGCGCGGTCCGTTGCCCGGGCGCTCATGGACAGGAGGGCCGAGCGGGGCATTCTCGTCTGCGGCAGCGGCGTGGGGGCCTGCATCGCGGCGAACAAGTTTCCGGGCATCCGGGCCGCTCTCTGTCACGACACCTTTTCCGCACACCAGGGGGTGGAGGACGACGACATGAACGTTCTCTGCCTCGGCGAGCGGGTCATCGGGCCGGAGCTCGCGAAGGAGATCGTGAGCGCCTTTCTTGCGGCGCGGTTCTCCGGCGCCGAGCGGCACGTGAGGAGGCTGGGCAAGGTCATCGCCATCGAGAAGGAATTTATGAAAGGAAAAGACTGACGGGACCATTTTTATGCTATGATAAAAAATATTCGGACCTATCTTAACCGAAAGGAGATGAAGTCAGGATGAAGAAGACGGTGAGCGTGAAAGCCCTCGCCAAAGAGGCTGCCTACTGGGATACGATGAAAAAGGTGGTACAGCGTCCTGGAACGGTATGCCACAAATGAAAGGGCTGAAAGAGCTGAAGTTGCCGGTCGGCAACGAAGACGCAAGCGGCAGATATGGCGCGGGCCCATGCAAGAGCCGCAACCCGTCATATCTGCCCTTTTTATTTTACCGCAGACTCCTGTTTCAGTGATCCGGTAATTCTCCTGATCCGGACAAGCCGGAACCAAATATGCCACGAAGACGCGAAGGCACGAAGAAATTCATAAAGCGGTTTGAAGTTTGGTAATTCCTTAATCTTCGTGTTTTCTTCGTGCCTTAGAGCCTTCGTGGCTGAATTTTGTATTTTGGGTAGAATCTTATTCTTAACTGAATAATAATTCGCGTTCCAGGGAATAAGACCATGTCGATACAAAATGCCTTCGATTTCGTCGTTCAGTGGCACCTCACCGAGCGGTGCAACCTCCGGTGCCGGCACTGCTATCAGGATGGGTCCCGGCCGGACGAACTCTCCCTCGCTGAGATCAAGGAAGGCATCGCCGAGATCGTGGAGATGTTCCATGCCTGGGAGGAAGCGTACTACCTGAAGTTTTCACCGAGCTTTAACATCACCGGCGGCGAGCCGCTCCTTCGCGATGACCTCTTTGAGATCCTTTCCGAACTGCGAAGAAGAGAATTTGAGAGCTACCTTCTTACCAACGGGACGCTCGTGGACCGGGAACGGGCGACGCTTCTTGCCGACTTCGACGTCAAGGGAGTGCAGGTAAGCATCGAAGGTCCCGAGGAAATTCATGACTCCCTCCGCGGTGTCGGCAGTTTCGCCAGGTCCGCCGAAGGCATAGAGCATCTCCTTGACGCCGGGCTCAAGGTCACGCTCAACGTCACCCTCTCCCGGCTCAATGCGCAGAGCATGAAACATGTCATTCTCTTCGCGTCGCACATCGGGGCCCAGCGGGTCGGCTTCTCCCGTCTCGTTCCGGCCGGCAGGGGGAGCGCGCTCGTATCGGAAATGCTGCCTGCCCGGGAGGTACAGGACCTGTACCGTTCACTCTTCTCCCTTGATATTCGAAATCTCGAGATCGTAACGGGCGATCCCGTGGCGACGCAGATGAAGACGCAGATGAAGACAAAATCGAAGCGGAGAAACCGCGGCGATTCCATCCCGCACGGAGGCTGCTCCGCAGGCGTATCGGGCCTCACCGTTCTGTCCGACGGCGCCATCGTCCCGTGCCGGCGGCTCCATATCCCCATCGGCAACCTGAAGAGCGATTCACTCAGGGAGCTCTGGGCCACATCGCCGGTACTCGAAGCCCTGCGCGACAAGAGCCGGTACAAGGGGGCGTGCGGCTCCTGCGGCAGGTGGGACGACTGCCGGGGCTGCCGGGCCATTGCCTACGCCTATTCCAAATCCCGGGGAGAGGATGACTTTCTCGCCGAGGACCCGCAGTGCTTTATCGAAACGGCAGGATCGTGACAGGGATAACCGCAGAGATCGCCGAGGACGCAGAGAAAATCGAAGGAATTGCAGCGTTAAAGTACTTTACAGACTGACATCTTGAATTTTGAGTCAAGTTTTTACCACGGAAAATGCCACGGAGTCTCACTGAAATGATGAGAAACATATTATAAAGATTGTTTTTTGCTCTTTCCGTGCGCCTCCTCCGTGCAACTCCGTGGTAAAGTTTCTTGTATGGTCTGAGGTTCACCTCGTTAAGGTTTAATCTCCTGCAAGAAGGCTTTCTGTTTTTGGTCGTGGCAATTCATGTAAATTCGCGATGAACCATTCTGTTTCCGGGTGAAAGGAGAATGAGCATGGACGCGATGGATGCGATTTTCAGCAGACGAAGTATACGCCAATATGCATCGAAAAAGGTGCCCCTGGAGGTGGTCGAGGAACTCCTGAAAGCCGCGATGTGCGCGCCGTCGGCGGGAAACGAACGGCCCTGGCACTTTGTCGTCATTACCGAGCGCGCCATCCTTGATGAGATCCCGAAGTTCCATCCCTATGCGGCGATGCTGAAGCAGGCGCGGGTGGCCATCGTCGTCTGCGGAGACCCGGCGCTGGAAAAACACAAAGGCTACTGGGTGCTGGACTGCGCCGCCGCAACGGAGAACCTGCTGCTCGCAATCACCGCCAGGGGACTCGGCGCTGTATGGACCGGCGTGTATCCCACCGAGGACCGGGTGGAGAACCTCAGAAAGCTCCTGAACCTGCCGCAGAACATCGTCCCCTTCTCGCTCATCCCCCTGGGATACCCGGCGGAGGAAAAACCCCGGACGGACAGATTCGACAAGTCCCGCGTTCACCACAACGGGTGGTAGCACAATGCCGGAACAACAGGCGGGAGTTAGTTAAGAATCAAATTCTACCCAAAAAAATGGAAACAAAATTCAGCCACGAAGGCTCTAAGGCACAAAGAAAACACGAAGAAATAGGGAATTACCAAGCTTCAAACCTCTTTATGAATTTCTTCGCGCCTTCGTGGCATATTTGGTTCCGGCTTGTCCGGGTTAGGTCGAAGAAGACAATCGAAGCGAAAACGTTTCTCTGTCCCGCCCCTTTTCTTTATTAGAAACAGCCACTTCTCCCTTTACCTTTTCCCCGCATCTGTGTTAATATAGCACCCAGTGGACACCATAACTCCGGCAATCATTCCCCGTTCGCAACATACCCTCTCGCGCAAGTGGATCAGCCCCAATGCCCTCCGCGTGCTCTATCGTTTGAAGGAGCGTGGATACCTGGCTTACCTCGTCGGCGGCGGAGTGCGGGACCTGCTCCTGGGCAGGGAGCCGAAGGACTTCGACATAGCCACCGACGCCACTCCCCGGGACATCAAAAAGATATTCAAAAACTGCCGCCTCATCGGCAGGCGGTTCCGCCTGGCCCATATTCACTTCCACGACGAAATTATTGAAGTGGCCACGTTCCGATCTCCCGCTGCCGATGAGCCTGAGGCGGAGACAGCCGCGGAAACGGCGTTGCCTCCGGTACCGTCCGCGCCTGAGTCAGCGGCCCCGGAAGAACAGACAGCGGAACCCGCGCCGCCGCCGGAGCCGCTTCCTGAGGCGCCCCACCGTCCCCGCCCGCCGCGCATGCTCAAGACCGAGGAAGGCATGATCCTGCGCGATAACGTCTTCGGCACTCCCGAGCAAGACGCGCTCCGGCGGGACTTTACCGTGAACGCTTTGTTTTACAATATCGCGGATTTCTCCGTGATCGACTACGTGGACGGCATGGAAGACCTCCGGCGCGGGCTCATCCGCATCATCGGCGACCCGGTCGTGCGTTTCACCGAGGACCCGGTGCGCATGGTGCGTGCCGTGCGGTTCGCCGCCATTCTCGGCTTCAAGATCGAAGAGAACACCGGGCGCGCGCTCCTGGAACTCAGGGACCGGATCGCCCTTGCCTCTCCGGCAAGGATGTATGAAGAGGTGCTGAAGCTTTTCCTCCTCGGCGAGGGCGAGAAGACCTTTCAACTCCTGAGAAAAACGGAGCTCTTCGGCGTCCTTTTTCCCCGGCTCAATGAGTGGCTGAACCGGGAGACCGACGGCTTCCCCCATGTCAGGATCGGCAAGGCCTTCGAGTGGGTGGACGTCTGCGTGCAGGCAGGAAGACAGGTGGCTCCGCACATCCTGTTTGCCCTCATGTTCGGGGAGTATATCGAGGAAAAGGCGGAGGCGTTCAGGTCCGCGGGAGCTGTTCCGCTCGAAGCGCTGGACAGGGCCGTGGCGGAATTCCTCAGCGAGCAGGTCCCCCGGGTACAGATCCCCAAAAAGGTCGCCCTTGCCATTCGTGATATGCTTTGGAACCAGTCGCGGTTCGAAAAGACGAAGGGCAAATACCCCCTGTATTTTCTCAGGAGGCCCGGATTTTCCGAGGCCTTCGAGTATTTCCGGTTCACGAGCGAGCTGACGGGAGAGCGGCAGGAACTCCGAGCCTGGTGGAAGGAATTCATCAAGGCCCATCCCCCGGTCCCTGCCGGGGAGCGCCAGGAGAAAAAAGGCCACAAGCAGCCTGAAAGACCTCCCCGGAAAAGACGGAGGAGAAGGAGAAAGCCGGAAACGCGACAGCCGAAAGCATGATATTACAATCGCCCCCACAAGGACTCCAAGGCACGAAGTTTTCCTTCGTGTCTTAGTGATTTCGTGGTAATAATTCCTCCTATGCCCAAGCCCCCGAGATTTTTCATAACCCTCGACGCGGTCCGCGGCCCTCAGATCATCATGACCGGAGACGACCTGCGCCATATCCGCACCGTGCTCCGGAAACAGCCGGGCGACCTGCTCATCCTCCTTGACGGCAAGGGAAAGGAATACACGGCCAGGATCGTCCGCATGGAGCGCACCGAGATCATCGCCGAGGTTGTAAGCGAGATCACGCGGGAGGCGGCGCATCCCATCATCACCCTCTGCCAGGGACTGCCAAAAGCGGACAAGATGGACTGGATCGTGCAAAAGGCGACGGAACTGGGAGTTGCGAACATTGTCCCGCTTATCACTGAACGGACGATCGTCAAGATCAAGGACGAGGAGAAACGCGTATCCCGCTGGCAAAAGATCGCCCGGGAAGCTGCAATGCAGAGCAAGAGGGCGGATATTCCGATCATCGAAGAGATCCGGAAATACGCAGACTTTTTACAGGCCTTTTCAAATCCCCCCATGCCCCCCTTTGCTAAAGGGGGGAATAATGCAGCAAGTCCCCCTTTGGAAAAGGGGGGTAGAGGGGGATTTTCATCAAGTGGCGCCCTCCTGCTCCTTCCCTGGGAAGAGGGGACAAACCCGATCAAGGGGGTGCTGACGCAAAAGCAGGACGTGAAGCATATCGTCGTGCTCATCGGCCCCGAGGGCGGGTTCTCGGAGGCCGAAGCCGGGGCGGCGAGGGGAAAGGGCTTCCATCTCGTGAGCCTCGGCCCGAATATCCTGCGCACCGAGACCGCGGCCGTGGCGGTACTCTCCATGATAGGGTATGAGTATTTTGCTCAAGCGGATGGTCCGAGTGACGCACAGAAGTAACTTCCGAGTCGGACGAGACGTTCGCAATTATAACGGGTCATACAACAGGGGACGCACCATCCGGAATCGACTGGGATGAAGAGAGGGAAACCGAAAATGAAGTGATTTTTTGATAATGCAGATGGAATGTTATTCAACAAAACGACCTGCACCTTTCCCTCTCAAAGTTACATTCACGCAGAATCTCTTCTCTGGACTTTTATGGCAGCTTGTAGTAGAGTTTTCAAACAGTTGCTTTAGAGCGAACGGTTGCGGCCGGAGTGGGACAAATATGTCGGTGGTGTTGCCAAAGGAGCCAGAATGAACGAACCGGAAAAACTCGACCTCCGCTCTCTCGATATCTCAGAAGAAAAAAAGCAGAAACTTCTGCGCCTCTTTCCGGAGATTCTCACGGAGGGTGGAAAGATTGATTTTGAACGTCTGCAGCTTGCCTTGGGCGAGAGCGTGGATGTTGGCAGAGAACGCTACGGCATGAACTGGCCTGGCAAGGCCGAGTGCTTCAAGACCATCCAGACCCCGAGCATGGCCACGCTAATCCCAGCGCCGAAAGAGTCCATAAACTTTGACACCACTGAAAATCTTATCATCGAAGGCGATAATTTGGAAGTGCTGAAGCTTTTGCAAAAGTCGTATCTCGGCAAGGTCAAGATGATCTACATCGACCCCCCGTACAACACAGGCAACGATTTTATCTATCCAGACAACTACACCGAGAGCCTGCAAACCTATCTTGAATATACCGGGCAGGTGGATGCTGAAGGTCGCAAGTTCGGCACCAACACAGAAACTGATGGACGCTTTCACTCTAAGTGGTTGAATATGATGTATCCACGGCTTTATCTGGCGAGGAATCTGTTGAAGGATGAAGGTGTGGTCTTCATTAGTATAGATGACACAGAGGTGAAAAATCTTCGTGCGCTGCTCGATGAAATATTTGGTGAAGAGAACTTTGTTGCAAATGCGGTCTGGCAAAAAAAATATTCAGTATCAAATGACGATCAAGGCATAGCGCCAATGCATGATCATATTCTCGCATACCAGCGTTCCGAAAATTTTGAACGAAATTTGCTCCCGCGGAAAGAAAAACAGACTCAACGTTATACAAACCCTGATAATGATCCGAGAGGAGACTGGAGCTCTGGCGAGTATGTTAGCGGTAAATCGAAGCAGGAGAGGCCAACACTGTGGTATGCGATCAACCATCCTAAGACAGGCAAGGAAGTCTGGCCCGAAGAGAATGCAGTTTGGAGATACTCGCGAGAAAAACACGTACAGCTTGAGCGTGAAGGCAGACTTTACTGGGGTCCGGATATGTCATACAAAGTGCCTCGCCTCAAACGCTATATCGCGGAAATACAGGATGGAGTCGTTCCCTCAACTTGGTGGCCATTTCAAGAGGTAGGCCACAACGATGAGGGCCAGAAAGAGACAGCCGAATTGCTGGGTCCAAAAGTTTTCAGCACGCCAAAGCCTATTCGGCTTTTACGCCGGATGATTGAGCTTGGATGTGGAAAGAATGATGTGGTTATGGATTTTTTCGCTGGCTCTGGAGCGACAGCTCACGCTGTTCTCGACCTCAATAAGCAGGACGGCGGCAAGCGCAAATTTATTCTTGTCCAGCTTCCAGAACCAACAGATCGCGAGGATTATCCGACTATCGCTGATATTACCAAAGAGCGCATCCGTCGGGTAATTCAAAAGCTGAATAAAGAGGAACAGAGCAAGCTGGCGCTGGATGACAAGAACAAACATGATCGAGGCTTCAAGGTTTTTAAACTTTCAGAGTCCAACTTTAAGCCTTGGAACGCGCAGGTAGAACAGGGCAATGCTGCGGCCTTGGAGAAACAGCTTGACCTGCATGTTGACCATATCCGCGATGGTCGAACGAGTGACGATATTCTCTACGAACTTCTGCTCAAGAGCGGCTTTCCGCTCGCAACGCCGATAAAAAAGATCGCACTGGCCGGCAAGACGATTCATAGTGCGGCGGACGGGGCGCTCTTTATCTGCCTTGAGAAGGAACTGAACCTGGAGCTTATCCGCGCCATGGCCGAGCAGAAACCCGCACGCGTGGTATGCCTCGACGAAGGTTTTGCGGGCAACGATCAGCTCAAGGCAAATGCCGTGCAGATATTCAAAACCAAAGGTGTTACGAGTTTCAAAACGGTATAACCATGAGACTTCTGGAACCAGAGGAAATTCAAAAAATTGAAGCTATCGGCGAAGGGCAGGACAAGGAGTTCAAGTCAGCTCGCGGCGGATTTCCCGGCAGTTTCTGGGAAACGTACAGCGCTATGGCAAACTCCGATGGCGGCACGATCTTCCTTGGCATTCGTGAGGAGAATGAGTACGGCGCTGTTTATGCGGACGGTCTGACGGAAAAGCAAATAAATGACTATCAGAAAATCCTGTGGGATTCGGTGAATAACCGTGGCAAGGTGAGCCGCAATCTATTAACAACTGCGCACGTTCAGGTGATCGATATTGAGGATGCCGTGATTCTTGCCATTTATGTGCCTCGCGCCTCGCGCAGCGAGCGGCCGGTGTATCTCGGCCCCACGCCTTTCGGCAATACCTATCGCCGCAGCCACGAGGGGGACTATCACTGCACTGAAGATGAAGTCCGCCGAATGCTGGCAGACGCTGACCCGGAGGCGGCTGACCGGCGAATTCTTGAAGGATTTTCAATCGATGATCTCGACCCTGTTTCGCTCGCTCAATACCGCCAGCGTTTTTCGGCCACCAAGCCTGATCACCCGTGGTTGACGCTCGAAATTCCCGAACTGCTGGAAAAGCTGGGGGGCTGGCGGCGCGACCGCGTTACCGGGAAAAGCGGGTTGACGCTTGCCGGGCTCCTCATGTTCGGGAAACACCAGACTATTGTCGATCCTCACGCCGCTCCGCAGTACTTCGTTGACTACCGGGAAAAACTCGACCTCACGCAGCGCTGGAGCGACCGTATCTATCCGGACGGGACTTGGGAGGCTAATCTGTTCCAGTTCTATCAGCGGGTGTGGCCCAAGATCACGATGG
>CAKKPG010000213.1 GCA_919901555.1 Nitrospiria bacterium | reverse complement strand
CTTTTGCATTGTCTTCTTAGAGACTTCGCTTCATGTTCGGTTTTTTCCGGAATGTTCCACGTGGAACATCGGACAATGCGGGCTGCGGACAAGGTTAATGGAGCTACCCAGGTCAGCCACTTCGCTTCGGCGCAAGGCGCGCCAGAGTGCCATGTGACGATTTCAGCGCTGCGGCGCAGCACCCGCAACGCTTTCGCTTCGCACGCGTTGTTTTGGCAGCGGCGGCGTACCGGTGTTGATCTTGGGCGCGCTTCGTTGCGCCTGTGCTCAGCGGCAGACCTGAGTAGTTAAGGTTAATGTATGTCATCAGGTTCATTACATATCCCATCAGAGTGGCGCGAGGCGGCCGCGGAGATCGCTTCCCACGGAGGGCCCGTCATGGTCCTCGGAGCGGCGGGATCGGGCAAGAGCACGTTCTGTCTGTTCCTGGCAGGGACGTTCTGCCGTCGGGGCGGCCGCGTGGCCTGGATCGATGCGGACCCGGGCCAGCCCTTTATCGGTCCGCCCGCCGCCTTTTCCCTGGCGCTGTATACAGACCCCGCGGACCTCTTAAAGCGAAAAGTCCCGTTGGCCATGAGCTTCATCGGTAACACGAGCCCCGTGGGCCATTTGCTCGAAGCAGTGAGCGGCCTCCAGAAGCTTTACCGCCGCGCAACGGCCCTGAATCCGGACCTGATCCTGATTAATACCTGCGGCCTGATTGACGGTGGCGCGGCGCGGGAGCTCAAGTTTCACGAAATCGACATCCTTGCCCCACGGTACGTCGTTGCTCTCCAAAAGAAGAACGAGGTCGAGCACCTCCTTGCCCCCCATTCGCACCGGGCGGGGCTGCTTACTTACCGGCTCCCCCTGTCACCCGAGGCAACCACCTCTACGCGGGAAGCGCGGCAGGCCGCACGGGAACAGCGGTTCAAGGATTATTTCCGGGGCGCCGGATTTCAAGATGTCACCTTGAGCGACGTCGGTGTTCACGGCCCCGGTCTGGGCACCGGAGAGCGGCTGGGATTTCGTGACGTAAACTATCTTTCGAAAGTCCTCCAAGGCGTTGTGGTGCATGCCGAGCTTTCTCACGACCGGCTGTTTGTGATCGTCGAGGGCGGGTATGTGGAAGAGGAGCTCTACTCAGCCAGAGATCAGTATGCTGTCCGGGAGATCACCGTCTTCAAACACTCAGAGCTGGACCACCTCCTGATGGGGCTGAATGACGACCAGAATCTCTGCCTGGGGCTCGGCATCATGCGGGAGCTTGACCTGAAAGAACAGACAATAAGGGTCATTACCCCGCTCCGGGATGTGGCGCCGGTGCGGCACGTTTCCCTCGGCTCTCTCCGGGTAAGCCCGGCAGGAGGCGAGCTGGGGCGATGGTGAGCCCCGCCCGGGGGGCGAATGTTCCACGTGGAACATTCTAATGCGGAGTGCGGAATAAAAACCCGAAAAACCTAAACCAGGAAGCAGAAACCCTGACCATTCGTGTTCTGTTTTGCCTCGCTTGAGTGAGCGCCCTTCTCAAAAATAGTTTCAAAAAACAGCAACTCTTATGACGCCTGTCATATGCATACTTCTGCCCCCCCGGTATAATCGGCCCACATATTCACGAAATCAATTTACTATCCCAAGGAGGGCACAATGTTCTGTTATCAGTGTGAGCAGGCGGCAAACGGCAAAGGATGCACCAAGACCGGCATCTGCGGGAAGGACCCCCAGGTGTCAGCGCTTCAGGATCTTCTGGTCTACAGCCTTAAGGGTCTTTCGCTCTATGCGAACGAAGGGCGAAAGACCGGCGTGGTGGACCAAGAGGTAAACGTCTTCACATCCAAGGCGCTCTTTTCCACGCTCACGAACGTGGACTTCGATCCCCGACGGTTCGTTTCCCTTATTACCAGGAGCGTTGAGCTCCGGGAAAAGCTTTCTGCGAAAATAAAACCAGCGGCCGGCAAGACCTCATTCTCCCATGAAAGCGCGAACTTCAAGCCCGAGACAACCCTCGATGGGCTTACAAAGCAGGGTGAGGCGGTGATGGAGCACCTTCGCGCCGTGTGCGTGGATGCGGATATCCAGTCACTCCAGGACATTCTGTTGTACGGTCTCAAAGGTGTGGCCGCCTATGCAGACCATGCACACATCCTGGGCAAGTCCGATGATTCGGTGTACGCATTTATGCACGAGGCGCTCGCGGCCACGACCCGTACGGATCTTGGCCTGAACGACTGGGTCGGCCTGGTGCTCAAGTGCGGAGAGGTGAATCTCAAAGCCATGGAGCTTCTCGATGCCGGGAACACCGGCGCCTATGGCCATCCCGTTCCGACCAAAGTTACGCTCGGCGCGAAAAAAGGCAAGGCCATCCTCGTTTCGGGACATGATCTGAAAGATATTGAAGCAATTCTCAAGCAGACCGAGGGCAAGGGCATTTACGTTTACACTCACGGTGAGATGCTTCCCACCCACGGGTATCCCGGCCTCAAGAAGTACCCCCACTTTTTCGGCCACTACGGCACGGCCTGGCAGAACCAGCAGAAGGAGTTCGCGCAGTTCCCCGGCTCCATTGTCATGACCACCAACTGCGTCCAGAAACCGATGGATTCGTACAGGCAGAATATCTTCACCTGCGGCCTGGTGGGCTGGCCTGATGTGCCGCACATTGCGGACAACGACTTCAGCCCGGCGATCAGGCGGGCGCTCGAGCTTCCCGGCTTCACCGAGGACAGGCCGGGCAAAGAGGTGATGGTAGGGTTTGCGAGGAACTCGGTCCTGGGTGTTGCGGACAAAGTGATCGAGGCGGTGAAGAACGGAAAGATCCGCCACTTCTTCCTCGTGGGCGGGTGCGACGGCGCGAAGCCGGGCAGGAACTACTATACGGAGTTCGTTGAAAAGGCGCCTAAGGACACGGTGGTGCTGACCCTGGCCTGCGGAAAGTTCCGGTTCTTTGACAAGGATCTGGGAGATATCGGAGGCATTCCCCGGCTCCTCGATGTCGGCCAGTGCAATGACGCCTATTCGGCCGTTCAGATCGCCGTTGCGCTCTCGAAGGCATTCAACGTGGGCGTGAACGAGCTTCCGCTCTCGCTGGTACTTTCCTGGTACGAGCAGAAGGCGGTGGCCATCCTCCTGACCCTGCTCCACCTGGGAATCAAGGACATCCGCCTCGGGCCGACGCTTCCGGCGTTCATTACCCCGAATGTGCTCGATGTGCTGATCAAGAACTTCGACATCAAGCCCATTGCCGCCACCCCTGAAGAGGACCTCGAGGAGATCCTCGGGCCCTGCTGGTCGAAGACCGCACGGGAATGTGAAGAGGCGGCCTTGGCCGCAGTGTAACGATCCATCGCCGACCGGCAGGGCGGAATTTTCGCCCTGCCTTTTTTTGTACACCCTGTTGAAAAACTCTTTTCACAGGCTAAAGCCTGCGGTTACCCAAAATTACGTCTTGCTTTTTGTCGATACAGCTCTTTTTCAACAACCTGCAGGCGATTCCTTTCTTGAAAATTCGTGTCAATTCGCGGCAGATCGTCTTTTTCAATTTTCCCTTCCTTTTAGCCCTATCCTGTGGTAAAGTAATACGGTTTCAGACCGGCAGTTTGGAGGGGGCATGGGTAAGATCATAGCCATTGCAAACCAGAAGGGCGGCGTGGGAAAAACAACCACCGCCGTGAACATGGCCGCATCCCTGGCGGCAGCCGAAAAGAAGGTGCTGCTCATCGATTCCGACCCCCAGGGCAACTCCACAAGCGGCATGGGGATCGACCGGAAGGAAATTACCGGCAGCACCTACGATCTTTATACCGGTACGCGCACCATCGATGAGGTCAAAAAATCAACGCACTTCTCCTGGCTCGACGTCATCCCCGCGGGCATCGACCTCGTGGGCGTGGAAGTGGAGCTCATCCAGATGATCGCCCGTGAGCGGGTGCTCAAGAAGGCCCTCCAGTCCGTCCGCCCGAACTATGACTACATCTTCATCGACTGTCCGCCGTCTCTCGGCCTCTTGACGGTGAACGCGCTGACCGCTGCCGACGGCGTGCTTATTCCCGTCCAGTGCGAGTACTACGCACTCGAAGGCCTGTCGGCCCTCATGAACACCATCAAGCTCATCAAGCAGGACCTGAACCCCGACCTTGCCATCGAAGGCGTGCTCCTCACCATGTACGACAGCAGGAACAACCTGGCCGACCAGGTGGCGCAGGAAGTGCGCAAATATTTCGGCGATAAGGTTTACACCACCATCATTCACCGCAATGTGGCGCTCTCCGAGGCGCCGAGCTACGGCAAGCCGGTGCTGTTGTACGATATCAGGTCGCGCGGGGCCCAGAGCTACCTTGACCTTGCCAAGGAGGTCATCAGCCATGCAAAAAGTGGCGCTCGGTAAGGGCCTCGGCGCGCTCATCCCGGACCTCTCCACCCTGGACGACAAAGAGAAAAGAGCGCTCGGCATCATCGAGATCGAGCTGGACAGGATCGCTCCCAACGAGTACCAGCCGAGGAAGGTCTTTGACGACGGGAAGCTCAAAGAGCTCGCAGCGTCCATAAAAGAGCAGGGGATCATCCAGCCCATCATCGTGCACCGAACAGGCGGCGGCTACGGCCTGATCGCAGGCGAGCGCAGGTGGCGCGCGGCAAGGCTCGCCGGGCTCAAGGCCGTTCCGGCCATCGTGAAGGAAGCGACCAAGCGCGAGCTCCTGGAGATGGCGCTCATCGAGAACATCCAGCGCGAGGACCTGAACCCTCTCGAAGCAGCCGAGGCGTACAAGCGGCTCCAGGACGAATTCAAGCTCACCCAGGAGGACCTCGCCAAGCGGGTGGGCAAGGAACGCTCCACGGTCACGAACTTTTTGCGCATCCTCGGCCTCTCCCGCGAGATAAAGCAGGAGATCGCCGCGGGCAACCTGAGCATGGGCCATGCCAAGGCGATCCTGTCCCTGGAGCGCGTGCGGGACCAGGCCCAGGCGGCAATGCACATCACAAAGAAAGGGCTGTCAGTACGCGAGGCCGAGACGCTCGTCGGAAGGATGAAGAACCCGCCCAAAGAGAAGAAAGCGCGTCTGAGCCACGAACTGAAAGCGATCGAGGAAAAGCTCAGAAAGGCCCTCGGCACCAAAGTAAGCCTCAGTTCCAAATCCAAAGGCGGCAAAATTGTGATAGACTATTACTCTGACGAGGAGCTGGATCGGATACTGGAGAAGAT
>CAKKPG010000212.1 GCA_919901555.1 Nitrospiria bacterium | reverse complement strand
GTTGGGCCAAGGGCGACGAAGAATTGATTGAACGTCATTGTTGTTGATTTATTTGAGCCTCCTCGGGAACGGGGAGGCTATTACTAATCAATCAATGTATTCTAAAACGGGAGATTGATATGACGGGTCATACCATTGTTGTTCTTGCCATTCTGCTACCTCTCACGGGTTGTGCCATCGGCGTATTTGATCCCTATCGTGAACCTGCCGGCGGTTCTGTAGCCACCCTGTACATAGACAAGAAGGACCATGTAGCCATGGGTTTCTATGGCGACACCGAGTGCAAACTGGGGAAGCATGGTACCTATGTCAGCGATCTCGTTAATACGAAGAAACCTGAATCGAAAACCGTCAGCTCTGTGCTGAAGGGATACAAACCAGACAGCGTACAAGCCAATACGATTACGTCAATAAAGATACCTGCTGGCGAGAAACTATTTATTGCCTACTACTTTGCCGATGAGAAGGGAAGAAAATGTCTTCCAACGATAAGCTTCACGCCAGATGCGGATGGTAAATACCTCTCCGATTTTTCCACATCCGAGACTGGTTGCCGTGCAGTTGTCATCGACTTAAAAGCCACATCTGATATTAAGAGACCATCAAAACCAGCGGATCTTATGCGTAATGAGAAGGATTGTAACTTATATAAAAATGTACATTTCAAGCATTGGTAACCGTGCGCCGGTTTCGGACAACTATTATGGGAGGTGCAAAGATGACGTATAGATTAGTTCTTATACCACTTCTGCTGCTAACGGCTGGATGCGCGACGCCGCCTTTTCCGGAAGGCATACCGACGGCAATGATTCGATTTACCGCAAATGCCCCTGTCGCTATAGGAATGCCCTGCGAAAGAGACAGATTTGTTAAAGGGGGCTTCATCAAAAACCCATACACTAGTGAAATGTCATCCGTGAAAATGTACGGGTCGCGAAGCGACAAGAATAATGAGGTTATTGAGAGACTAATCCCTGCAGATAGAACGCTGTCTTTTCGGATAATGTGGGGAAAGCCCACGAGGTCCGGGATAGTCCAGTGCATTGCCGTGATTTCCTTTCGGCCCATGCCGAATGAACAGTATCAAGCAGATTACGTCCTTTCCCCCGATGCCTTCTGCGCCTTGAAGATGTACAGGTTGTCGGAAAAGAACGGTGCCATCCAAAAGACGGAAATTCCGGTCAAACGTTACCCTGCGGCCGAGAAAGCGAGCGCCGTCTGTCCTGACGAAACATAGCCGAACCTAATGAGCCCCTGTCGATGTTGGACCAAATCATGCCCAACAATTCATCTATGCGAGCCAAGGCATTTCCTCTTTCCGTTCCTTGCCCATGCGCTGGGGACTCTGGCGGGCGCGTTTGTTGCCGCCGTGCTCGCAACAAGCCAAAGGACCGGGCCTATAGGGCGGGCCTATAGGGTCACTTCTCGATACTTGACAAGTATGAGTACGTTCGATAAAAAATGTCACAGGCCGAGAAGTGACCCTAAATGATGCTAACCAAATGATGCTAAATGATGCCTCTAACTGTTCTTCCCGACCTGCCACTTCACAGATTAACTTTACGGTCTATTCCTCTTGAAAATACACTTGCCTTGCGGCTCGACATGGTGTATATTTGTACACCATAAGGAGGTTCTTATGCCAACGATGCTCAGAAAACAGATATATATAGCTCCCCGCCAGGAACGCCTTCTCAAGACCAAGGCCTCGGAATTGCACATTTCGGAGTCCGAGCTGATACGCGATGGAATCGACAAGGCGCTGCAAACCGGGGCAAGCGCGGCCCATGACCCAAAGGGATGGGACGACGAAAAAAAATTCATCGTCTCGCTTATGAAAAAGCGCGCTGTAAAGGGCGGAAGAAAATGGACGCGCGAGGAGCTGTATGACCGGTAAGCATCTGGTAGATACTAATCTGCTGGTCTATGCCTACGACAGAAGCGAACCCGAAAAGCAGGCAAAGGCTGTAGAGCTTCTGGACGAACTGGTCAAAAACGGGACCGGGATACTGAGTCCCCAGATACTTTCCGAATTCTATACCGTGGTGACACGTAAACTTGCCGCGCCGCTCACCCCGCGGGAAGGCTACACAAGCATATCCAACTATATCCGATCCTGGAACATGGTTGATCTGACAAGCCTCATCGTCCTGGAGGCGGCCCGGGGCGTTAGGGACCATCATTTATCCTACTGGGATTCTCTTATATGGGCAACAGCGAAAATGAACCAGATTCCGACCGTCCTGAGCGAAGATTTTTCGCATAGCTCGGTTATCGAAGGAGTGCGATTTACTAATCCGTTCAAGCGGAAATAAAGGACAAGACCCGAAAAGTGATAAGCACGGCACGATAGTGAAAAAGCTGATTATTATATTCCTCCTCATGTCCTCGGCCGGCATCTGCCGCGCTGATTATGAGCTTCGTCTGAATGACGGCGTTACGCTGACATGGCGCGAGTATTCCGTCGAGGGGGACCAGTATTGTACTCAGGAGGTAAAGGGCCGGATCATGCTCGGAGAAGACGATTTTGTCGACCGCTTCGCCGATCAGCTCAAAAAACATAAGGACATTCCCGAGATACCCAAGAGTCGGCGATATGCCAACAGGCCGGCGCTTGCATTCGCGCCGCGCCTGATGCAAATCGTTAGATAGGTGATTACGACAAAACGTGCCGTGAAGGGGAGGAGGAACAACCATGCCGGATCAACCGCAGCGTGGATGGAAGCTTGTGGACGCCATCGGACCGGTATTCTCCGACTTCGGCCTCAAGAACTGGGACCTATGTCTCGCCCCGGAGGCGGTCATCGCTTGTCCGCGGAGTTTATGGCTCACCATCAAAGCAGGCATTCTGGCGGGGCTTGGAAAATCCGGCGCCATGCAGCGCGTATGGGCGGACGCGGCCGGCCCGTCCGGCGAGCGAGTGCTCCAGGATGAGGGCGATCCCAGGTGGCGCCGCTATGCGCTCTCGGAACTTGAATCCATCATGGTCAGGCGTTCTAACGGAGGAGCTAACGAGATCCGGGTCAAGCGGCGCGGCGCGAAACCGCACATCTACGGCCTGGGAGACCGCGACCAGACGGACAAGTGGCGCACGGTGCTTCGGCGCCTTTACCCGGGGCTCTATTGCGAGAAAAACTTTTAGCAGAGCCGGGCTTGACGGTCCCTCTCAAGGCCGTTGTAACTTTACGATCAAAATGATAATATTACAGTAACCACGGCGAAAGGAGGCAATACATGCGCGTTAAAGACCTTCCCGAAATATCCAAACTTAGCACGCCGGAAAAGATTTTACTGGTCGAGGATCTCTGGGAGAGCATCTCGTCGGACGAATCTGCTGTGCCCGTGCCGGAGAGCCACAAGTCGGAACTGGACAAACGGTTTAAACGGCACGCAGCCGCTCCTGGCGCGCTCCTGTCCCTTGATGACCTTCGATCGAGAATCGAAAAAAGAAAATGATATACCCTCTCCGTTTTCTCCCGGAAGTCGAGGATGATGCCATCAGCGGCTATATCTGGTATGAAACGAAATCGCCCGGACTTGGCGATGAATTTCTCCGGATGTTTTATGCCTGCGCCGGCGATATTCCCCGTCATCCCCTCCTTTATCAAAAAGCGCATGGTGAATTCAGACGTTGTCTGCTCAGAAGGTTCCCCTACGCCATATATTTTATAATACACAACGACCAGATCATCGTGGCCGGGCTCTTTCATTGTGCGCGTGATCCCCGCGCCGTTGAGTCAACGCTGGAGGACCGAAAAGAATCAGCGTAAAACTAATCACGCAACCCGGCGGATGAAAAAACACCGCCGGTTTCATCGTTACCAATTAAACTATGGACAATAAACTATTAGAAGGCTATTCAGTTGTGATCGAGATTCCCATTGCCTGGGGCGAGATGGATTCGTTCCAGCATGTGAACAACGCAGCCTACTTCCGTTATTTCGAGAGCGCCCGCATCCGGTATTCCGAAAAGCTCGGACTGTACAAACAGAAGGACGAGACCGGCATCGGCCCGATCCTCGGGTCCACGAGCTGCAAATACCGGCTTCCCCTCACCTATCCCGACACGGTGTCCGTTGGTACAAAGATCATTGACATCGCAGAGGACCGGTTCACGATGAAGTACGTCGTCGTTAGCCACAAGCATCAGAAGATCGCGGCAGAGGGTGATGGCGTGGTCGTGATGTACGACTACCGGGAGGGGAAGAAGACTGCGATACCGGAAGAGATACGGAAGCGGATACTTGCTATGGAAAAAATGGGATAGCTGGTTCGCCGTTATCCTTCGACCACCTCAGGACTAACGGCGGCTTAAAGAACTCAGGGCGATCAGAACGAATAGGGCACAAATTCAGACGAAGGCTTTTTAGCGCTTGCGTCCAGCGGATGAATTACCGCTGACGCAAGCGTTTTGGCATCATGAATGATGCTTATTTTTTAGAACATTAATGCACGGTAACATATAATGCACGACGAAGATATCGAAACTATATTCATAGCGCTTCTAGACGAAGCCGTTGATGTCTGGCGTCCGGTAGAGGCCATACGAATAGAGAAAAGTAAATATAAAATAACCAGCGTAAACTCCGATCCGGACGATGAACACTGGCAGTTCGTGACGGGCGATATCGTGCTTTGTGAAGAAAAACAGTTTCAAGGTGGTTCCCGAGGATTGATCGCTGTAAAAAAAGTTCAGGTATAGATAAAGACGTAAGCCAACCCAACAAATCGCTCGACCTGATGAGCGGGTCACCTCATCGTTCTTTGACGAAGTTTACTGAACTCGCATTTGTAGCTGTAAGACATAAGAATTCAACGAAAGAGAGGGCCGGACGATGTTCATTGGACACTACGCCGTTGCATTGGGCGCTAAAAAGATATCGCCGACGGTTTCTCTCGGCACGCTCTTCCTGGCCTCACAGTTCATCGACCTGCTCTGGCCGATCTTCCTGCTCCTCGGTCTCGAACACGTCCGGATCGATCCCGGCAACACCGTTTTCACGCCCCTTGATTTCTACGATTATCCCATCTCGCACAGTCTGCTTGCCGTACTCGGATGGTCTCTGGGATTCGGCCTCTTGTACTATGCAGTCCAACGCTCAGGAAGAAACGCCCTCATCCTTGGCGCGCTTGTGCTGAGCCATTGGGTCCTCGATTTCATCAGCCACCGGCCTGACTTGCCGCTGATACCGGGGATGGAGACCCGTGTCGGCCTCGGCTTGTGGAATTCTTTTGTCGCGAGCGTGGTGGTGGAAACGGCATTGTTCGTTGTTGGGGCCTTCCTGTACCTGCGCGCCACAAAAGGCTGTGACCGCGTCGGCAAGTACGCCTTGTGGTCGTTTCTGCTCCTTCTTGTCGTACTCTATGTCGCCAACATGTTCGGACCGCCACCGCCGGGTGTCCAGGCCCTTGCGGTGGCGGCCTTTGGACAATGGCTGTTCGTTCTGTGGGGATACTGGATCGACCAACATAGAACCGCGTGAGACAGAACCAAAAAGCCATAGCCACGAAGGCTCGAAGAGAATCTTAACTTGAACTTCTTGCTACAGGGTCACCTTATAGGTTCCTCTCCCTTGATGGGAGAGGTTAGGTGAGGGTGAAGTGCGGGAATGTCGAACGCATCACCCTCCCCTTGATCCCCTCCCATCGTAGGGAGGGGAAGAATTAATGACCAGATACCCCGTCAGCTTGCTGCGGGGTGGTTCATCAGGGTAAATCTGCGGCCTCGATGTTCTCTGCGGTAAAAAGATTCGACTCTACGATTATAGAGAAAAGGAAAAGACCATGATAAAACACATTGTTCTCTGGAAGCTGAAGGACCATGCCGAAGGGGCGGATAAAAATCAGAATGCGCAAAAGATGAAGTCAGCCCTTGAAGCGCTCAAGAGCAAGATTCCCCAAATCAGGCACATCGAAGTCGGCATAAACTTTGTTCCTTCGGATGCCGCTTACGATGTCGCTCTATACTCGGAGTTCGCGAGTGCACAGGACCTGGAGATATATCAAAAGCACCCGGAGCACCTGAAGGTTGCGGACCTCGTGGCGAAGGTACGGGAACAGCGGGCCGTGGTGGATTATAAAATATAGGGCGGACCATCCTTTGCGGTGGAAGATTTTGACATTACGCAAAAAAACAGAGGAGGATCCCAATGAAGAAGAACATCTGCAGTGGAGACCATCAGTGCCACTTGTGCATGCTGGCAAGCAAGGACCTGTTCGAAGAAATTAAGAAGCTGACGAAAAACCCGAAGTTCATCTGCTTCAACTGCGGCCGCGTGGCCGACTCGAGCAAGAACGTGTGCAACCCCATGCCCCTGGATTGATGGGCTGCTTCCTACCGCTCCGGCTCTAACACCAGATCAAAAGTATTTATCAGGAGAGAGAGCATGCGAGTCAATTAATAAGCAAGAATCAGCAAATGTTGCATCTCGGCTTGAATCCCCTCGCCCCATCCCTCTCCCCCGCGGGGAGAGGGGCGAACAGGTATCAAATGTCCATACGCTTGCATTAGGCCATCTCTCCGCAGGGTTTCACGGAGCAGCAGCATGAAAGAGGAAAAACCCAAAAAAGCCGTGCTCATTTATGACGGGAACTGCCCCGTCTGCTCAGGGACCGTCGCGTGGATCAAGGACCGTGAGCAGACCGGCGCTTTTGAAATGCTGAGCTGCCAGTCAACGGAAATGAGCGAACGGTTTCCCTCCATAGAAGAGGCGGTCTGCATGCAGGCAATGCAGCTCGTTCTGCCTGACGGAACGGTCCTGCCGGGCGAAAAGGCTTTGCCGGAAATATTCAAAAGGCTCAAACGCTATCGCCTGGCTGCCGATATCTTCAAGCTCCCCGGCGCAAGGACGATCTCGCGCGTCCTTTACCGCTGGTTTGCCGACCGGCGGTACCACATCGCAAAGCTGCTGTTCCCGGCTAAAGACAAGCGGAAAAAATAGACAGCTGCAAAATAAACTGTTGAAGTCAAAAGAGAGAAGAGGTACATTGCAAGCGCAAGCGCGTTGCTATTCCATGATTTGAGGAGAAAAAAATGGCTCAGGCAAAAACAGGAGACACGGTTCACGTCAACTACACCGGCAAGCTGGCCGATGGCACCATATTCGACACCTCACGGGACCGCCACCCGGTCCAGTTCACCATCGGCAAGGGGCAGCTCATCGCCGGCTTCGAGCAGGCCGTGATCGGGATGAACAAGGGAGAGTCGAAGACCGTCGTCATCCCCGCTGACCAGGCGTACGGACCGCGCCTTGAGGAGAGCGTCGCTGCCGTGGACCGGAAGCACCTGCCGGCGGACCTGAAGGCGGAAGCCGGTCAGCGGCTGGAGATCACGCAGACCGACGACAAGACGATCCTGGTGACCGTCGTCGAAGTCTCCGAAGCGAGCATGACGCTGGACGCCAACCACCCCCTTGCCGGCAAGGACCTGACCTTCGATATCGAGCTGGTGGGAATCACCTAACCCGGACAAGCCGGAACCAAGTATGCCGCGAAGACGCGAAGGCACGAAGAAAGCAATGCATAAGTCAAATTTCAAAATGCAAATTGC
>CAKKPG010000211.1 GCA_919901555.1 Nitrospiria bacterium | reverse complement strand
TGTGCATCCGTGGTAAATATGAATTTATTTTTAGTTCCGGCTTGTCCGGGTTAGGCAAACGAGACCGATACACGGCCGATTTTGCGGGCCTTCGATGACGGTTTGACTACAATCTGCACGTCACGACCTAACCGGGTCAGACATTCAAGCATCTTGGCTTCCGAAATCCCTCGGAAACGTCCCCGCAGCATGTTGGACAGTTTGGGCTGGGGCATACCAAGCACCTCTGCCGCCTGCGTTTGTGTCATTTTCCGAAGCTTGATGATCTCAGCGATCTTCGTGGATAGCTGTGCTTTAACAAGCATTTCTTCCGCATCGGGCCTGCCGAGATCGGCATAAACATTCCCGCTGCCTTTTTCTATTTTACTCATGTGCCGCTCCTAAAGATCCTTTTTGGCAGACGCTACCCAATGTAACGGTTTCATTTTTCTTTACCGATATTATACCTAATTGGATATAATAAAGCAACCATGTTATTGCAAGACCGGCGACAGAGAAGCGACCCGGTGAGTTAAGTTCGGAGTTCCGAGTTGGGTGTCATGAGCAGGCCCACGAATGATCGCAAAAAAATCAACTCACCCTTCTGTCCAGACTTCTGTATTGGATCGCCTCGGAGATATGCTCCGATGCTATCTTGTCGCTCCCTTCGATGTCCGCGATGGTGCGGGCGACTTTTAATATGCGGTTGTACGCGCGGGCGGACAGGCCCAGGCGGTTCATGGCCGACTCCATAAGCGTCTGACAGTCCGCGTCGATCTTGCAGTACTTGCGGATGTGCCGCGGCTTCATGTGCGCGTTCGCGTAGATGCCGTCGCTTTTGAACCGCTCCTGCTGGATGGTGCGAGCACCGGTCACGCGCCCGCGGATGTTCGTTGACGGCTCGCCAAGCGTATCGGAGGATATCTCGCTGAACTTGATGGCCGGTACCTCGATATGGATGTCGATCCGGTCCATGAGCGGGCCCGAGACTTTCGAGCGGTAGGTCTGGATCTGGTGCGGCGTGCAGAGGCATTGATGGAAGGGGTCGCCGTGGAACCCGCACTTGCAGGGGTTCATGGCGGCCACGAGCATGAGGGAGGCCGGATAGGTGAGCGACGTGATGGCCCGGGAGATCGTGACCTGGCCGTCTTCGAGGGGCTGGCGGAGCGCTTCGAGCACATTCCGTTTGAACTCGGGAAGCTCGTCCAGGAAGAGCACGCCGTTGTGCGACAGGCTCACCTCGCCGGGTTTCGGGACCTGTCCGCCGCCGATAAGACCGGCATCGGAAATCGTATGGTGCGGGGAACGGTACGGTCTCGTGGCGATGAGCGGCTGGCCTTTTCTGAGCAGGCCCATGATGCTGTGGATCTTGGTGGTCTCGATGGACTCGTCGAAGCTCATCCGGGGAAGGACCGACGGCAAGCGGCGCGCGAGCATGGTCTTGCCCGATCCCGGCGGCCCGATCATGATGATGTTGTGCCCTCCTGCCGCGGCGACCTCGATGGCGCGTTTGGCATGCTCCTGTCCTTTTACCTCGGAGAAATCCTCCTGGTACGCGGAATAGGTCTCGAAGGCGCTCTGGATATTGATGCTCACGGGATCGAGGAGGGCGGCGCCGGCGAGGAACTCCACCACCTGCGGCAGGGTCTGCATGCCGTAGATCGGGACGGACTCGACGACGGCCGCCTCCTGCGCGTTGTCTTCAGGGAGCACCATGCCCCGGTACCCGGCCTTTTTCGCAAGCACGGCCATGGAGAGCGCGCCCCGCACCGGCTTCACCCTGCCGTCGAGGGAGAGCTCGCCCACGATGAGGTAGCCGTTCACCATCTCCTGGGTGAGGATGCCCTCGGCGATCAGCATGCCGATGGCGATGGGCAGGTCGAAGGCGGAGCCTTCCTTCTTGATGTCCGCGGGGGCGAGATTGACGACGACCTGCTTGAGGGGGAAATCGAAGCCCGTGTTCTTGAGCGCGGCGCGTACGCGCTCTTTGCTCTCTTTGACGGCGGCGTCGGGCAGGCCCACGGTGGAGAAGAAGGGAAGTCCCCTGCTCGCGATGTCAACCTCCACCTCGACCGGATAGGCGTCGATGCCCAGCACAGCGGAGCTGATGACCTTGGCGAGCATGATGACCCCTTTTATTAATGAATTGCAGATTTCGGATTGCGGAATCAGCGGCCAAATTTGCCTGTTTCTTCTGACTCCTGACTTCTTTTCTGTGATTGTTATATCAGAGAAACGGCTGGATTGTCAAACTGAATCTGTTTTGGTTAAATTCTGGTAAGATCGAGAAGTCTTGCACCATGATAGACAGTCAGGATTTCAACCTTATGAGGGAAAACACGGTAAACAATGCGATAATTGCCAAGGAGAATTTCACGAATATCGTCGCGCCCGAACTCGGGAACAACGCGGCCCAACCGAGGCGAGATTTCGAGTCGGCCGGCAGCCGTAAACACGCGGTCGGCAAACAGTTGGGCATACCGGAAAGAGTCCCTTGCAATGAACTCGCAGGTCGCTGCGACATCGTCAAGGGCCTGTTCCGTCCAGCTCACTTGAGCCATTTCTGCATTCTTTGTTTTGCTTCCTCGTGCGTTACTGTGCGGCCCTCGTCCGCCTGCTGCAGTCCCTTCTCAACCTTGGAGAGGAAATACAGCTTCTCAATGGCGTCTTCAAAAGTGACTTCCTGCGGAAGCTCTTGAACGGCTTTCAGCACCTTTTCCTTTACCGAAACGGCTGGCATATTCACTCCCTCCTCAATTACTGGATGTGGTAATTATCCCATAAGTTTCTTCTGTTTTCAAGTGGTATGAACGGTTTTCGGTCGGAAGTAAAGAAGTGGTTGCAGATACGAACTTGTGCGTTTACTGCTCGAACCGTGTCACGAAAGCGCCGATGAAGCGCATGTCGCGCACGTAGTCCGAGAGAAGGACTTCTTTTACCTGGCCGCCGCCGCGCTTGGTCGCCGAGTCCTTGGAGCCTGCCGCGTGGATCACATAAGGCTTTCCGGCTTTGACCCGGACGGTGGACAGATGGGCGACGATCTCCTCGACGACGCGCTTTTTCGGGTCCTTGACCCAGTAGATGATGTCGCCGTCCCGGAGCTGGTCCTGGAGGGCTTTTTTGACGAGGACGTCTTTGGGAAGAATGTCCACCTCATCGCGGCCGCGGGAACCCGCGATCTTTTTCGCTGCGCCCAGGTCGGCCGTGATGTTCTTCCCCCATTTTCCGCTGAAGACCATGTCCTCGCCGTACTGGAAGCGTGCATCGTAATTCCGGACCAGGCCGTCGAGGAGCTCGCCCCGCGTGATAAACCGGAGGTCCAGCGCCTTCTCAATGGCCTCACGCGGCGCGTCGGACATCGCCAGTTCCACGCTGCGGAACGTGTGGTACATGCAGTCCACTTTTTCGTCCGCAACGATGCGGTTCGTGCGCACATAGAGTCCGAGGGGGTCGGGGTCATAGGGTGTGCCGATGAACCGGCCCGCCCAGTAGGCGATGCGTTTGTTCAGCGGGAGCTGCGCCGCAAGGGACTGGGTAATGAGGACCTCGTCGGCGGTCATCTCCGCAGGGACCTTTTTCCGGGCAGGGTCGGCGTTCAGGATGCGGAGTCCGTATTGAAAGGCATTGGCATACCGGCGGTCGTAGATGCCGCCGGTCTGGACGGCGCTTTTTTTCGGCGCATGCAGGAAATACCCGCCGCCCACCGAGAGGCCCTCGCCCTCCCCGAAGAACACGAGGATGTCGCCCGGCAGGAGCTCCTTTTTCCGGACGCGGACGGCCCTGGCCTTGAGCGCCGCGCGGTCCTTATCCAGCACGATCCCGTGGATGCGATAGACGAGATAGACCAGACCGCGGGTGTCCATGCCCTGGGCCGACAGCCCGCCGGCGAGATGGCGTACGCCCAGGAACTTCTTCGCCGTCCCGGCAAGCTCCGCCGGGGCTATGTCGTTGATCACGGGGTCCACCGGTTTGTCCGGCCGCGCGTCCGAGACGCCGATGACGGCGCGGGTATTGTCGGGAAACTGCACTTTGAATCCATCGGCGGTGGTTTCGAGCGCGGGCAGCCGCGTGCCGGCATAGAGCGAAACGTTGTGGTTGCCGGTCTTGTCCAGGATCAGGGCGGGCGTTTTCGGCACCGTGATCACGATCCACTGCCGGTCGGGCTTGAAGTAGGCGCGGCCCTTGTCCCGGGGAACGAGCACCGCCTCCTGCTGGATCCAGCCTTCCCTGTTTCCCTGGCCCGGGATGGAGATGCGGTAGCGGTAGTCCCTCTTTTCGAGGATGCGGACCTCATCGGCGAGGAGCACCTGCGTGGCAAGTTCGGACTTGGGAACGGGCTCTTCGTGGACATTGGCGAGAGGCACGGACACAATGCCCGGGGTGCCCGTCGCCCCCTGCTGGGAGAACGCGGCGACGGGCGGCAAAAACGCCGCGAGCAAAAATGCCGGGACAAGGATTCGTTTCATCATCACGTTAGACCGGGGACGGCGAAATGGAATACCGCAGAGAATGGTGTAATGAAGCTCGAAATACCGATATCGAAACCCTGCATAAAATTCAACGGGAGGAATGTCGCAACCGGTTCAGCCTTTGAAACCTGAAACTCGGCGCTCATGAGAATCGAGACCTTCACCGTGAGGCATTTCCGCTTCCGCGGTTTAAGATGGTGCCGAAGGGGGGACTCGAACCCCCATGGGTTGCCCCACACGCCCCTCAAACGTGCGTGTCTACCAGTTCCACCACTTCGGCACAAAAACCTTTTTCTGCCACGAATTGTCACGAATCGACACGAATTAAAAACCCCGGGTCGTATTTTCCGTTCGTGAAAATTCGTGTCGCTTAGGAGCGCCTACTTTTGGTAATTCGTGGCTAACAGCTATTTCTTCATCACCGGCTGTTTTTCGGAAATGTACGTCAGCCAGTCCGTGTGGCGGCCGTCCTTGCCGTAAACGATGTCGAAAAATGCCGACTGCAGCTCCTTGGTGATCGGCCCCGGCTTGCCCGCGCCGATGCGCCGATTGTCCACCTCGCGGATGGGCGTGATCTCGGCGGCCGTGCCGGTGAAGAACGCCTCATCGGCGATGTAGAGCTCGTCTCTCGTGAAGCGCTCCTCCACGAGCCTCATGCCGCGCTCCGCTGCGAGCTGGATAATGGTGTCCCGCGTGATGCCTTCGAGGATGGAGGTGAGCGGCGGCGTCTTGATGAGGCCGTTCCGCACGATGAACACGTTCTCGCCGCTCCCTTCGGCAACGTAGCCGTCGGTGTCCAGCAGCATGGCCTCGTCGTACCCGTCCTTGAGCGCCTCGCGCTTGGCAAGGAGAGAGTTCGCATAATTGGCCGTGGTCTTGGAGCGCACCATGGCGGAGTTCACGTGGGGCCGGATAAAGGACGACACCTTTACGCGGATGCCGTTCTTGAGCCCCTCTTCGCCGAGGTAGCTGCCCCAGGGCCAGACGGCGATGGCGAGGTCGACCGGGTTTTCCTTCGGGAAGATGCCCATGGCGCCGTAGCCCAGGTACACGATGGGCCTGATGTAGCAGGCCTCGATCTTGTTCACCCGGATGGTCTCGAGGACCGCCTCGGACACCTGCTCGCGCGTAAAGGGAATGTCAAGCTGGCAGATGTGGGCCGATGCGAACAACCGGTCCACATGCTCCTTCAGGCGAAAGACCGCGGAACCCGGGTCGGCCTTGTAGCAGCGGATACCCTCGAACACGCCGGTGCCGTAGTGCAGGGTGTGCGTGAGCACATGCACCTTGGCGTCGTTCCAGGGGATGAGCTTTCCATTCATCCATATCTTTTCCGTTGCCTGCAGCATAGGCGTATTTTATAACAGCCTGAGCCTGAATTGTCAATCGTTTTTTTCCTCATCTGCGCGGCGCTTTCGGATTTCCGTTTGACAAGGTGGAGCATGCGGGATAGAATTAAATCATCAAGGCCCTATCACGTCTCCCGGGAGGTTCCCATGCAGATCAAGACCGTCCTTTTCCCCACCGATTTTTCGCAGGGCGCGCGCGCGGCCATGGACTATGCCCTCTCGCTGGCGCGGGATTACAATGCCAGACTCATTCTCCTTTACGTGGTTCAGGACATCAGCATCGCCGAGTGGTACATCCCTTCCTCCATATCGGCGACGGACCTCGTGGAGGACATGCAGAAAAGCGCGTGGAACGAGATGGGCAAGTGGGCTTCAGAGGCCGGGGCAAAAGTGAAGGATGTGGAGAAGATGGTGGTGCGCGGTGTGCCCTTCGTGGAGATCATCAGGACGGCGCGGGAAAAACAGGTGGACATGATCGTCATCGGCACCCACGGCAGGACCGGCATTGACCACATGCTCTTCGGAAGCACGGCTGAAAAGGTGGTCCGCAAAGCGGATTGCCCGGTGCTGACGGTGCGCATCGCGGGCAAACAGTTCAAGATGCCGTAGAGTGGGGCAGACGCATGAAACGGTGAAAGGGGGAATCGGTGAAGCAGGGAAAAAGCTGAGTACGGACCGGTGATTGGCTCTTTTTAATGTCTCCCCGATTCTCCCCTTCCCCGATTCTCCGATTCATATCTTCGATAAAGGGTGTTACTCTCCCAGCAGCGTCGTGAACGTGTCGTGGTGCTTTTCTTCTTCGGACAGGATTTCTTCAAAGAGCAGCCGCGTTGTTTCATCATGCTCCGAAGCCGCCTGCTTGATGATGTCCTTATAGAGGGTAATGGCCTCTTCCTCGGCTTTCGTGTCCGCCTTGAGCATCTGCGTCGGGTCTCCGCCCACGGCAATGGGGTTGGGCTTAATCGTCGGGTTGACGTCGAAATAAAAAAGTCTTTCCGCTATCTTCTCGGCGTGTTTCATCTCGTCCATCGCCACCTCCTCGAACACCTCGGACAACGACGCCGAGTCCATGCCCTTCACCATGATATGGTGCCACATGTACTGGACGATGGCCTGGAGCTCGCCTGCGATGGCCTGATTCAACATCTCGGTGAGTTTGGGACTCGCTTTCTGTACCATGATGTATCCTCCTCAGTCTAAGGTAGTAGAAACGGGATTACTCGGAAAGAAACCGCTCGATTCTTCTCCCCCGGGCCTGCCAGGGGTATGGCCGCAACATTTCACGTTGTTCGCGTGCATGATTGGCACGGGAGCTCGCTGATGATCTGCCCCCGACCTAGATCAACTATACCATAAGAATCAGGGGGAGCGCAATCCGTGCATATTCCGTGGTTCTTATGATATCCTGCCATCTTCTGCCTTGATTTTTCAGGAAGATCATGTTAAAAATAATGACCATGGCGGTACGTGAAATCAAAACATATCCCGACCCGGTGCTCCGGAACAAGACCGCGCGCGTCGAAACCATCGACGACACGATCCAGCGCCTTATCGAGGACATGGTGGAAACCATGCACGCCGCACCCGGTGTCGGTCTTGCCGCCAACCAGGTGGGCGTACCCCTCCAGTTGGCGGTGATCGATCTGAGCACACGGGAGGAGCAGGAAAGTCGTCATCCCCTATTGGTCCTCATCAATCCCGAGATACTCTCGACCCAGGGGTCGGTGATCGCCGAAGAAGGCTGCCTCAGCCTCCCCGAATACGCCGAAAAGATAAAGCGCGCCGCGAAGGTCACGGTGCGGGCCCAGGACCGCCGGGGCAAACCCTTCAAGATCGAGGCCGACGGACTCATGGCAAAGGCGCTCCAGCATGAGATCGACCACTTAAACGGCTTGTTGCTGATAGACAGGCTGAGCACGCTCAAAAAAGACATCTTCAAACGAAAATACAGAAAAGCAGCCCTTCAAAAGGCTTAGCAGCGAGAGGGAAGGGCCGCCGCCTGTTCCGGGGTGGCCGGGTGTTACATCATGAAGCTTGTGTTTATGGGTACACCCCTGTTCGCCGTGCGGCCCCTGCAGGCCCTGGCACAGGCGGGCCATGAACTGGCGGGCGTGGTCACGCGAATAGACAAGCCTGCCGGCCGGGGACGCGCTGTGGCGCAGCCGGCAATCAAGCTCGCCGCTCAGCAGATGGGCCTTACCGTGCACCAGCCCGGGCGCGTGCGCGACCCGGAATTCATTGAAACGCTCCGGAAGATCTCCCCCGACGCGATCGTCGTGGCGGCATACGGGCAGATACTTCCAAAGGACATTCTCGAGCTCCCGAAATACGGCTGCGTGAACATCCACGCGTCGCTCCTGCCGCTCTACCGGGGCGCTGCGCCCGTCAACTGGGCCGTCATCCGCGGTGAAACGGAAACGGGCATTACCATCATGCAGATGGACGAGGGAATGGACACCGGTGCGATCCTCATGCAGGAGAGCATATCCATTGACCCCAAGGACACGGCGGGAACGGTGACGGAAAAGCTTTCGGACCTGGGCGCACGGCTCATCGGAAAGGCCCTGGCGCTCATCGAAGCGGGATCGCTGAAGCCTGTCCGGCAGGACCATGCAAAGGCGACGCTTGCGCCGATCCTGAAGAAGCAAGACGGCCTCATCGACTGGACAACAGCGGCAGTGGAGATCCATAACCGGGTGCGGGGGGTCAATCCCTGGCCCGGCGCATACACCTATCTCGACGGCAAGCTCATCAAGATCCTCGAGACCGGAGTCGCCGGCGGACAGGGAGGGGCGGGCGTGATCCATGAGCGCGACGGCGGCGTCCTCGAGGTTGGCACGGGAACGGGGCTCATACACGTCCTTCGCATCCAGCCCGAGGGCAAGAAACCGATGACCGCAGCGGACTTTATTCACGGACACCGGGGGCTTGCGGGGAAAAGATTCTCAGGTCCCGACAAGCAGGGGAGCTGATCAATTGATCAATGCAAAGTGCAAAATGCAAAGGTCAAAATGAAGGAATACATAACCATGGCGAAGGCCATACCACCATTTTGCATTTTGACTTTTGCATTTTGACTTTTGCATTGTTTATTTTCTAATCATGCCTAAACCGAGAAAAAGAATCTTCATCGGCCTCATCGTCTTCACGGTCTTTCTCATTACCGCCGTCACCGTGGGCCTCTATCTGATCCCGTACATCGGGCTCAGGAACATCCACCCCCTGGCCCCCCAGGTCGTCTGCATCACCATGGGCGGCGTGGTGGGCCTGCTCATATTCGGCGTCTCGCTCCTGATCCTCACGCTCATCCGGGGGCGCGAGATATTCCTTGCCGCGAGACTGCGGGGGATCGTGATCGAAGTGCTCTTTCCCATCATGATCGTCGTGGGAAAGTTTCTGGGAATTTCGAAGGAAAAGATCCAGCAGTCCTTCGTGGAGGTGAACAACCTCCTCGTCCGCGCCAAGTGCAACGGCGCCAAGCCGAAGAGGATCCTCCTGCTCATGCCCCACTGTCTCCAGTTCAGTGACTGCGCCATCAAGATCACGAGCGACGCATACAAGTGCAAGGCCTGCGGCAAGTGCAAGATCAAGGACCTCGTGGAGCTGGCGCAGAAATACAGCGTGCACCTCTCCGTTGCCACGGGAGGCACCCTCGCCCGGAGGCGGGTGGCCGAGTCCAGGCCCCAGGCCATCATCGCCGTGGCGTGCGAGCGCGACCTCACGAGCGGCATCCAGGACGCCTATCCCCTCCCCGTCATCGGCATCCTGAATGAGCGGCCCTTCGGGCCGTGCTTCAACACGAGCGTTGACATCAGCAAGGTCGCCGAGGCATTGGAGTTCCTCGCCAAGGGAAGCTGTGAATCCGCCGTGGACAAGCCGCAACCCGGAACGGCTTGAGCGCGAAGCTCATGAATGGAAGCAGGGGTCTTTATTCGTATACGTTGTCATACTTGAGTCATTCGTGATGCCTTTTTTGTTTTTTTGTAACTACTCAGGTCCCCTGTAGCGTCCTCATTTACTGAGGGCGACTAATCGTCGGGGATAAACCCCGACGCTACAACCTTTTGTGACTTCTGCGTCTTTTTGCGGCTGACCTGAGTAGTTACGTTTTTTTTCTTACCCTGTTGAAAGAAGTTTGCCAGAGAAGCCGATAATGACTCCGCTCGACAATCCCCGAGACAAGGCGCTCGAAATCCTCCGGCGCACGGAGACCGGCGCATACGCCGACATACTCCTGGACCAGGCGCGCCCGGAGTTCGGGGCGCAGGACAACGCTTTTATTCGCGAGCTCGTCTATGGCGTGCTCAGGAACCGGGCTCGCCTCGACTGGTCGCTGGACCATTTCTCGGAGCGCCCGGTCGGGAAAGCCGACCAATGGACCAGAAACATCCTGAGGCTCGGCGCCTATCAGATGTTGTTTCTGGACAGGGTTCCCGTAAGCGCCGCTGTGAACACCTCGACGGAGCTTGCCAAGCGCCGCGGGAAGAAGCCGGGGTACGTGAACGGCCTGCTCAGGACGCTCGACCGAAGCCGCGGCGCCGTGGCCTGGCCGGGGCCTGAAGACCCGGTGAAGCGGCTTTCCGTGCTCTACTCGCACCCCGCGTGGCTCGTCCGGCGGTGGGAAGGCCGGTTCGGGGTTGAAACCGCGGCAACGCTCCTGGCTGCGAACAATTGCCCGGCTCCTCTTGTCATCCGGACCAATGCGCTGAAGACCACGAGGGACGGGCTCAAGGCTTCCCTGGAGTCTGAGGGGGCGACGGCGGCAGAGACGGAATATTCCCCTGCGGGGCTGGCAATCAAGCCGTCTGTCGGCCTCAGCACGCTCACGGCGTTTCGCGAGGGCTGGTTCATGGTCCAGGACGAGGCGGCCCAGCTCGTGAGCATGATGCTCGCCCCCCACCCGGGGGAGACCATGCTCGACGCATGCGCCGCTCCCGGCGGCAAGGCAACGCACCTGGCGGAAATCATGGGAAACCAGGGCGTCCTGATCGCGCTCGACACGGACCCGGCAAGGCTCGGAAAAATCGGCGAGAACATTCAGCGCCTGGGGACCACCATCGTTAAACCCGTGAAGGGCGACGCAACGCGGCACCAAGAGGGGTCGTTCGATAAGATATTGATCGATGCCCCCTGTTCCGGCCTCGGGGTGCTCCGGCGGCACCCCGACGGCAGGTGGAACAAGGAAGAAAAGATCGTCCACGAGCGACAGCTGGTCCAGCAGGGCATCCTGGATAATTGCGCCGGGCTCCTCAGGCCGGGCGGCGCGCTCGTCTATGCCACCTGCACCACCGAACCGGAGGAAAATGAGGACGTCATCGCGGCGTTCCTCAAGGGGAAAGGCGGAGAATTCCAGGTCGAGGACCCCAGGCCCTTCCTCCCGCCTGCCGCAGCCGGCCTCGTCGATGATGCGGGGTACTTCCGCACATGGCCGAAGAAGCCCGGAATGGACGGCTTTTTCGGGGTGAGGCTGGTGAGGAAGGGTTAGACGCTCGCCGGGTGATGCAGGCCGCGCGATGACAAACAGAGGCCGGCGCCTCGTCAGGCGTCAGGTAAATCTTGCATCTTATGCCCATTCTGGGTAAAATACAGTCTTAAACCATGATGCGATTTCTCAGAGGTCTCGGCATATTCTTTGTCCTCGCCGGCGTAGGGGTGCTCAGCGCTTTTGCCGTAGTGGCGCTCCTCCTCCGCCAGGAAGAGGTGCGCGTACCCGACCTCACGGGCCAGGACATCGTGACCACCATCGAGACGCTTTCCCAGCAGGGTCTCCAGCTGAAAGTGGAGCGTCGCGAGCCCCACCCCTCCTACCCCAGGGACACGGTGCTGTCCCAGACGCCTGCCGGCGGGGCGACCATCAAAAAGGGAAGGCCCGTGCGGGTGGTGGTGAGCCAGGGACCGAGCGAGATGCAGGCGCCGAAACTGGCGGGCGAAAACTACCGCAAGGCCGAGATGATGATCCGCCAGGCCGGCTTTTTCCCCGCTGACCAGTCCCGCGTATCCTCCGCGGAGGCGCCGCGGGATGTGGTAATCGCCCAGGACCCCCCGGCGGAAACGCCCCTTGAGCGGGGCGGCAGGATCAGCCTTCTCGTCAGTTCGGGCAAAAAGGCGCAGGCCATCGTCATGCCGAAGCTCGTTGGAAGAAAAGCGGACGATGCCGTGCGCGCCGTCGAGCGGATGGGGCTCCAGCACCGGATACTCTACAAGACAACGGGCGACAAATCGCAGCCCGTTGAGCGCACGGTCGTCGGCCAGAAACCTGCGGCGGGATATCCCGTAACGGCTGACGCGAGCGTGGAGCTCGTGGTGAGCAAGTAGGTCAATATCAATGCAAAAGGCAAAGTGCAAAAGGCAAAATGAAAAGTGAGGACCGATTTTTCAATTTGCATTTTGAAATTTGCATTCTGCATTTTGCATTGTTGATTTTCGAGGAATGAAATGACGAGAAAAATCAAGGTGGCTCCCTCCATTCTCTCCGCGGACTTTTCGCGGCTGGGGGAGGAGATCAGGGCGGTCGAGGCCGCCGGCGCGGACATCATCCACGTGGATGTGATGGACGGCCACTTCGTGCCGAACATCACCATCGGCCCCCTCGTGGTGGAGGCGGCCCGGAAGGCGACTAAACTGCCCTTGGACGTGCACCTGATGATCACCAACCCTGAGCGGTACGTGGCGGACTTCGCGGGGGCGGGCGCCGATTACCTCACGGTGCACGTGGAGACGGCGTACCACCTGCACCGGCTGGTGCAGTCCATCAGGGAGCAGAAAAATGTAAAGGCCGGTGTGTCGCTGAACCCGGCCACGCCCCTTACGAGCCTGGACCATATCCTGGGCGACCTCGACCTGGTGCTCATCATGTCCGTGAACCCGGGGTTCGGCGGCCAGGCATTCATTCCCTCGGCCCTGGACAAGATCAGGCAGCTCAGGAAGCGCATCGACGACGGGGGATTGAAAACGGAAATTGAGGTCGACGGCGGGGTAAAACCGGGCAACGCGGCGGAGCTCATCGCCGCCGGGGCCGACATCCTCGTGGCGGGCTCGGCGGTCTTCGGTGCGAAGGACTACGCATCGGCGATCCGCGGGATCAGGGGAAATTGACCGTTCATTATGGGCCGTGCACTATGCCCTGGTGCGGCGCTGAGCACGGTGTGCGTCATTCACTGCCTGTTGCAATAAGTTTTTCGTCCGAGGAGGATTTGTGGCCATCATCCAACGCAAAACAACGACACCCTTCGAGCTGAAGAATGTGAAGGACCCGGTCCTGTACCGGGAGATGTTTCCCTATACGGGCGTGCCCAGGGTGGTGCTCGAGGAGCGGCTCATCCAGGCCAGCATCCCCAAGGACATCTGGATCACGGACACGACGTTCCGCGACGGCCAGCAGTCCCGCCCGCCCTATACGCCCGGGCAGATCGGCGACATTTTCGACTTCCTGCACCGGATGAGCGGACCGAACGGCGTGATCCGCCAGACCGAGTTCTTTCTCTATTCGGCCAAGGACCGGGAGGCCGTGCGGCTCTGCATGGAGCGGGGCTACCGCTTTCCGGAGATCACCGGCTGGATCCGGGCGAACAAGAACGACTTCAAGCTCGTGAAGGAAATGGGCCTCAAGGAGACGGGCATCCTCACCTCCTGCTCGGACTATCACATCTTCCTGAAGCTCAACCTGTCGCGGAAGGATGCGATGACGTCGTACCTTGATATCGTGGCCACGGCGCTCGAGCAGGGCATCACGCCGCGCTGCCACCTGGAGGACATCACGCGGGCGGACTTTTACGGATTCGTCATCCCCTTTGCGCAGGAGCTGATGAAGCTCTCGGCGTCCGCCGGGGTCCCCATCAAGATCAGGGCCTGCGACACCATGGGCTACGGGTTCCCCTTCCCCGGCACGGCGCTTCCGCGCGGCGTACCGGAAATCTTCTACGCGCTCATCCACGACGGCGGGGTGCCGTCGGAGCAGCTTGAGTGGCACGGCCACAACGACTTCCACAAGGGGCTGGTCAACGGCGTTTCGGCATGGCTGTACGGCTGCGCAGCGGTAAACGGCGCGCTTCTCGGCTTCGGCGAGCGCACGGGCAACACCCCCATCGAGGCGATGCTGATCGACTATATCAGCCTTACGGGGAACGACGACGGCATAGACACGACGGCGATCACCGAGATGGCCGAGTACTTCCGCAGAGAGATGGGATTCCCGATCCCGTCCAATTACCCCTTCGTGGGCTCGGAGTTCAACTCAACGAGCGCCGGCATTCACGCCGACGGCATGATGAAGAATGAGGAGATCTACAACATCTTCGATACCGCGAAGATCCTGAAGCGTCCCATGGGCGTGATCATTACGGACAAGTCCGGCGTGGCCGGCATCGCCCACTGGGTGAACGCCCACCTCGGCCTCGACGCCGACAAGAAGATCGACAAGCGCCATCCCGGGCTCGCCAAGATGCACAAGTGGGTGATGGAGCAGTACGAGCAGGGCAGGACCACAAGCATCTCGGGTGAGGAGCTGCTGGAGAAGGCCAAGAAGTACCTGCCCGAGTATTTCATATCGGACCTCGACAGGCTGAAAAAGAAGGCGTCCGAGGTCGCACGCCATATCGTGGAGGAATTCGTGGAGCGGACAGAGCTCCGGTCCATGAACCCGGCGCAGCAGGAGCCGGTAATGGAGAAGCTGCAGCGGGAAGACCCCTACATTCAGTTTGCCTATGTGGTGAACGCCGAGGGGAAGAAGATCACGAAGAACATCACGGACATCGAGAACAAGGCCAAGTTCGAGACCGCCGGCCTGGGGGACAACTTTTCGGACCGGTCATGGTTCATCAATCCCATGAAAACGGGCAAGAGCTGCGTGTCGGACTTTTATACGTCCAAGATCACCGGCGCGCTCTGCATCACCGTGTCGGCGCCCATCAGCAATAAAGACAGTGAGCTCGTCGGCGTGTTCGGCGTGGACATCAGGTTCGAGGATCTCGTGAGGTCGGAGTAACGTCCGCCCTCAGGCTCTTTAGACCCGGCCTATTTCAGATTTTTCCCGAAGAACCCCTGGATGATCGCCTTAAACCGGCCCCGGAACTGCTCATTCCAAAAGGGCGGCTCGTGGGTGTTGGACCGGAAGCTCATTTTCTGTTTCTTCGCGGTCTGCGCCGACTGGTACAGCGCGTCCAGTTGACGGACCGGAATCTCCGGGTCTCCGTCGTTCTGCATGAGGAGGAGCGCCCGGTCCCCGAAGGCCGCGACCGCTTCCTGCGGCGTGGGGATGGACCGGAAGGTGCCGGACCAGAGCTTAAGAGATACTCTCACCAGCGCCGGGCAGACGATCCACCGAGCCGCCTTCACGCCGTAGTCAGCGTAGGTATGGCGCTTTCGGGGCACCTTCCCCCGGAGCATGGTCTTCAATTGGACGGCGACCCCGTTGCGGATCAGGTCGGAATCGAGCTCGCTGTACGAGGCATAGGCTGCGATTGCCTGCAGGCGGGCGTCCATGCCTGCCGCCCTGAGGACGCTCGCTGCGCCCAGGGAAAACCCGACGGCGCCGATCTTTTTGTCGGGATGGATTTTCGACAGGTGGTCGAGCACACGGACCACGTCGGCGGCCTCGCCGATGCCGTACGTTTTTATCCCCCGGCTCTGCCCTTGCCCTCTCGTGTCAAAAAGAAAGACATTGTACCCTTTCTCGTGCAGGGAGAGCGTCATCAGCTTCGCAATCGTCCCGTACTTATTGCCCCCGCTTCCCGTGAGGACGAGAATGATCGGCTTGTTGGCCGCGCCCGGCACGTACCAGGCGGGAATCGCGAAGCCCGGGAACCCTTTCACTTCATGGAACTGGTACGCTAGGCCCCAGTTCCGTGGAGTATTCCCCTTTTTATGCTCCGTTCTCGTCAGGAGCGAGAACACCGGGACCAGCGCCAGATGCAGCAGCACATAGGCCACTGCCGTCCAGAGGGCGATGCCGGATATGCGGCGACCCAGGCCGCCCTTGAGCTGCATCGTGTGTTCTTCTCGCGGAAGGGTTTGTTCGAAGTCCATGGGCTTTTCCTCGCTCAGTATGCACGTCGGCTCGACAGCATGGCTTTTTCGTTCAGCTTATCTCCTCTTATCGCGTTTTCCCTTGACCTTCGGCGTTTCCACCCTCCCGCCTTTCCGCACGAGCTCTATGATCGTCACTTCCGGCGGGGCGAGGAACCGGACGGGCGGGCCCCAGGTGCCGGAGCCCCGGCTCACGTACAGCACGGAGCCCTTCGCGAGATCATACCTGCCGGCATTCATGGGATAGGTGACGGCGCTCAGATAGGTGAAGGGAAATATCTGGCCCTTGTGCGTGTGGCCCGAGAGCTGGAGGTCGAACAAGCCCGCCGCTTCCGGGTCTATCCTGGGCTGGTGCTTCAGGAAAAGCGTGAATTTGTCCTTCGGCAGCTTCGACAAAAGCGTCTTTTCCGATGCGGGCTTGTCTATCTTCATCTGCACGCCCGCAGGGTCGTCCACGCCTGCGACATTGATCGCACCGCTGCTCACGGCTGTTCCGCGCAGAAGCGTGAACCCCGCTTCTTTCGTAAAGGCGAGGGCCCGGTCGAGTCCCGCATAGTACTCGTGGTTGCCGGTAATGGCGAATTTGCCGTATCGTGGATTGATAGCCCGCAGGCGCTCCGCCAGTCCGGGCAGGTGGTTTATCTGCGCGTCGACCAGGTCGCCGGTGGAAACGAAGAGGTCCGGCTTCGCTGCCTTGACCGCGTCGAGGATCCGGTCGAGCCGGCTGCACCGTACGATGAGGCCGAGGTGAACGTCGGAGATCTGGGCGATCGTGAGCCGGTCCATTCCTTTGGGCAGCTTCGTTGTCTCGATGGTGATCCGCTCCGTCCGGATATCCTTTGCGTCAAAGTAGCCATAGGCGCTTACGGCGAGCGCGAGGCCGAGGCTTATGAAGAAGTGAAGTTTCGGCCTTGCCTGGAGCGGCGAGAGGTCCATGTTGATCATCAGGCCGACGAGGCGGGGCAGGAGGTTCAAAAGGTCGATCACGAGGGAACTGCAGAAGAACAGGAACAACGCCACCATCCAAAGATAGGCCGCGTAGGACAGCGCCCTCGCCGGAAGATCATAACCGTGCCGCTCGAGAATGCGGATGAGGAACGGGGCAGCGGTCATTGCAATCATGAACAGGGCAAGCGCTGATCCACCGGCCCATCCAAGTCCAAAGGCTGTACGCGCTTTGAGGAGAGCGTAAACATGGACACTGCCGTAAATGGTAAAGAACGTTGCAAGGAATAGTATCATCGTCCGAAGCTCACCCCCATTCCCTCGGCGATTTTCACCAGTTCACCCTCGGGGTCAACGAGCCGCAGCGCGCTGATCGCCGTTTCGAGGGGCACCGAGGTTATGTCCGGCGGCTGGTACGAGACCATCTCGCCGAATTTCTTGTTCGCAATGAGCTCCACGGCCGCGGCGCCGTACCGCGTGGCAAGGAGGCGGTCGAAGGGACAGGGGCTGCCGCCGCGCTGCAAATGGCCGAGCACGGTCACCCGCGTTTCGATCCCGGTGCGGCTGGCGATCTCGCTGCCCACGATCTCGCCCATGCCGCCGAGCCGCAGCACATAGCCGTCGGCAGCCTTCTCGCGCACCGCCATCTCGCCGCCCAGGGGCTTCGCGCCCTCGGCCACGACGACAATGCTCGAATGGCTCCCCGCCTTTTTCCGCTCCGTCAGTTTTTCAGCGACCTTGTCCATGCTGAAGGGGATCTCGGGAATGAGGATGACGTCGGCGCTTCCTGAGATGCCGGCCTCGAGCGCGATCCATCCCGCGTACCGTCCCATGACCTCGAGGACGATCACCCGCTGGTGGCTCTCGGCGGTGGTATGGAGCTTGTCCAGGGCATCCGTCGCGGTGTCGACGGCCGTCTGGAATCCGAAGGTCACATAGGTGGCGGAAAGGTCGTTGTCGATGGTCTTGGGCACGCCGATCACCGGTACGCCGAGCTTGTAGAGGCCGTGCCCGATCTTGAGCGAGCCGTCCCCTCCGATCACCACGAGCGCATCGAGGCCGAGCTCTTTGATGTTGTTCAGGACGAGGGGAGACATGTCCTCGACGATCTCCCTGCCGCCGACCACGGTCTTGTACGCAAAGGGATTGCCCCGGTTCGTCGTGCCCAGGATGGTCCCGCCGATGAAGAGTATCCCCCTCGTGTTCCACGAGGTGAGCTGCCGTGTCTTCGTAGGAGAGAGCAGGCCCTCGAACCCGTCGATGATCCCCGTCACCGACCAGCCGTATTTGAATATGGCGGTCTTGGTCACGGCCCGTATCACCGCGTTGAGCCCCGGCGCATCGCCTCCGCCGGACAGGACACCGATTCGCATTGTTACCTCCAAAAAAGGGTCAATGGGTCTTGGGGCAAGGGTCACGAAACTCTCACTGATCCGTAAATCCCCGACCCTTGTCCCCTGCCCCCTGACCCTGTGTGTTAAATCCCAAAAGCTCCGCCCCGCCTTCGCAGGCGATCTTCATGACGTCCTCGCGAAGGATTCCCGCCTGTTCAAAATAGGCAAGCTCTGCGGCATAGGCTTCTTTATATCGTGGATCAGGCAAGACGCAATCAGTACCCACGGCAAGCGGAACGCCGATGGCATGGGCGCGACGGATCATGGCCAGGTGATCGTGGATTAAACCTTCGACAAATGTCCGCGCTTGCCCTCCCGCCCGGTCCGCCGCTCTCGCGAGCGCGCCCACGGTGGGGACCCAGAAGATTTTCTTTTGGGCCATGAGCTCAAGGGCCCGCCCGGTCATGAAAAACCCGTGTTCGAGAGAGCGAACACCAGCCTCGGCTGATGAGATGATTGCCGCCTCGCCGTTGGCGTGTGCCATGACGCCGAGTCCAAGGCGCCGCGCCTCGAGCACGGCGAAGGCTATGGCGTCTCGCTCAAGACCGCCGGGTGCGATGGCGCCCGGGTCCTCGAGGCTCACCATGCCCGAAGTTATGACCTTTATTATACCAGCTCCCGCGGCCTTCAGCCGGAGAATCTGGGATTTTATTTCGTCCGTGGACCCCACGGGCACGCCGAATGCCGAGCCGTACCCGCCTTTACTGAAGAGCGCCCAGCCGGCCGAGAGGACCGCAGGAACGTCTCCGGAGACCCCGGGCTTCGTGCAGCCCAGGCCCGCTCCGTCTTTGGCGCCGGCATCGCGTATGGCTAAAACGCCGGCGGCTGCCGCGGACGCCGGTCCCGTGCGATCCCTGAGATGAACATGGGCGTCTACAGGCCCTGCTGCAATGGGGGGTTTCCTCACCGGCATGGAGTTTAGAGAGTGCGCGGGAGCGCGCCGTTGATCAGTCCCTGGTCCCTGAAGCTGAAGTGGGTGCCGTCGCCGATAATGATATGATCGAGCACCTGAATGCCGAGCACTTCCCCTGCCTGGACGAGCCGCTTCGTGAGAAGCAGGTCCTCCTGGCTCGGCTTCACATCGCCGCTGGGATGATTGTGGACAAAGATGACCGCCGCGGCGGATTCGCGGATGGCGGCCTTGAAGGTATCACGGGGGTGGACCAGGGAGGCGGTGAGGGTGCCTGTGGTGACACTTACATCCTTGATGATCTTGTTCTTCGTGTCCAGGATCGCGCACCTGAACTCTTCCTGCTTGGCGTCCTTCATTCTTGGCCGGTAGTACGCCGCGACCTCCTGGCTTGAACAGAAGGACGCGCCCGCGAGGGAGGGTTTCTGGTGCCGCCTGCCGAGCTCGATGGCGGCCTTGATCTCGGCGGCCTTGGCCAGTCCGATGCCCGGCACCTCGCGAAGCTCGTTGATCCCCGCCTGCTCAATGCCCGCGAGGCTTTCGAACTTGGAAAGAAGCTCCAGAGCAAGGTCGAGGGCGGAGCGTCCCGGTTTGCCCATCTTGATGATGATTGCAAGAAGCTGGGCGTCGGAGAGGGTCGCCGGGCCGTGGGCGATGAGCCGCTCACGGGGCCGTTCGTCTTCGGGCCAGTGCTTCACGCTCTTTTTGCTTTCACCGGACATATGCACCTCTTGTAAGGGAAGCATGCTTTACCGATGCACAATGACGTTGATTCTTGAGCAGAGTATTCAGGACATCTGCCATTTTGTAGGTCTGGTTGTCGATGACGTAAGGAATTTTCATCATTCGATCAACATTTCGTCCAGCAATTGATGATCCGTTTTATGATCGGCAGTGCTCGTTGGTTCGACACCTTCAGGCTTTTATTGATAGTTTGCGGTTATCAACTGCAAACTGTTAATCACAAAAATCGGAGTTTTAAGCCGTTGGAATCTTTGTTCTAGCCAACACGAACCGGCAAAACGCACCCGAATAATCCGTGCATAAACGGAATCCAGCCTTGTTCATTCATGCCTTTTCCAGTTCCTTTTTCAGAATGCCGATATCACGCTCCGAAGAGAAAAACATTTCTTTTTTCGAGGCGAAGGCCTTGGCCTCCAGGGTAAAACCGGCCTTCGATACGTACCAGCATCGGTCGGCAATGGCCGAAGCCTTCCTGAAAAAAGCCGAGACTTCTTTTTCTCCCGCCGCCTTGCTCTTCCACTTCACCTCCACCGCCCATCTCATACTGTTTCTCGCCAACACGTCGATCTCCGTCCTGCCGTCATCCGAGACAAAACGCTCGATGGTTTTAAATCGGGGAAGTGCGACCGATCCGACAGCGCCGAACAATTTTCCCTCCACCCTCTGGCCGGCAAAAAGCCGCATCAATTCTCGTATCATCCCCTCTTTCTCCCGACCCAGCTCTTCCGAAACGAGCCGGTACTTCCGGTCCAGTTCCTCAATGAGGGAGAGCAGGTCTTTCTTTTTCGGAAAGTCCGGGGCCTCGATGCCGTTCTGGACGTATGCCACCCAGTACCTGAGCACCGGGTCGTTGTAAAAATATCGCCGGTCCCGCTCCATGAGCAGACCGATGGCCTGCAGCTCCTTCAGGTTGACCCTGACCGCGCCCTGGGTCATCCTGAGGTCACGGGCGAGCTCGGACTGGGTCATCGGGGATTCTGAGGCGGCGATGGCGTCCAGGAGCGATTTCAGCACGCCGTATCCCTTGGCGCGCTGCAGCGAAACGGAATAGAGATAGTTGCAATAGGAGTGGATCAGTCCGTTCGGGGAAAGGGTCTCGGAAATGAACGCGCGTTTGATCAGGCTTTCCGACACTTCCTCGCCGCGGCCAAGAAACAGCACGGCCTTCCTCAGGAGTTGGACGAGGTAAAACGGGTTCCCCCCGCTATAGTGATGCAGGAGGCCGGCGTTCCGCGCGTCAATGTCCGGGATGAACTTGCGGATGAGTTCACGCGACTCTTCCGGAGAATAGGGAGGAACGGCAATGTGGCTGAACTGATTAAAGAACGGACTCCGGTCGTCTTTGGTGATCCATTCCATCTCCGAGATGATCGAGCCGCTGATGCAGTAGGTCACGTTCGCGGACCGGTCTTTGACGCCGCGCATGATTTTCAGGATGTTCTTCGTCTGGTCGAAATTGGTAAGGTTCTGGATTTCCTGAAACTCGTCGAGAAAGAGCAGCACCCGTCTTTTCGTAAACCGGGCGAGCGATTCGGAGAACCCGAAACACTCCTGGAGCAGCCGCTGCCGGTCGGGCTTCGCCTTTTCCAGTTCCTGCGTGATCGGCAGGAGGGCGTCCCGCAGCGCTTTGTCATGCACCTCGAACAGGAGCGACGGCAGGTGCAGAAAAGGCCCGGGGAGCCGGTCACCCTTCGTATAATGCCAATAGAGATGCCATCCTATAAACTTGAGAGCAAAGTCCTCGGGCGTCTCCGCAATCTCCTCCAGGTTGACGTAGACCGGCAGAACGGCCCGGTCGCGAAGGCGGCGCTTGATGAACTCCTTGATGAGCATGGTCTTTCCGATGCGCCGCAGCCCCGAAAGGTGCGCGTCCGCCGGACGCTTTGCGAGCAGGCACCCCTCCAGGAGGGACAGTTCATGCTTGCGCCCGGTGAAGATGTCCTGGTCGTCTTTTCGGTAGAAATAGGTAAACATAGAATATCCCAATTGACCTTAATGTCAGCTGGGCTATTTTACTTAACTCCCGGCGTTGTGTCAAGACGAATCTCCGTTTCGCCGTCAGGCGCACGGAGCGCCCCTGTTACATTTCATGCGCCGTTCCTGGTCAGTCTGTGCCCGGTTATGGCGCTCAAAATGTAACGGTCTTCCAAAAAATCCTTCACCCCTCATTGCAACCGGATGGTACCTTCGCCTCCCCCTTTGGAAAAGGGGGACTGAGAGGGATTTTCTTTCCATGGTTCCAGGAGATCACATCCGATCAAACAGGGCGATACGCGCATCGGCACGATCGAGAAGAAGCACCGTGTCGATTTGGGCGTGCGCGGCGATATGCACCTGGACACCTTGCTGGAAAGCAAGGGTCTCGAATCGCTCAACGACCTGTTCCACGGCAAACCCGACCAAAGGTCAGCTTGATAAGAAAAAAATAGAACCCGTATGGAGATAGGGAAAAGATGCACTGTTGCGGTTTTCCTGTTTTGATGTCATTCAAATATATGCTGCTGATGGACACCATCCTTGAATTAAAACAATCGTCCTGAGGTTTCAACCGCCTGGTATCGGACTGGCTTCGAAAGCTTCTTCACGGCGCCTTCCTTCACAAGAAGCTTCAGACATCCTTTCGCCTGGCTCTTGGAGATACCAAGCATATTTACTAAATCTGCCTCGGTCTGAGTTGTCTTCGTATTCTGAAGCAACTCTCTCAACTTTTCACACAAATCTTCAGATGAAAGTACCATGGACTCTTCTCGCACTGCGAAGGACAGTTCATCCTGACCAGGAGCGCCTTGTTCAGGGTAGATTTTCGCTGCCAAAGCTCCTGCAAATGCTTCCGTCGTCGCTGGATTCGGCCAGGGCAAGGCGCCCTTTCTTCGAAGCGCATCAAGTCCCTTGCTTGTTTCACCCTTCGTGCGGACATAGACCGGAACAAACCGCAGCTTTTTCAATTGCTCTATTGCTCCTGCCCATGTCCCGCCCTTCTCCACGTCGGAACTCACCACAAGTGCTCCATCCGCAAACGCGTAGATCAACTTATTACGCTGCATCGCGTTTCCGACATTGAACCCGGCTGACGGATCATAGGGCGAGATCAGCACCAGCCGCCCCTCCATCAGGAATTCACGATGTTCCCGGACCAGGGCCATACGTTCAAGATTTTCTGCCAGGACCCCAACGACACGACCTCCCGCAGCCAAGGCGCCCCTCATTGCAGCCTGATCGATTCCCCGTGCTCCACCCGAAACCACAGTCCGCTTTGCTTCTGCCGCCAGTCTGCCGATGCCCTCGGTATATTCTACAAGCGCAGAGTCCACATTCCGCGATCCGACGATTGCCAGACCGCCCGTTTCCAGGAGCGCCGCGTCCCCGCAGCCGTACAGAACAGGCGGAGCATCGTCCCTGAGTCGAGCCTTTAACCTTTCGGGATATCCGGCGTCAGCCCGGCTAATGACCCAGATCGCCCGCGCCTGCCACCGTTCGTACGCCTGGGTAAGCAGGAAACCTCTGTCGAGGAGCCTCTTTAACCGGGTGCCATCCACGACCTGTTTACACAGATCGACAATCATACCGACATCGGAGCCGAGGAAATCGGACGGTTCGCGTTGGTTATCCCGGAGGATGCGCGCAAGTTTTTTGTATTCTCCGGGTGTCAGAGGCTCTCCTTCAGAAGCACCCCGTCCCGCGATCAGCGGGGCCGTCAGCAGAAGGATCGCCTGTGTATTAGATGAAAGTGCCATCATTGATCACCATGCGCCGTCAGGGCAAGCGCCAAGGGAAATACTTCACTGCAGCCATTCGAACGAAGCAGCCATGCTGCGACGGTAAAGGTCCACCACGAGTCTACCATGTCGTCGACCAGCAGCACCGGCCCCTTCGGGAGTTTATCTTTCTTAACAGCAAGGGAGCCATCGACATTTCGCGCCTGCTGAACGCTGTTAGCCATTGTCTTCTGTTCCGGCCGGTTCTCGGTTCTCTCTATTACCGGAAGAAAGGGAAGATGCAGCGCATCAGCCAGTCTTTTCGCGAAATCCGGAACCAGCTTCGGATGACGGAGCGATGGAACGCACGTAACCCATACTGGAGCGGGCATCGGTTTCCATTCGTGGATGAGGTTTTTGCACGCAGCGACCAGATCGTCGGCAAAGTGACCATCTCGATATTTGCCCTCCCGCACCACGGAACCCCAACCCGCATCGCCCCAGATGCAAAGCGCCTTTCCCGGTTGTGCCTGATGCTCAGGCGGGATCAAGCCCTTCAGTTGATACTTGAGCATGCCCCCGGCCGGCCATTTTGCGCGTGGCTCGATCGGCAGGCTGGTCCGGCGAAGGAACTTTACCGCTTCCTGAACAAGTACCTGATCCAGGGTATCAGTCAGCTCCGGCAGCGGTGGCATACGAAGATCTTCAGGCGCACCATCCAGCGCGCGGATGAGAAACTCCATGTGACCTGACTTGAGGTTCACAAAAGCCTGCATTTGCTCCTGTTCTTTTCGCCGCAACTCAGTAAGGCGTTCCACCCTCTGCCGGAAGGCATCACTCATCTTTGTCGCGGTCAGCTGCCACTTCGTACCCTGTTTGGCGATAGGCGCCGGAGATTCCAGCGACAGCAATGAGATCGTTTTCTCGATCCTGCCCTTGTTGATGTTGACCCTGCCCATCAACTCGGGGATGGAAAGTCCGGCAGGCACTGAATGCAATGCATCGAGCACTTGCTTCACCTCTTCCCTTGTCGGGAAGGCGGTCTTGATGAAGTAATCCGTGATATCGGTCTCTTCCTTGCCGCTCAACAGGACTCCGTATGCGGCATCGAGAGCGCGACCTGCCCGTCCGACCTGCTGATAATACGCCACTACGGAACCTGGCGCCTGATAGTGGATGACGAAGCCGAGATCAGGCTTGTCGAAACCCATGCCCAGCGCCGTTGTTGCCACCAAAGCCTTCACCTCGTTTTTCAGAAGCGCCTGTTCCAGTTCGGGCCGCCGCTCGCCTGTTTCCCCGCTGTAGGACTCGACCTTGATACCGCGCGACTTGAGCCATTCAGCGACCTGGACGGCATCACGCACAGTCAGCGTATAGATGATACCATGTCCGGGCAATTTCGGCACCTGGGCGGCGAGCCAAGCCAAGCGCTCGGATTGCAGAGGAAACCGGAGCGTCTGGATCTTGAGTGATGGCCGGTTCAGATCCCCGCGGGATACCGTGAGGTTTGGCCCGAGCACGGATTTCAGGTCATCCATCACCCGGTTATTCGCTGTGGCCGTGGTGGCTAACAGCCGAAGGTTCTGCGGAAGCGTCCTCGCGATCCGTTCGATGAGCCGGTAGTGCGGCCGGAAATCATGGCCCCAGTCCGATATACAGTGCGCTTCATCGATGACCAGCAAAGCGATGCGGGCCGCGACACTCGCCAGCACCTTCGTGCGAAAGCGCTCATTCGCCAGTCGCTCTGGAGAGATCAGCAATATGTCAACCTCGTTGCGCCGTATCTTCTCTTCGACCTGTTCCCAGCGTTCTTCATTATCGGAGTTGATCGTTTCGGCATGGACACCCATCCGCTCCGCCGCCGCGATCTGGTTACGCATCAGCGAGAGTAAGGGCGATATGAGAAGCGCCGGACCTGCGCCCGCTTCGCGCAGCAGTTTGGTCGCAATGAAATAGACAAAGCTCTTGCCCCAGCCCGTTTTCTGCACAACGAGCAATCGCCCCCGACCCTCCACAAGATGGCGTATCGCATCTTCCTGGCCTTCGCGAAATGCTGCGTCGGCTCGTCCGGCGCCAAGACGGAGAAGTTCTAATGAACGCTGTGCGTTGTACGTCATGCGACCGCCCCAATAATTTTTTCTGCGTCCTTCACCCTTATCTCCCCCGACAACAACCTCGGCAGCAGCGCGTCGCGCATAGCAGCGAGGGGGCGAGACTCCCAATGATTTTGATCGGCCTTTTCATAGAGCGGTCCACAAATACGATGAAACGCCTCCGCAGCACCAGGCCTGTCAGGCCACGGCAACTGCCTCTGTGCGATTACTTCCGGCCGAACAGCAGGATATGCTCCGCCATCTGCCAGGCGCCCTAATTGTTCGAACAGTTCAAAGCAGCATGAAGCAGGCTCCACGGCGTTTTAGTGGGAGTAAATACCTCAAAGCCTGTTGATACTACCTCCCGCCACTTACCCGCCATTATTTAACCCCTTCCCTCTCTGCACCACCACGTACTCCTGCTCGATGATCCGCCTGAAGTTCTCTTTCGTCGTGGCCCATTCCACCACATCGACCTTGAAGGGCAGGTCGGATTCCCGGAAAGCCTCCTCCAAATCCGCCAAAACGGAAGACGATAGGGAAGTTTCGCCCATCACCGCGAGATCGAGGTCGGAAAACTTTTTGGCCGGACCGGAGACGCGCGAGCCGAACGCGCGGACTTCCCGCTCCGGCACATGCCGGGCCAGGATAGTTCGGACGATGTCGAGTTCAATGGGTTTTATGTCGATTTGTTTCACCGGTTCCGTTTCTCCAGTTCGGCGAGCAACGAACGCATGTCATCGCGAAAGTCCGGCAGTATGGCTTCGATTTTTTCCGCCTTTGCCTGGTTGTAGGTGTGACTGGTGATATTGCGTTTGTCACGGTAGTCCTTGAATCTCGCGATATCGGTGACCAGCCCGGCCTCGGCCGCGGAGCGCACGATATCCATGTACGCCATTTTGTCTATTGCCGCGGGATCAGGGCTCATCTGCTCCAGTTGCCGCTTCATCATCTTGAACGCCAGCTCATGGGTGAATTCAAAGCACTGAATGGCTGAATTCCGGAATTGCTCATGCAACAGAGGGTCTTTCTTCGCGCTGTTGGAGCTCAGAAACGTCATGCTTCTTTCCAGTGCGGCAAAAGCATCGCGAAATGATGTCAGATCAAGCTTCATTTTTTGCTGCTCCTCTCGGCATACGTCGCGCTGAGGTTGCCATACCCCAACCCCTTCTTTTTATCGGGATTCTTCTTCTGTCGCGCCATAATACTTCTGTCCTGTATTTGTGAATAAGATTGAGGCAGCGGCCCCTTATGCATACTCATTACGACAGAAGCAGGCAGGGTTGAGGAGCCGTTATGAGATGGAAGATATTACAGATTCAGGAAAATTGCAAGGAAGATTTGGTTTTTTGCGCGCCCTGCGGCAAATAAAAAAGGCGGCTTGGCGGCCGCCCTGTGCTGATGGGAACTGATTGCGTGGGTTCTACATCCTGACGAACGCCTCTTTCGGTGCATTGCACACCGGGCACTTGTAATCGTCAGGGAGGTCCTCGAACTTCTTCCCCTCCTTTGCCTCGTCATACACGTACCCGCATACGGCGCATCTCCACATCATCGCCTCCTTCAGGAATCTTTTTTAGACAGGATCGACAGGATTAAATCTGATCCTGATTTTTATCCTGCTCATCCTGTAATCCAGTCAAAATTTTGGCTTTCTCTGCGGTCTCTGCAGTGAAAGAACTAAAACTTCTTATGATACTCGATCACTTTCTCGGCAAACTGCTTCCCGAACTCAAAGCATTTCTTTTCGTCCTCAGCGCTCGGCCGGTAGAGGACCTCCACGCCCGGCTCCACCGCTTCGAGCCCCATTTTCTTCAGCTCCCCATAGGCCTCTTTCACGGCGCCGCCGCCCCAGCCGTAGCTGCCGAAGGCGCCGACGATCCGGTCCTTCGGCCGGAGCCCCCGCAGGTGCGAGAGGAACTCAGCGACGGACGGAAACATGATGTTATTGAGCGTCGGCGTCCCGACAAGCATGGCGCGCGATTCCCAGAACCGCTTGATTGCGATGCTCGTCGGCGTGGCCCGCAGCTTGATCACCTCGACGTCGACGCCGGCCGCCCTGATCCCCTCCAAGATCGGCGTCGTCATGTATTCGGTGCTCTGCCACATGGTATCGTAGATGATGACGACGCGGAGGTCCGCCTTGCCGTTCGCCATGTCCAGGTACATCTTGAGGATCTTTCCCGGGTCCCGTCTCCAAATAATGCCGTGGTCCGGAGCGATCATGTCGATCTCGAGGCCGAGCTTCTGCACCTCGGCGAGCTTGGCCTTGATGAGCGGGCCGAAGGGCATGAGGATGTTCGCGTAATAGTCCCGCACCGCGTGCTCCAGCTCCACCGTGGAGCACTGGTCGCAGTACTCGTCGTCGAACCGGGCGGACGACGCGAGGTGCTGGCCGAAGGCGTCCTGGCTGATGAGGAGCTTGTCCTCCTTGACATAGCTCATCATGGAGTCGGGCCAGTGGAGCATCGGCGTTTCCAGGAACGTGATCGTCTTCGTTCCGGTGTTCAGGGTGTCGCCCGTTTTCACGATACGGAATTTCCATTTGGACGTATCGAAGAACCGGTCGAGCCCTTTCTTCCCGCGCTCGGTGATGTGGATCACGGCTGCGCGCGCGAGCGCCATGATGTGTTCGATGCTCGTGGCGTGGTCGTTCTCGATATGATTGATGATGATGTTCTCGATCTTCGCGGGGTCCGTGAGCGCGCGGATATTGTCGATGGTATAGTGTGAAAAATCGTGCTTTACCGTGTCCACGAGCGTCACGTGCTTGTCGAGAATAAGATAGTTGTTGTACGACGTGCCGTTCGGGGTGATGTACCCATGGAAGTCCCGAATCGACCAGTCAACTGCGCCCACCCAGTAAATGCCGGGCTTGATCTCTACCGCACCCATAGCAACCTCCTTTATCCGGCGCTGTCACGCGCAGCAAAAGACCGGAATTGATCTGAATTCCTGTCAGGCCCACGCACGGCCTGTCAACGCCATTGCGAAATGCTCCGCCGGCGTCGGGGGGCCATCCGGTCATCAGGAGGTCCTGAGGCTGAACACCCGGCGCCGCCCGCCATCGCTTCACTGCGGCTTTTTATATCTGCTGAAACCGGACGGGGGGGACACGAGGCTCTGCCGCAGAAGACCCGGCAGAGAGAACAGTTCACGGCTTCTTCTTTTTCTTCTTCCCGCAGGGGGCGCAATGTCCGTAAAACTCAACATGGTTCCCGAACACGGTAAAGTCCTTTGCCATGGTCTTCGGGATTTCCACCGCGATGTCTCCCGCGATGTCCACGACCTTCCTGCAATCGACACAAATGAGGTGATGATGCCGGCTCGTGTCGGGATCATACCGGCGCCGTTCCGGGTCGATGGTGAGCTCCCTTACCGCTCCGCCCTTCGCAAGGGTGTTGAGGGTATTGTACACCGTGGCAAAGGACATGGAATGGTATTTCCGGGAGACGGCCCGGTAGATGTCCTCAGCGGACGGGTGCGACAGGTTGCCTTCCAGATACTCGAGGATGGCAAGCCGCTGCGGGGTGCGCTTGAATCCGGCTTTGTTTCCCTGTTTTTGCAGTTTTTTCAGCATGGCACTAAGTTTGGAATAAATATAAAGTAAGAATCCCAAGCTGTCAAGGATATTCCGCTGAAAACCGCCGTCACTTTTTTACGCCTTTTGCGTCCCTCCGGGCCTGAGCAAAATGGAAAAGGCAGGCCCGGAGGGGACTGCCTTTTTTGCCAATTCTATCCGCAGCGTGCGGCATGCCTCCCGGAACTCTACTTCTGTCCTCCGTGCTTCTCCGCCACCTGGATCCTGATCAGGGCCCTGAGGAGTTCGATGCGCATCTTCTCATGGTCTTTCTGTTCAAGCTTCTCGCCCAGCATCTTTTCCGCGCGCTCCTTTGCCAGCCTGGCCTCGGCAAGGTCGATTTCGCTCGCGCGGTCCGCGCCCTCGGCCAGGATCACCACCCGGTCCGGCCCGACTTCCGCGTATCCCCAGTCAACGGCAAGGTGGTGCCACTCCGTCCCCTCACGGTATGAAAGCAGGCCCACTTTGAGGGTTGTCAGGAAGGGCGTATGTCCCGGCAGCACGCCGAACTCGCCTTCGCTACCCGGCGCAAGCACTTCGTCTACGCGCTCCGAACGGACCACCTGGCGGCTCGGCGCAACGACCTCCAGGAGCATTTTTCCTTTTTCAGCGACCATGTTCTTTTTCCAATCCTCGGCACTCAATTGTGTTTTTTCAGGGTCACGGTAACGGTCACGATGCCCGTTTCGTCAGGCGGCAGGGTCGCTCGTGTTCTCATTTTTCCGTTACCGAAAGACGCTTCACGATACGGGCCTCGTAACCGTCCGACGTTACCGTCAAGTTTGCCGATCAGCACAAAAATTTACCGGAAACGTACCGGCCCGCTGGAGCAATTACCGCTTGTAACCCAGTCTCTCCGCCTTCTCGAACACTTCCTCGATGGGGCCGACCATATAGAACGCCTGCTCGGGAATATCATCCATCTTACCGTCAACGAGTTCCTTGAATCCCTTGATGGTCTCCTTGAGGGGTACATATTTGCCCGGTGTGCCGGTAAAGGCTTCGGCCACCTGGAAGGGCTGGGACAGGAAGCGCTGGATCTTTCTGGCCCTGGACACGGAGAGCTTGTCCTCGTCCGAGAGCTCGTCCATACCAAGGATCGCGATGATGTCCTGGAGCTCCTTGTACCGCTGCAGCACGAGCTGCACCCTTTGCGCAACGGAGTAATGCTCCTCTCCGACCACGTGGGGATCCATGATGCGCGACGTTGAATCGAGCGGGTCCACGGCAGGATAAATGCCGAGCTCCGAGATCTGGCGCGAAAGCACCGTGGTGGCGTCGAGGTGCGCAAAAGCTGTTGCCGGCGCCGGATCGGTCAAGTCGTCGGCAGGCACGTAGATAGCCTGCACCGAAGTGATCGATCCTTTTTTCGTGGAGGTGATGCGCTCCTGAAGGGCGCCCATTTCCGTGCCCAGCGTCGGCTGGTAACCGACGGCCGACGGCATACGGCCGAGGAGCGCCGACACTTCGGAACCGGCCTGGGTGAAGCGGAATATGTTGTCAACGAACAGGAGCACGTCCTGTCCCATGGTATCGCGGAAATACTCGGCCACGGTGAGGGCCGAGAGGCCGACGCGGAGCCTCGCTCCCGGCGGCTCGTTCATCTGGCCGAAGACCAAGGCCGCTTTGCTGATAACGCCCGACTCCTTCATCTCGGCCCAGAGGTCATTACCTTCGCGGGTACGTTCGCCCACGCCCGCGAATACCGAGTAGCCGCCGTGCTGTTTTGCCACGTTGTTGATCAACTCCATGATGATAACGGTCTTGCCCACGCCCGCGCCGCCGAAAAGGCCCGTTTTACCGCCCTTGGTGTATGGCGCCAGGAGATCGACGACTTTGATGCCGGTCTCAAAAAGCTGCTTCGTGGGGTCGAGTTCTTCCAGCATCGGAGCGGACCGGTGAATGGGAAGCGTGTCCTTGGTCGTGATCGGCCCCATTTCGTCCACAGGCTCGCCGATCACGTTCATGATGCGACCGAGCACTTCCTTGCCGACAGGCATGGAAATGGGCTTGCCGGTGTCGTTGACCTTCATGCCGCGCATGAGACCGTCGGTTGAAGACATGGCCACCGTGCGCACCCGGTTCTCGCCGAGGTGAAGCGCAACCTCGAGCGTCAGATGCGTCTCGGGTGTGCCGAAGTTCTTGTCCTCGGCCTGATCGATCCTAAGCGCGTTCATCAATTGGGGAAGGCTGCCGACGGGGAACTCGCAGTCCACCACCGCGCCCATCACCTGTACTATTTTCCCTGTGCTCATTGATAACCCCCTGTGGCAATATTCTTTGAAATATTGAATTGTAAGTTGTAAATTGGAAATGTTAAATTTGAAATTTACAACTTACAATTTGCAATTTGCAATGCTATTTTAACGCTTCCGCTCCGCCCACGATCTCGGAGATCTCCTTGGTGATCGCGGCCTGGCGCTGTTTGTTGAACTTCAGCGTGAGTCGCCCGATCATGTCCTTGGCATTCCGCGTGGCGGAGTCCATGGCCGTCATCCGCGATCCCATCTCGCTCGCCTGGCTCTCAAGCATCGAGCGATAGACCTGCACTTCAATATGCTTCGGCAGGATCGAGCTCAGGATCGCTTCAGCTGAAGGCTCATAGAGATACTCAACCGCGGCCATGAACGGGTCCGCATCTGTAGGCGGCTCCACGGGCAAGAGCTTCTCAAGGGTGACCTTCTGCTGCATCACGCTCTTGAACTCGTTGTAAAGAAGATAGACCTCGTCGGCATCGCCTGCGGCAAAGCGTTCGACAATGTTCTTGCCTACATCGGCGGCCTTCTCATAGTCGATCATGCCGAGTTCCGACCACACCTTGCCCAGGGTATATCCGGAACGTTTTCGGAAAAAGTCGCGGCCTTTTCGACCCACGACATTCACCTTTACTTCCTTGCCCTCGGCCTTGAACTGCTTGACCGCCTCAACTGCCTTGCGCAAGATATTGGTATTATACGCGCCGCAGAGACCTCGGTCCGAGGTGAGCACCATGAGCTTCACTTGTTTGGGTTCCCGCTTGGCAAGCAGCGGATGCTGCGCCCGCTCCACACGGCCGGCAAGGTTCGCGATCACGGCGAGCATCTTGCGCGCGTAGGGGCGCGCCGCGATCACACGTTCCTGCGCGCGGCGGAGCTTCGCGGCCGCCACCATTTTCATGGCCTTGGTGATCTGCTGGGTCTTCTTGACGCTCGTGATCTTTCTTTTAATGTCTCGTAAGCTGGGCATGAGTAATTCCTAATTTCGAGTTTTAAGTTTTGAGTTTCAAGTTTGTTGTTAACTAAAAACCAAAAACTATAAACTCTAAACTGTTTACGCAGTAAACGACTTCTTGAACTCCTCGATGGCGCTCTTGATGCGCGCCTTGAGGTCGTCATCGAGCTGCTTTTTGCCCTTGATGTCATCGAGCAGCGACTGGTATTTGCTGGTCACGAACCGCAGGAGTTCCGCCTCGAACTTCCTCACCGCGTTCACGGGAACTTCATCCACATATCCGTTGGTCCCTGCGAAAATCACGAAAATCTGCTGCTCAACCAGCATAGGCACGTACTGGTCCTGCTTCAAAAGCTCCACCATGCGCTGACCGCGGTTCAACTGGGCCAGCGTGGCCTTGTCGAGGTCGCTGCCGAACTGGGCAAAGGCCGCGAGTTCGCGGTATTGCGCCAGGTCGAGGCGGAGCGTACCGGCCACCTGCTTCATGGCCTTGATCTGCGCGCTGCCGCCCACGCGGGACACGGAGATGCCCACGTTGATGGCCGGCCGCACGCCGGAGTAAAAGAGGTCGGATTCGAGGAAGATCTGTCCGTCGGTGATGGAAATCACGTTCGTCGGGATGTAAGCGGACACGTCGCCGGCCTGGGTCTCGATGATCGGAAGCGCTGTGAGCGATCCGCCGCCCATCTTGTCGGACAGTTTTGCAGCGCGCTCCAGGAGACGTGAATGGAGATAGAATACGTCGCCGGGGTACGCCTCGCGTCCCGGAGGCCTGCGGAGGAGCAGCGAGAGCTGGCGGTAAGCCGTGGCCTGCTTCGACAGATCGTCATACACGATCAGGGCGTGGCCGCCTTTGTCGCGGAAGTATTCGCCAATGGTGCAGCCCGTGTAGGGAGCGATGAACTGGAGCGGCGCCGGGTCCGAGGCCGTTGCCGACACGATGATGGTGTAGTCCATGGCCCCGTGTTCGGCAAGGGTCTTGACCACCTGCGCCACGGTGGAGCGTTTCTGGCCGATGGCCACGTAGATGCAGGTGACGTTCTGGCCCTTCTGGTTGATGATGGTGTCAATGGCAACGGCAGTCTTGCCGGTCTGGCGGTCGCCGATGATAAGCTCGCGCTGGCCGCGGCCGATGGGGATCATGGCGTCAATAGCCTTGATGCCGGTCTGGAGCGACTCGCGCACCGACTGGCGCTTCACAATGCCCGGCGCAATCACTTCGATCTTGCGGAACTCCTTCGAGGCGATGGGGCCCTTGCCGTCGATGGGCTGGCCGATGCCGTCCACCACACGGCCGACGATCGCATCGCCCACGGGCACCTCGGCGATCCTCTTGGTCCGCTTCACGATGTCGCCCTCGCGGATCTTGGAGTCGTCTCCCATGAGCACCGCGCCCACGTTCTCCTCCTCGAGGTTGAGCGCCATGCCCATGACGCCTCCCGGGAACTCCAGGAGCTCGCCGGACATGACGTTGTCGAGTCCGAAGACCTTGGCAATACCGTCGCCGACGGTGATCACGGTGCCGACTTCGGCGACCTCAACGGTCTTCTCGAAGTCTGATATCTTCTTTTTTATGATCTCGCTGATTTCCTGTGCTTTAATCTGCATTGCTGCGCTCCTTACTCTTTCGTGGTATCCCTCGCTCAGGGGGGCTACCCATCAGGGTTGCATGGTATATTCAAATCCTGTATCGCCGATGGTCATTCACAGAACGTGTCCTGCGGCTGCCGGCGCTAATTCACGAGCTCTTCACGCATCTTGGCAAGCTGGTTCTTGATCGTCCCGTCGTAGATGACGCTCCCGATCTGGGCCTTTGCTCCGCCGATGAGCGCGGGGTCGACCTGTGCATTGATGTCCACGGTCTTTCCCGTTATGGCCTCAAGCCGTTTTTTGATCTCGGCCAGGTCGCCGTTGTTCAGCGGCGCAGCGGTGCTCAGCCGCACCGAGGCCCGGTTCCGACGGTCGGCGATGAGCGCCTGGAACGCCTCGGAGACGTCGCGCACGTACCGGATCCTGCCCGCCTCGGCAAGATGCTCGATGAACCGCTGGGTGGTCGGCTGGAGCTTCAGCTTCGCGGCAAGCTCCCGGATCACGGCCTTCTTGTCTTCCGCGGTGAACACCGGGCTCGCAAAGAGCCTCTGCATGTCCGGATGGGCTTCAACGGCCTCCACAAACGCGGCGAGGTCCGCCTGCGTCATGTCCACGGTCTTTTTTTCCTCGCTCAGATCCGCGAGGGCGCCGGCATACCGCTTTGCTATTACCCTGATCAACCCCGGCCTCCTATCTTCCCGATGTATTCCTTGAGGATGCGATCATGGTCTTCCTTGCCTATTTTTTCCCTGATCGTGCCTTCAGCCAGGTCGATGGAGAGGAGGGAGGCTTCCCTGGCGAGGGCGGCCTTTGCCTTCTGGACCTCAATATCGATGCCCTGCTTGACCTGGGCCTGAACGTCCTGGGCGACTTTCTTGCCTTCCTCGACGAGCGCCGCCTTGTCTTTCTCGCCCCGCGTCCCGGCCTCTTCGATGAGCCTGTTCGTCTCGGCCTCAAGGTCTTTGACCTTGCGCTCCATTTCGGCCAGGGCCGCCACGGCGCGCTCGCGGGCCTGCCGGGACTCCTCAATGGATTTTGCGATCTCGGCGGTGCGGGACTTGAAGGCGTCCCGGATCGGCTTTCTCAGAAAATAGACGAGCACCGCCATGATGATGGCGAAATTAATCAGCCGGGGGAGCCAGTCGCCGAGGAACGTGATCTCCTCGGCGTGCCCGCCGTGGGCCTCGTTCTCCGCAAACACCGGCGCGGCATAAAGCGTTGCCAGAAGGGAGGAAAGAAACGGCATGATCTTTTTTATCACGGCATCCACACCCTTCGTCATGGCTACACGGCCCTCCCGAGCAGTTTGAGGGTAATTTCCCGGGACAGCCGCTCCGCCTCTTTCCGGAGCTCGGCCCGTGTGGAGCCGGACGCTGCCGTGATCTCCGCCCGCGCCTTGTCGAGAAGCTCCGAACCCCTGGTCCGCTCCGCGGCGATCATGTCCCGCTGGGCGTCAAGCCCCTGCTGATAGCTGGTGGTGTACGTTGCCGTGGCCTTCTGTTTGGCCTCGGCCAGCGATGCGTTGTACTGTTCGAGCAGGCTTTGGACGCGCTCCTGTGCGGTCTTGGCGTCATTGAAGGCGGCGCTGACGCCCTGTGCGCGCTCCTGCATGATGCGGCGGATGGGCTTGAACAGAATGACATTGAGCGCAATGAGCAGCACGATGAAGTTGACCAGCTGATAAAGGAGTGAGATGTTAATATCGATCATTGTGGAGCGCCTCTCGGGAAAAAGAGAAACCAGTGTTTGTGCTTTGAAAGCCTCAAAAAAGTATCACAATGAAAAAACAAAGTCAAGAATTTTACCTATAAATAATATAAATGGCCGGGAAGTTTTTGGTTATAGAAAATTCGGCGGGGAAAAACGGGGCATCGGACGTCGGTTCTTTTTCGTCGTGAAGGGAAAACAGTCGAGGTGGATGCTTATACCGGAATCGGCTGCTGTCGGCCTTATTGATTGCCGATCATGGCGGGAAACCCTCGCCTCCTGTACCTGCATGCCCCCCATGGACCAGAGTAGGCGGTGAGAGACAGGGTGTGCGACAAATTTG
>CAKKPG010000210.1 GCA_919901555.1 Nitrospiria bacterium | reverse complement strand
CCGCAGAACGAGATCCCGGAGTTCATGTCCCGCAGGCTGCCGGAGCTCGGCGGCACCTTCATACAGGCCGAGAGCGAGATCGCGGCCATCAACATGGTGTACGGCGCCGCGGCCGTGGGCGAACGGGCCATGACCTCCTCGTCCAGTCCGGGCATCAGCCTGATGCAGGAGGCGCTTTCCTTTATCGCGGCTTCGGAGCTCCCCGCGGTGATCGTGAACATGCAGCGGGGCGGACCGGGTCTGGGCAACATCTCGGCCTCCCAGGCCGACTACTTCCAGGCGGTGAAGGGCGGCGGCCACGGCGATTACAAGCTGCTCGTGTACGCGCCGGCGAGCCTGCAGGAGGTCGTGGACCTCACGGTGCGCGCCTTCGAAAAGGCCGATGAGTACCGGACGCCGGTGATGATCCTGGGAGACGGCGTGCTCGGCCAGATGATGGAGCCCGTGGAACTGCCGGAGATCACGCCGAAGCGGTTCGATAAACCCTGGGCGCTCACGGGTAAGGCCAAGGGACAGCCGGCCAAGGTGATCCGGTCGCTCTTCATGCTGCCTGGGGAAGAGGGGATGCTGGAGCAGCGGAATTACCTGTTAAAGGCCAAGTACGACCGGATGGCCGAACGCGAGGCGATGTGTGAATCGGTGCGCATGACGGACGCGAAGGTCGCCGTGGTCGCATTCGGAACGGCGGCGCGCATTGCCAAGTCCGCCGTGGCGCAAGCGAGGTCGGAAGGACTCAACGTCGGACTGATCAGGCCCATTACGCTTTTCCCCTTCCCCGAGAAGATCATTGCAAGCGCCGCCGGGCAGGTGGAGCGCTTCCTTGTGGTGGAGATGAACATGGGCCAGATGGTGGAAGACGTGAAGCTCGCGGTGAACGGCCGGGCCGAGGTCTCGTTCTACGGCAGGCCGGGCGGGGCCATCCTTGCCGTGGAGGACGTTTTGAAGGCCATCCGGAACTGCGCGCAGGCAGCGGGTGATCACAAAAAGGTGCACGCTCTCTCCACATAAATGGAGCGGGTCGCCATGGGTGAGGTGAGCGAGACGGGAAGGGAGCCGCGGTCCTGCGGGCTCTCGCGGAGGAAAGGCCGACGATGAACAACAACGGTTATCTCAAGCGGCTGCGTCAAGACCTGCCTTTGTGGCTGCAACGGGGCTGGGTCAAGCCGGGCGGCGATAAGTCCATTCTCGAGCACGTGGCAGGTGAACCGGGGGGCGCCCATTTTTTAACCGTCGCCTTCGCCATGCTGGGGGTCCTTCTTCTGGGCTCCGGCATCATAACCTTCTTCGCAGCCAACTGGCAGGCGATGGCCAAGGTCACAAAGCTCGTCGTCCTGTTCGGCGGCATGGGCCTGGCCTACGGGCTCGCCTATTATTTCGAATCGAGAGAATCCTCCCGCCTTGCCCAGGCCATGCTCCTTCTGGGCGTCATCCTCTTCGGCTCGAACATCATGCTCATCGCCCAGAT
>CAKKPG010000209.1 GCA_919901555.1 Nitrospiria bacterium | reverse complement strand
GCCCATAAACGAATAGATGATTTGTCCCCTCTAAAATGCCCATCGGGTCACTCTCGATGTACCTCCCGATCACCGGATTATAGTCTCTAAAATAATTGTAGTTCAGCCCCGTTTCCTCATCGTAATATTGCCCTGGGAATCTAAGATTGTTCGTCACGTTGCGTATGTAATCGCCACGACGACCTTGATGATGATATCCGTGCTCGCCGTGCTTATCATCGTCACTGTAATCATCGTCATCGGCAATCTCATTCCCGAACGGATCGAATTCTACATTCCACACAACCTTCCTGTTCTTATCCGTCAGCACCTTCGGTGTGCCGAGGTGGTCGTTGTGGTAAAAGAAAGTCTCGTCTTTATGCTCCTGTTTGCGGATCATGGCAAGAGGCTTGCCGTAGAGATAAACGTAGTCTGCGATGAGCTTCCCTTTGGCTGTGGTTTCTGCGATCAACCTTCCTGACAAATCATAATGGAAAATCGTGATGTGATGATCGCTTTCATCATCGTCGCCGCGATCCCGACTATTGTGTTCGTCATGTTTACGTTCTTTTGTCTTTTTGATGACCCTCTGGCCGTTTCCGTTATATGCGTACTCGCCGACGGTTCTGCCGTCCTTCACGGCTTTAATCAGTCGTTGGTTCTGATTATACACGAAATCTTTCTTGCCGTCGCCCGTCGTGTTGCCATTATTATCGTACTGACAATAGGCGATATGACCGTTGCTTTGGGTCATAAGGCGGTTTGCCTTGTACGTATATGTATAATGCTCGCCGTTCGTCTGACTCAGACGGTTGCCATTGGTATCATAAGTCCATGCGAGAGTACCCCATGGCCCGAGGGCGCTTGCAAGGCGATCGAGCGGGTCATACGTATACGTTTTTGACTTCGCGGGATCAAGCGGATCCGTAATGTTCGTGATGTTCCCGACGGGATCATAGCCGTATGATAGTGACCTGACGCCGGGGACAGCAATCGTGCTAATCCTACGAGCCGCGCTGTACGTCCAGGATTGGGTGAGACCGTTGCCTAGAGTGATGGATGTGAGATTGGCGACCGGATCATACGCTATGCTGCTCGCCAGAACCGTCGTGTTTTTAAGTTTCGCGGTAACACCTGTGGGCCGGTTGACCTTGTCGTAGGCATACGCGATTTGTCGACCGCTTGGCAGAGTAATACCCGTGAGCGTGCCGGCTTTATCGTAAGAGTAGCTTGCTATATAGGTGACGCCGAGGATTGTCTTCTTCTCCTTGACGATCCGGCCGAGCTTGTCGTATTCGTACTCTGTCGTTCCTGCCTGATCGGTCATGGTGCAGACACGGCTTTTGCCGTTTGTGCAGTCATCGTAGGTGTAGGTAATATCGACATCCGTCGGGAAGTCAATGGTTGTCAGCCGGTTCTGGCTATCGTACTGATAGTTTATGGTGGTCCCGCTTGCGTCGGTCTTGCTTGCAAGAGTACCAGTGACATTATAGGTATAGGTAACAATTCCCGTATCGGGCGATGCGGTCTTGATGACCCAGCCCATGGCGTCATATTCGTATGTCGTGGCATTGCCGAGAGCATCGGTGACCTTGGTGACCTGACCTTTCGGGGAATATTCGGATTTCATCACGCCCATGAGGGCATCTATTTGCTCTCGCACTCTTCCAAGGGGGTCGTAAGCAAACGAGGTCACATGGCCATTAGCGTCAGTCTTGGTGAGAAGGTTGCCTTTTGTGTCATGGGAATACAGCGTAGCGTTCCCCAAAGCATCGGTCTCTTTAATCTTCCGGCCAAGTTGGTCATACTCATAGCGGATGGTGTTCCCGTTCGCGTCGGTGATGGAGGTGAGCTTTTCACCGCCGCTTCCACAGGTGACGCATCCACTCCCACCATAGGTGTACGTGGTGACATTGCCCAAGGCGTCGATGACTTTGATCAATTGCCCTTTGGAGTTGTACTCGTATCGTGTCACGTTCCCGTTCGCGTCGGTCTGGGATGTACGGTTGCCGTTCTTGTCATAGCCGAAGGTGGTCACGTTGCCTGCCGGATCGGTGACTTTGATGAGCCGGTTGCTGCTGTCGTACTCGAAGCGGGTGGTATTCCCGTTGGCATCGGTCTGGCTCGTGACATTGCCGCTTGCGTCATAGGTGAATCGTGTGGTCGCGCCGGTGGGGTCGGTCAGGGAGATGAGGTTGTTCTGCCCGTCATAGCCAAACGTTGTTGTCTGACCCAGAGGGTTGACTACTTTTGTTACGTTCCCTCTCGCGTCGTACTGATACTGCGTGGTCGCTCCTGTTGGATCGGTTATGGATGTGAGATTCCCTTTCTCATCGAAGGCATACGCGGTGATATTCCCTTGCGAATCTTTGATGGACAATACCTGGCCGAATATGTTGTAGGCGTAGGTAGTTGTCTGGCCCAGGGCATCGGTTGTGGATAACATGTTGCCGCTTCCGTCATAGGTGTAACTCGTGGTTGTGCCGTCAGGATCGGTCTTGGTGAGCATGTTCCTGTTCTGGTCGTAAGTATAGCTCGTGCTGTTTCCGCTCGGGTCTGTCTTCTGAAGCAGTGCTCCCAGTTTCGTGTCATATTTATATGCCCAGATGCCGCCGTCTGCTTCCGTCATCTGCGACGTTTTGTCTCCTGGAGCGTACGTCATGGTCTTGATACGCCCTTCGGAATTTACGGCTTTTACGATCCTGTGGTTTGAGTCATACGCATAGGTGGTTGTGTTGTTGTTCGGGTCGGTCTTGGCGAGCAGGTAGGCATCGGCATCATGGGTGTAGCTCCATCGCCCGCCATCGGGGTTGGTCACGGATGATAGTGTATTTCCGTTGTAGCTAAGAGTAAATACGCCTCCACCGGGATCGGTTAAGGTGGAAATCCTGTTGTTCGCATCGTAGTTCAGCGTGATAGTTCGGCCTGCCGGATCGGTTACCGTAGTCAGATTGCCGCTGGTATAGGTGAACGTGACGGCAATGCCGTTCCGGTCGATGATGGACATGATTTTGCCGTCGTGATTGAAGTTATGCTTCCGGCCGTCTTTGTACGTAATGACAAAGGTCCCGTCGGCGCTTTGGCCGAGGGTTGAATAATCGCCTGGCTGAGATGTATAGCCACTACCGCTTTTGGTATATAGTCTTTCTTCACCGTTTCCGTCTTTGAAAATCATCGACCCGCCACGCGCTGTGCGAAGGCTTGTGTCGTACGTGTGGGTCCACTTTTGTCCTAAAGAGCCGGTGTAGGTATTGAGGCTGTTGTAATAGAGGGTCATACTCACGCCAAGCCCGGCACCCTTGGCGGTGAAAAGGTCCTGGTTGTGAGAGAGGTTGCCGGAGGCGACGTTGGCGAAAGAGAAAAGAGATGTATTCGTTGAGCAACAGGGGTCTCCGCTCGCGCAACAGGGGTCAGAATTGCCGCAGCACGGGTCAGTACTTCCACAGCAGGGATCAGTGCTGCCACAGCAGGGATCGGTACTGCCACAGCAGGGATCGGTACTGCCACAGCAGGGATCGGTACTGCCGCAGCAGGGATCAGTGCTGCCACAACAGGGGTCGGTGCTTTCGCAACACTGACAAGGCCCCCATCGACCGTTTATGCAGGTCTGCGTTCCACCAGCTTGGCAGCCGTCGCTGCATGACTGTGTCTGGCCATTTGTGCACACACAACTAGTAACGGGGGTATAGCATCCGAAGTAAATAGAAAAAGAACCCCAAGGAATGCAATCATTGTAGCAGCAGAACTTAGCGACCCTATACATCATACCGGCGCTATTTTTTGTCTCAAAACCATAGCAGTGGCAAATGGGAGACCTGGAACAATAAGTAGATGACAACGTTAGATATTCTGTTGCTTCGGCTTCAGTATCGCATACCCATGTACCATTACCAACTACATCTCTACATTCTCCTATAGAATCAGCGGGAAGCAGCAATGCAAAAAATAAGTTAAACATCACGCCGAGCATGAATGCCGATCTTTTACCTATCCATCGTCCCATGAAAACCCCCCCTATTTTTGCCAAATCATACTCTTTAATAGTACAGTGCGATACTGAAAACATGATGTAGCTTTCATGGTCTCCCACACCTGCTCATTCCCCACTACGATATACATTATACATTATATGACAACATAACGCGTTCTTGTCATAGATTTTTACCTCCAGACTTCAATGGCGGCGTCGGGGCACATCTCGGCGCAGAGGGCGCAGCCGGTGCACTCCCCCTCCTTGCCGCAGTACTCGATGGCATAGTAGCCGCTCTTGTTGAACTCTTTGCCGACCCTGAGCAG
>CAKKPG010000208.1 GCA_919901555.1 Nitrospiria bacterium | reverse complement strand
GATTAAGAAGGGCAAAATCTGCCACAGAGGCACGGAGAGTACAAAAACCTCAAAACGATTTTAGCCACGGATTAACACGGATTGACACCGATGAGAACCGGATGAGGCTGTTATTTTACCCTGTTCTTCGCCTTACCACATGCATCAAGCTTTTATCCGTGTTCATCTGTGTGCATCCGTGGCAAAAAATCAGCTCTTGAAGTCCCTGAGAAACTGCGTCAGCAGCCGCACGCCGATGCCCGCGGCCCCCTTGGGCGTGTAGGGCCGGTCCTTATCGGTCCAGGCCGTTGCCGCGATGTCGAGGTGCACCCAAGGGTATTTCTGCACGAACTTGGAAAGCAGGGCCGCTGCCGTGATCACGCCGCCGTCCCTGCCGCCGGTGTTCTTCATGTCCGCGATATCACTCTTGATCAGGTCGTAGTAGCCCTCCCAGAGCGGCATCTCCCAGACGCGCTCGCCGGCTTTTTCGCCTGCCTCGCGCATCTTTTGCTTGAGTTTCTCGTCGGTGCCGAGCATGCCGGTGGCCTCCTGGCCCAGGGCGACCCTGCACGAGCCGGTGAGCGTTGCAATGTCGACGATCACCGCCGGTTTATAGGTGCACGCATAAGCCAGTGCGTCGGACAGGATGAGCCTGCCTTCGGCGTCGGTACTGATGATCTCGATGGTCTGGCCCGACAGGGTCGTGAGCACGTCGCCCGGCTTGTACGCGCTGCCGCCCGGCATGTTCTCCGTGGCAGGAAGGAGGCCGACGACGTTGAGGGGAAGCCTGAGCGCGGCGGCGTTCCGGATCGCGCCGAGGACCGCGGCGCCGCCGGACATGTCGTCCTTCATCCTGTCCATGTTCTCCGGGGGCTTGAGGGAAATGCCGCCGGAATCGAAGGTAACGGTCTTGCCCACGAGGGCGATGAACGGTTTTTTCCCCCCGCCGCGGTATTCCAGGATGATGAACTTCGGCGGCTGTGCGCTCCCCGACGCCACGCCCAGGAGCGCGCCCATGCCGAGCCGCTGCATCTGCTTTTTCTCCAGGACCTGGAGTCTGAGCTTGTGTTTCTTTGCAATGTCCCTGGCGATCCCCGCAATGACCGTGGGCGTCATGTCCGCCGAGGGGTGGTTTACCATGTCGCGCGCCATGACGGTTGCGCCGGCAATGACCTCGCCCGTAGACACCCCTTTCTGCATGGTCCTTACGAGGGACGCGGCCTCCGTGAGGAACGTGATTTCCTCTACCTCTTTTTTACGATCATTCTCTTCGTCGGTCTTGTATTTCAAGAAGCGGTAGAGGCCGAGGACGCTTCCTTCGGTGAGCGCCTGCGCCGATTCCTGAGGGTCGAGGCCGAACCCGTCAGTGACGAACGCGAAATTACGGGCACCGGACATTCTGGCATAAGGAGCCGCCTTCCCCGCGGCCTGCCGCAGACGGTCGAGGGTGACGTCGGCCCGTTTGCCCAGGCCCGCAAGGATGAGCCGCTCTGCCGCGATCTTTCCCTCGGGATAGATGAGGGCCGCGGTCCCGACCTTGGGCTTGAAATCTCCCCGTTTGATCAGTTTTTGGATCGTGCCTCCGAGTGCCTTGTCCACCCGTTCGGCGATCCTGCCCGGCTTCTCGTCCTCGAACACCGGCAGAATTGCCGCATCGGTCTTCACGTTCTCTATTTTGCCGGTCTCTACGTTGATCTTCATGGATTTTTCAATTTCCAATTTTCAATCTTCAATTTTCAATTCTGCTCAGTCCTTCCTCATCACGATCGGCTCCAGCCCCTCGAGCGTAAGCTTGCTCGCCACGAGTTCAGCCTTCTCTTCACTGGAATAGGAGCCGACGCGCACGCGGTAGAACTTCCCCACGTTCGACTCAGAGGAGACGATGGAGACGGAATCGAATCTTCTGGACAGCCGCTGCTTCAGCTGTTTCGCGTTCCCCTCTTCCACGAAGGCGCCTGCCTGGACCGTGAACTGGGCCGAATCCCGGATGGGCTCCACGGTCTCGATGCGCACCCTCGTTGTCCCCTGGGCCACAAACCCGAGTTCCTTCGCTGCGCCGTAGGAAAGGTCAAGGACCCGGTTCCTGGCAAAAGGCCCCCGGTCATTCACCTTCACCTTAACGGTCTTATAGTTATCGAGGTTCGTAACGCGAATGGAGGCGCCGAGGGGCAGCGTCCGGTGAGCGGCGGAGAGACCGTACATATCATAGGTCTCTCCATTCGCCGTCTTCCTGCCGTGAAAGTCCTTGCCGTACCAGGACGACACGCCCGTCTCCCGGTAGATCTCGCCCGGCACGGGCGCGGGAGACGGTGTCGGTATGCTCAGCAGGGCCGAGCGGTCTCGCGGGCCTGCACAGGACGCCGAGAGAACGGAAGCCGCGAGAACAAGGCCGATGCCGAGCGTTCGAAGTGCGAGAGAGGACATCGCATCACCTTGCTTACGCAGAGGCCTTCTCCCCGGCCGGAGCTGCCTCGGCCGCCGCCTTCTTCGTGCTGGCGGACTTGTAGGCCTTGGCGACGCGGAGCTTGCGCTGTGCCCGTTTCACTTTTTTGCTCGCTTTGCGCGCCTCGGGGTCGTCCTTCTTTTCCCCGGCCTTGGCCTTCTTCTCAGCCGCCGCCTGTTTCAATTTCTTGATCTTCTCCTGAAGCTCTTCCTGGTTCACCTTGATCACCGTACTCCTCCTCTTAAAATTATCATTCAGTTCCGCAGATGACCTGCCCGTAACAACGGCACAATAATAAAACAAAACCCCGTATAAATCAAGGGATTTCATTGCAGGACTTTCCAGGAATTTACGTGGGCTCCATGACCATCTTCGGATCGCTCAAGGACGGGCTGAACCTGGTGAAGCTGAAAAGCGCGAAGACGCTCGATATGCTGCCGTCACTGCCGCTGATCGTGTTCTTATGGTTTGCCGGGTTTTTGAGAAGGATTACGGGGGGGATGAAATGACAGGGGCCGCCCGCCTGTCGGCGAACGGCCCCTGTCGGATGATGACTTCTTAGCAGCCTACCACAGGCTTCTTCCCTGCGGCTTTGATCGACATCACTGTGTCTTTTTCAATCATGACCTCTGCCTTTGAATCCTTTTTCACGTTTTTGAGGTCAACGGACTTGTCCACTTTGAGCGTCATGTCGGTGGTAGTCCCCTCAGTGCAGAAAGTGATGGTGCCGGCCTTCTCATCAATGCCCTTGATGGTGCCCTTCTTGGACTCGGCCGCGAACGCGAGCGACACGACGAGGCACAGCGACAACACTGCTGCCAGAATAACCGAAAATTTCTTCATGTTTCCGAAACCCCCTTTAGATAAGATTTGACAATCTATGGGGAAGGACGATACCACAAATTAAAATTTTATACAAGCTCTATTTAAGACTATACAAGCATGCTGAAACTTCTGTTTTAGTCCCAGTGAAAATGTCGCGGTCCCTGTCAACGAAGCACGTTGTTGCGCCTTCGCGTCTTCGCGGCGCATTTGGTTCCGGCTTGTTCGGGTTACGCGGTGTGCATTCTTTTAATAATATAACCGCTATTTTTTTCTGGATTAGTGTGCCGATTTAGGATATTATTTTCGAACCATGAAAAACCTGCATAAAATCAGTCTATTCAAAAATCTTTCCGACGAGGAACTGAAGGAGCTGGGTGCATACCTGGCCGCCGCCTCTTACAAAAAGAAAGAGACCATCTTCTCCGAGGGTGAACCGCCTGACTGGTTCTATATCGTTTCCTCGGGCAAGGTGAAGATCACGAAAATTTCCCATGAAGGAAAAGAGATCATCCTCGAAGTGATATCCCCCAGCGACATCTTCGGCGGCGTGGCCGTGCTCAAGAACTTTCCCTATCCCGCCAACGCCGTCGCCATGGAAGACACGGAGGTGATCAAGATATCGCGGAAGAACCTCATGCGCCTCGTGGATCGGTTCCCGAACCTCATGTACTGCATTGCGCTCCAGCTGGGCGACCGGATGAAGAGCTCCTACGACTCGCTGAAGAACATCGCCCTGGAGCGCGTGGAAGCCAGGATCGCGGCGCTCCTCCTCAAGCTGGCCGGCAAGGTCGGCGTGGAGACAAAGGACGGCCTCCTCATCGACATGCGCCTCACCAAGCAGGACGTGGCGGACATGGTGGGCACCACCGTGGAGACCTCCATCCGCACCTTCAGCAAATTCAAAAAAGAAGGGCTCGTCGTCGATGCCGACGGCAAGATCATCATCAAGGACCGGAAAGGACTGGCGGCGCTGTCGTCGTAGGTAGTAAGTAGCAGGCAGTAGACAGGAGTCTCCTGTCTCCTGTCTCCTGTCTCCTGTCTCCTGTCTCCTGTCTCCTGTCTCCTGT
>CAKKPG010000207.1 GCA_919901555.1 Nitrospiria bacterium | reverse complement strand
ACTGTCTACTGTCTACTGTCCACTGACCCTATATTTCCAGCACCGAATCCGGCACATCGGTCTTTGCCAGGGGACCGAGGATCGAGAGCGAGATGTTCTCACTCGTAAAATACTGCTGCGCGAGCCGCTGCACCTGCCCGGCGGTCACCTTCTCGACGCTTTTGATGATGTCGTCCACGGAGTGGTACTTCCCGAAATTGATCTCCTGCCTCGCGAGCCTGCTCATGTGGCTGTTGCTGCTCTCGAGCGACAGGACGAGGCTGCCCTTGGTCTGGTTCTTCACCCGCAGCTCCTCCGCGGGCGTGATCCCTTCGTCCCTGATCTTTTTGAGCTCCTTCATGATGAGACGCACCGCCTGGAGCGCGTTCGCGGGATCGGTCCCGGCGTAGACCGTGAGCAGCCCCGTATCGCGGTACGCGGTCACATAGGAATAGATGGAGTACGCGAGCGCATTCTGCTCCCGCACCTCCTGGAACAGCCTCGAGCTCATGCTGTTCCCAAGCACGGTGTTGAGCGCAAGGTTCACGTACCGGTCCTCGTGCGTGTAATTGAGGCCTTTGCACCCCAGGCAGACCTGCACCTGCTCAAGCTGCTTTTTCCTGACCGTCAGCGCGCGCGTGAACACGGGCGTTGTTTCCTGCTTGGGGACCCCGGTCCGCGTGAGCTTTCCGAACGCATTGTCCAGGAGCTCGATCAGCCGCGCGTGCTCGAAATTGCCGGCCACGGAGATCACGATCTCCTTCGGGCCGTAGTAGTTCTCGATGTACGCGATGATGTCCGTGTGCTTGAGCGACTTGATGGTCTCTTTGGTCCCGAGGATGGGGCGACCGAGGGAGTTGTCGGGCCAGACCGTGTTCGTGAAGAGCTCATGGATGAAGTCGTCGGGCGTGTCCTCCACGCCCTTGATCTCCTCAAGGATGACCTTGCGCTCCTTCTCCATCTCAGCCGGATCGAATTTGGAACCGAGCAGGATGTCCGCGAGGATCTCGATGGCCGGGGCCAGGTGCTCATCCAGCACCTTGACGTAGTAGGTCGTCGTCTCCTGCGAGGTGAAGGCGTTCATCTCTCCGCCGAGCGAGTCGATCTCGGTGGCGATGTCCCGGGCGCTCCGTTTCTCCGTGCCCTTGAAGAACATGTGCTCGATGAAGTGCGAAACGCCGCCGAGCTCCTTCGACTCATGCCGTGAGCCCACCTTTACCCATACGCCGATGGATATGGAGCGCGATTTGGGCAGGGTCTCCGAAACAACGCGAATTCCGTTTGACAGGGTGTCTTTTCTGTACATTTATTGTTCTTTCTTCTTTAATAAAAAAATAGCCGCAACGTCACGAAGACGCGAAGTTTGATGAATGCAAAATGCAAAGTGCAAAAGTCAACATGAAAAAATATAAAACCATGGCCTAAGGCCCTACCGTAATTTTGAAATTTACATTTTACAATTTTACTTTTGCATTGTCTTCTTCGCGCCTTCGTGCCTTCGTGGCGCACCATGTTCTCGGTTTTTGTTATTTTTCTTTCTGGTTCTGGTGCTGTACGCCGCGCTCCTGCATGATCTTCTGCGCCAGATGGCTCGGCACGTCCTCGTAGCCGTAGAACTCCATGGTGTACATGCCCCTGCCGCTCGTAAGGGAGTTGAGAGTGGGAGCGTAGCTGAGCATCTCCGACATGGGCACGAGCGCCTTGATCGCCTGGCCGTTGGCCTGGGGCGCCACGCCCTGCACCTTGCCGCGCCGGGAGTTCAGGTCGCCGATGACCGCGCCGAGCGTATCGTCGGGCGACACCACTTCCACGCTCATGATCGGCTCGAGCAGCACCGGCTTGGCCGCTTCCATCGCCTTCTTGAACCCCAGGCTTGCTGCGATCTTGAACGACATTTCCGATGAGTCCACGGCATGGTATGAACCGTCGAAGAGCGTCGCCCGGATGTCCACCAGGGGGTATCCGGCGAGGAACCCTTCGTGCAAGGCCTCCAGCAGGCCCTTTTCCACGGCGGGGACGTACTGCCGCGGGATAACGCCGCCCACGATCTTGTCCACGAACTCGAACCCGGACCCGCGCGGCAGCGGCTCGACCTCTATCCACGCGTCGCCGTACTGGCCGTGGCCGCCGGTCTGCTTCTTGTATTTTCCCTGCGCCTTCGCCCTGGCGCGGATGGTCTCCTTGTAGGGGACCTTCGGGGTCTTCATCTTCACGTCCACCCCGAACTTCCGCCTGAGCTTCTCGATGGTCACCTCGAGATGGACCTGGCCCATGCCGGACAGGACCATCTCCTTGGTCTGTTCGTCGAAAACGAACTTCAGCGTCGGGTCCTCGTCGAGTATCTTGTGGACGCCGATGCTCACCTTGTCCTCGTCGCCCCGGGACTTGGGCTCGATGGCGTAGGACATCACCGGGTCCGCGAATTTCGCGAACTCCAGGACGATGGGCTGGGCCTCGGCGCACAGGGTGTCCCCGGTCAGAGTGTCCTTGAGCTTCGAGGCGGCGCCGATCTGGCCGGCGGCCAGCACCTGCGTCGAAACCTGCTTCTTTCCCTGGATGGAGAACAGGGAGCCGATCTTTTCCCTGACCTGGCGCGTTGAGTTATAGACCGTGGAGTCCGCCTTCAGGGCGCCGGAAAAGACGCGCATCAGGGAAAGCTTGCCGGCGAAAGGGTCGATGATGGTCTTGAACACGATGGCCGCAAGGGGCTCTTCGGTGGCCGGCTTTCGCACTGTTTCCTTCCCGGTCCTGGGGTCCGTGCCCTTGATCTGAACGCTCCGCGCATGCTCAGCGGGCGAGGGCAGGCACGTAAGGACCATATCAAGAAGCGGCTGGATGCCCATGTTCTTGACCGGCGATCCGCAGAGCACGGGCAGCAGTCCGCCGCCGATCGTGCCGTGCTTGAGCCCGGCGATGATGTCCTCCCGGGGAAGGTCGCCCTTGTCGAGGTATTTCTCGAGCAGGCCGTCGTCGGTCTCGGCGATCTGCTCCACCAGCTTTTTCCGATAGGTCGCGACCTGGTCCTTCATGTCGGCGGGGATGTCCTTTTCCTCGATCTTGCCGCTCCCGTCCCGGGCGAACATCAGCGCCTTCATCTTGACGAGGTCCACGACGCCGGAGAACTTGTCTTCGAGCCCGATGGGAAGCTGGAGCACGATCGCATTCTTGCAGAAGTACTTTTCCATGTCGCCCACGGCGCGAAAGAAGTCGGCCCGCTCCTTGTCGAGCTTGCTCACAAAGGCCACGCGGGGGAGCTCGTAATCACAGGCGTACTTGTAGATCTTTTCGGTCTCGGCCTTGACGCCGGAGATGGCGGAAATGATGAGGACGGCGCCGTCGACGGCGCGCAGGGTGCCCTTGGTCTCTTCAAGGAAGTTGATATAGCCGGGAGTGTCGATGACGTTGATGCGGACGCCCTTCCAGTCGAGAAACCCGAGGGACGAGGTTATGGTGATCTTTCTGGCGAGCTCTTCGGGCTCGTGCATGAAGACGGACGTGTCGTTGTCCACGCTCCCCTGGAGATCGACAGCGCCGCCCGTGAAAAGCATGGCATCGGCGAGGGAGGTCTTGCCGGCGGACCCGTGGGAAAGGATGGCGATATTCCGGACTTCCTTCACATCAGCGTTTTTCATGAGGAACTCCTTTGTTGAAGAAGAAGTATAGTGATCTGGAGGAATAGCTGATCGGTACGCTGCTGCAAAGACGTTATGAGGAACATTATGAGGAACAGGTCCCCGGTAGTGCTCTGCCGTGCCGGTATTAAGTAGTGATCTTCCGCCTTGTTGAATCCACTACCAGATTTCGGACTTTATCTTGCCTCCCTGCTTGAGCAGCACATCGGCGACGGCCTCGTTGAAAAAGTTGGTAGTCTGACGGAGGCTTTCTTCCACCATGCTCTCATAATACTTCTTCCCCTCGGCGAGCTCATCGGCGAGGACCTCGAAAAGGCTGTCCCTCTCGATCCCCTCCTTGACCTTCGGCTGGTTGTAGAGGACGATATCGGAAAGGATGGTCCGCGCCAGACGCCTCGCTTCATCGGGGTTTGTAATTGATCTCATAGTGGTTTTTCCGCGCCGATCCTGATAGAGTCACCTTCTCAACCGAGTATCTCTACGATAACCGGCTTATACTCCTGGGTTTTTTCCACTTTTTTATTATACATCCTGATGAAGAAAAAAGAAACAGCCATGCACGTCATGCCGGCGATGAACGCCCAGAGGTCCGAGTCCGCCTCTCCCCGGTATGTTACCGCCAGGTTCTTGCCGAGAATGGCCGCGCCGACGAGCACCGCCATGGGCAGGCCATAGAGAATGATGGACGCCTTAAGATAGACCTGCGGCGCAACAACGACCTTCACCTTCTGGCCCTTCTTGGCGCCGAGGGGATTGGCGGCCTCCAGGTACGATTGGTCCCCGGGATGGCAGACCCCGGCCGCGGCGCATGATTCACAGGCGCTCTTGCGCAGGATCGCCACCTTGGCGACAGCTCCATCCGCCTCGACCACGATGCCTTCCTCGTCGATCATTTCAAATCCTCACCGTATGATTCTACCACAAAGACAAGCCAATAAAAAGGCTTCCTGATTTTTCTATTGTACTGCGGTGCCTTCGCCCTTAATGCTTCTTCTTCGTCGTCCGGAGGAGCTTGTATTCGATACTGTCCACCAGGGCCTGCCAGCTCGCTTCAATGACGTTCTCCGAAACGCCGACCGTGCCCCATTTGGCCTTGCCGTCTCCTGACTCGATGAGGACCCGCACCCGCGCCGCCGTTCCCTCGGCCGCGGTCAGCACCCGCACCTTGTAGTCCAGCAGCCGCACATGCTCCAGTCCTTTGCCGGGGAAGTACCTGGGCAGCACCTTCCGGAGCGCATTGTCCAGGGCATTGACGGGGCCCGTCCCCCATGCCGCGGTGTGTTCAATGGTTTCGCCCACCTTCACGGTGACCGTGGCCTCGCTCACCGGATGGGGATCGGCCTTGCGCTTTTCCGTAAGTACGCGGTAATCGATCCGGTCGAAGATGTTGAAGACCGACTCATAACTGTGGCCCGCGCGGAGCATCAGGAGCTCCAGCGAACCCTCGGCGCCCTCGAACTCGTACCCCTCGTTCTCGAGCTGCTTCACCCGTTTGAGGATTTTCTGCAGTTCCGGACTGTCCTTCCTCAGGGCGATGCCCAGCTCCGCGGCCTTTTCGATGATGTTGCTCCGTCCGGCCAGGTCGGACACGAGGATCCGGCGCATGTTCCCCACCTGCTCGGGGATGATGTGCTCATACGTAAGAGGGTTCTTGGCCACGGCGTCCACGTGCACGCCCGCCTTGTGCGCAAAGGCGCTGTCGCCCACATAGGGCTGTCGCTTGCGGTGGGGAAGGTTCGCCAGCTCGTCGACATAGCGCGAAACCGCACGGAGCCTCGCGAGGTTGCCGTCGGAGATGCAGTCGATCCCCATCTTCAGCTTGAGTGCGGGAATGACGGAGCACAGGTTCGCATTGCCGCACCGTTCGCCGTATCCGTTAATCGTCCCGTGCACCTGTACGGCGCCCAGCTTGACGGCGGCCAGTGAATTCGCCACGGCAAGCTCCGAATCATTATGCGCGTGGATGCCGAAAGGCGCCCGGATTTTCGGCTTCACCTGTTTGATGATGTCTTCCACTTCATACGAAAGGGTGCCTCCGTTGGTGTCGCAGAGCACCAGGCAGTCGGCGCCCGCCGCCTCCGCGGCAAGGAGCGCCTCGAGAGCATACTCCGGATTCGCCTTGTACCCGTCGAAAAAATGCTCCGCATCGAAGAAGACCTCATCCATATGCTTTTTAAGGAACGCAACGGACTCCCCGATCATGGACAGATTTTCGTTCAGCGTGGTCTTGAGCGCCTTGTGCACATGGAGGTCCCAGGACTTTCCAAAAATCGTAGCGGCCGCCGCTCCCGAGGAAACGAGCGCCTTCATGCTGGGGTCGGCGGATACCTTGAGCCCGGCGCGGCGGGTCGCACCGAAGGCGACAAGCTTCGCCTTCTTCAGCCTGATGCGGCGCATCTCCGCGAAGAATGCCACGTCCCGGGGCTTCGAGCCGGGCCAGCCGCCCTCGATGTAATGGACGCCGAACTGGTCCAGCTTCCGGGCAACGCGGACCATGTCCTCCACGGAGAAGTTCACGTCCTCTGCCTGGGCCCCGTCGCGGAGGGTGGTGTCGTATATGAAAACTGTCGGCTTCATAGAGCGTCGTGATTTATCCTTCAGTATTTCGGTCTTACTCATTGCGGATTTCGGATTGCAGATTGCGGATTGAAAACCTCAAATCAAGACCGGGCCTTTATTCCGCAATCCGAAATCAACAATCCGCAATTCCTACGCCGCCTTGTCCATCTCGAACGTTTCATGGAGCACCCGGACGGCGAGCTCCGTGTACTTGGCGTCGATCACGCAGGAGATCTTGATCTCCGACGTGCTGATCATCATGATGTTGATCCCCTCTTTGGCCAGGGCGGAGAACATCCTCGCGGCAACGCCGGAATGGGAACGCATGCCCACGCCGATGATGGAGACCTTGGCAATGTCCTCCTTGAGGTTCACGCCCTTGGCGCCGATCTCGGCAACCACCTTTTTCATGACTTCCATGATCTTCTTGGAGTCGGTCCTGGGCACGGTAAAGGACATGTCCGTGAGCCCGCCCTCGCCGATGTTCTGGATGATCATATCGACAATGACATTCGCACCGGATATGGTGTTGAATATTTTCGCCGCCACGCCCGGCTTGTCCGGCACACCGGTCACCGTTACTTTGACCTGGTTCTTATCGTAGGCCACCCCGGACACCACAACCTTCTCCATATCTGCATCCTCCTTGGTCACGAGAGTGCCCGGATTGTCGTTAAAGCTCGAGAGCACTCTCACGGGAACGTTATACTTTTTTGCAAACTCGACGGAGCGGGTCTGGAGCACCTTCGCACCGAGGCTCGCCATTTCAAGCATCTCATCGTAGGATATCTTGTCGAGCTTCCGGGCCTGCGGCACTATATTGGGATCGGTGGTATACACGCCGTCCACGTCCGTATAGATGTCGCAGTAGTCGGCCTTGAGCGCCGCGGCGATCGCCACGGCGGTAAGATCGGAGCCTCCGCGGCCGAGCGTGGTGACGTCCGATTTTTCATTGATGCCCTGGAAGCCCGCCACGACGGCGATCTTGCCTTCCTTGATGGCCTCCCGGACCCGTTCGCCCGTGATCTTTTCGATCCTGGCCTTGGTGTGGACGCAGTCCGAGATGATCCCCGCCTGCCTGCCGGTGAACGACTGCGCCTGGTGTCCCAGCGCCTGGATCGCCATGGCCAGGAGAGCGATAGTCACCCGCTCGCCCGTGGAAACGAGCATATCCATCTCGCGCGGATCCGGATTGTCGTTCACCTGCGCCGCAAGGTTGATGAGCTTGTCCGTCTCGCCGCTCATGGCCGAGACAACGACCACCACGTCGTGGCCCGCTTCCTTCGTACGGCAGACCCGGTTCGCCACGTTCTTGATCCGCTCCGGGTTTCCCACCGACGTGCCGCCGTATTTCTGAACTATGAGCACCCTTTTCCCTCCAAATAGAAAAGACTTATATACCACGGAGGCACAGAGAAAAAAATTGCAAAAGTCAAATTGTAAAATGCAAATTGCAAAATTGCGGTATGGCCTTGGGCCATGAGTTTATATTCCTTCATTTTGACTTTTGCATTTTGCACT
>CAKKPG010000206.1 GCA_919901555.1 Nitrospiria bacterium | reverse complement strand
GCTGTGCGGCGCGTTTGGGAAACGCGCCCTACAACTGCAAAAGCATATCGTAGGGACCGTTCCCCGAACGGTCCGCACCATTTCGTGATGCTTTATAATTACCTTGTTGCCGCACTATGAGGAGCCCGATAATTTTCATGATATATTGGTGAACACGGTATTGGCAGAAACATACAAAGGCGCTTCTTAGGAGGACCGCATGTTCGCAATCAATCACGCAGCCACAGCGCTTGTCATCAAAACAGCATATCCCGATGCGCCGATAGCCGTCCTGTTGGTCTCCGTACAACTCATCGAAATCTTCTGGGTCATTCTGAACTTCATCGGCGTCGAGAAGACAAGGACCAAAGACATGGTGAGGACGGTCAAGGACGTTGAGCTGGCTTACATGCCCTTTTCTCACTCCATAGCTTCCACGATAGTCTTGACACTCGGGGCCTGGGCGCTGATCGCCCTCGGCTTTGGACGGGTGGATCTGGGAGCAGCCGTTGCGCTGGGGATTGGCTCCCACATCGCGCTTGACCTGATGTCTCATGCCCGTGACATTGCCTTCGCCCCGTTTATGGAGTCCAGGAAGTTCGGCGTGGGACTGTACGAGCGGCCGGCAGTTGCTTTTGTGTTCGAAACGGCTTACGGAATATTCTGCTGGTGGATCTATGGAGGCAGCAGTACGCTCCTGGGGATCATTGTTTTCTTCAATCTGGCGAACGCATCGTTTTTCCTGAAAGCGATTCCTGGGCCGGAGAAGTACTTGGCGCATAGACCCATGTGGATCACGGCAGTGGTTGCTTTGCAAATTGTCGTGACGGCGGTGCTTGTGGGGATGTTCAGTTGAACCGGAATCAGCACCAGATTTTTCCTCGGCTGGCCCACGTGGGTTGAATGCTGGCCTTCAGCTATCATTGGGCCCGTTTGCAGCATCATGGGATTTATGGCTGCTGCGAGCCCTGTGAATATTTTCGTGATCGACCTCGAAACGTAGACAAGGTAAACACCTCATGGAACAGTCCTGATATAAGGAGATAACTATAGATGAAAGAAATCATTACTGACATAGAAATCAATGCCTCTGCTGAGCGGGTGTGGCAAGTGCTGACCGACTTTGCCGCGTATCCCCAGTGGAACCCGTTCATCCGGCGGGCAAAGGGGGAAGCCAAGGCGGGGGCGCGGCTCAAGGTATACATCCAGCCCTCTGGTGCACAAGGGATGAGCTTTCGGCCGACCGTGCTTAAGGCGGAGCCGAACCGTGAGCTGCGGTGGCTGGGACATCTTCTGGTTCCCGGCCTTTTTGACGGCGAGCACATCTTCTTGATCGAGCCGCTGGGGGCGAACCGCGTGCGTTTCATCCAGCGGGAGCTATTGACCGGTTTACTCGTCCCG
>CAKKPG010000205.1 GCA_919901555.1 Nitrospiria bacterium | reverse complement strand
CCAAATATTCACCAAATATTCACGACCCCAAATATTCATCATAAATTAGCGCTGATTATTTGTTTACAGCGACTGATGTGAAGGAAGTCATTAATGGCAATCAAGAAATCGGAACTCTATAGCTCTCTCTGGTCCAGCTGCGATGAGCTTCGCGGCGGTATGGACGCCAGTCAGTACAAGGATTATGTGCTGGTGCTGCTGTTCATCAAGTACGTCAGCGACAAGTACGCCGGCCAGCCCTACGCGCCGATCACGATCCCCAAAGGCGCGAGCTTCAAGGACATGGTTGCGCTCAAGGGCAAGTCGGACATCGGCGATCAGATCAACAAGAAGATCATCGCACCGCTGGCCAAAGCCAATAAACTTTCCGATTTCCCGGACTTCAATGATCCCAACAAGCTGGGCAGTGGCAAAGAAATGGTGGACCGGCTCACCAACCTGATTGCCATTTTTGAGAATCCGGCCCTCGATTTCTCGAGGAACCGCGCTGAGGGCGACGACATCCTGGGCGACGCCTATGAATACCTCATGCGCCACTTCGCCACCGAGAGCGGCAAGAGCAAGGGCCAGTTTTATACTCCTGCAGAGGTCAGCCGCATCATGGCGCAGATCAGCGGCATCAAGAGCGCAAAGACCAGCGCCCGCACTACCGTTTACGACCCCACCTGTGGCTCGGGCTCGCTGCTCTTGAAGGTGGGCGATGAGGCCGGCACCCCGGTCACGCTCTATGGGCAGGAGAAGGATGCAGCCACCAGCGGCCTCGCGCGGATGAATATGATCCTGCACAACAACCCCACCGCGCTCATCGTACAGGGCAACACGCTTGTAGACCCCAAGTTCAAGGATGGCGCTGCCCTCAAGACATTCGACTATGTTGTCGCCAATCCGCCGTTCTCCGACAAACGTTGGAGCACCGGCATTGATCCGTTCCACGACCCGCACGAGCGCTTCCAGCCCTTCGGCACACCGCCCGTCAAGCAGGGTGATTACGCCTACCTGCTGCACATCGTCCGCTCGCTCAAGAGCACAGGCAAGGGCGCGTGCATCCTGCCGCACGGTGTGCTGTTCCGCGGCAACGCCGAAGCGGACATTCGTAAGAATCTCATCCGCAAGGGGTACATTAAGGGCATCATCGGCTTGCCAGCCAACCTCTTCTACGGCACCGGCATTCCCGCCTGTATCGTCGTCATCGACAAGCAAGATGCCCAGGCCCGAAAGGGAATCTTCATGATCGACGCCAGCTCCGGCTTCATGAAGGACGGCCCCAAGAACCGTCTGCGCAGCCAGGACATCCACAGAATCGTCGATGTGTTCACCCGCCAGCTCGAGGCGCCCCGTTTTGCGCGCATGGTCAGCGTGGCCGAGATCGAGAAGAACGAGTTCAACCTCAACCTGCCGCGCTACATCGACAGCCAGACCCCCGAGGATATTCAGGACATCGCCGGCCACTTGCAAGGCGGCATTCCCGTAGCCGATGTGGAGGCGCTGGCGCCTTACTGGGCTGTCTGCCCCGCGCTCAAAGCCGATTTGTTCAAGAACAACCGCAAGGGCTATCTCAACCTCAAGGTGGACAAGTCGGTCATCAAGACCACCATCTACGGGCATCCCGAGTTCGCCGACTTTATCACCCAGATGAACGCGCACTTCGCCGCATGGCGCAGGAAGAGCGCCGCTACCCTAAAGGCGCTCAAGGCCGGTTTCCATCCCAAGGAGCTGATCGTCACGCTGTCGGAGAGCTTGCTTGCCCACTACGCTGATAAGCCGCTAATCGACGCCTACGACGTATATCAGCACCTCATGGATTACTGGGCAGCGACGATGCAGGACGACGCGTACCTCATCGCTGTCGATGGATGGAAGGCGACAGCCTACCGGGTGAAAGAAACCAAGAAGGGCAAGGATGGAAAACCCGGCAAAGAAGTCGACAAGGGCTGGGCTTGCGATCTCGTGCCCAAGCCCCTCATTGTCGCGCGCTATTACGCCACGGAGCAGGCTGCCATCGACCAGCTCACCGCCGAGCTGGAGAGCGTTACCGCCAAGCTCGTTGAGCTGGAGGAGGAACAAGGCGGCGAGGATGGTGCGTTCTCGGAGCTCGACAAGGTGAACAAGACGAGCGTGGCTGCAAGACTGAAAGAAGCTGATCCGACCGATCCGTCAGATCGGGCGGATCGGACAGCTTTGCAAACATGGCTGCAACTGAGCACCGAAGAGGCTGACCTCAAGAAGCGCTTGAAAGACGCCGAGGCAGCGCTCGATGCCAGGGCGCTCGCGCACTATCCCAAGCTCACCGAAGCCGAGGTCAAGACGCTGGTGGTGGACGACAAATGGCTCGCCGCACTCGATGCCGCCATCCACGGTGAGATGGACCGCGTGAGCCAGCAGCTTACGACGCGCGTGAAGGAATTGGCCGAGCGTTATGAGACACCGCTGCCGCAGGTGACGAGCCGCATAGCAGAACTGGAAAAAAGAGTGAACCGTCACTTGGAGAAGATGGGGTTCTCATGGAAGTGAAGCGCAGATACAAGCAGACCGAGGTGGGGGTGATTCCGGAGGAGTGGGATCTCGCGTACGTCGAAGAACTCGCGCATATCACCACTGGCAGCAGAAACACTCAGGATCGCGTCGACGACGGCCAGTATCCTTTTTTCGTTCGTTCCCAGACCGTTGAACGTATTAACAGCTACTCATACGATGGCGAGGCCGTCCTTACAGCTGGCGATGGTGTCGGTACTGGTAAAGTATTCCACTACATCAAGGGAAAATTTGACGCACATCAACGCGTCTACCGCCTGTCGGACTTCAACGAGCGTATTAGCGGCTACTTCTTCTTCCTCTATTTTAGCAGTCACTTCTACGGCCGTATCATGCAGATGACAGCGAAGTCGTCGGTTGATTCTGTGCGCAGGGAGATGATTGCGCGAATGCTCGTTCCCCTCCCGCCCACCAAAGCCGAACAAGAAGCCATCGCCGCGGCGTTTTCCGATGCGGATGCCCTCATCGAATCCCTGGAGCAACTCCTCGTCAAGAAGCGCAACCTCAAACAAGGTGCCATGCAGGAACTGCTCACCGGCAAGAAGCGCCTGCCGGGGTTCAGCGGGGAGTGGGAGGTGAAGCGGTTGGGGGACATCTTGACCATTTGCCATGGTAAGAGTCAACGTGAAGTCGCGGCTGCGAACGGGCTATACCCAATCCTCGCGTCTGGCGGTGTAATTGGATGGGCTAATCACTTTCTCTATGACAAGCCGTCAGTCCTGATCGGTCGAAAGGGTACCATTGACCAACCTCAGTACATGGATGCCCCGTTCTGGACTGTGGACACTCTCTTCTACTCAGTAGTTCACGATCCACATCACGCTAAGTTCATCTTCTATCGGTTCTGTCTAATCGACTGGAACCAATACAACGAGGCATCTGGTGTTCCGAGCCTTAACGCGCGGACTATCGAAAAAATCGAAATAGCTTGTCCACGATCAGCCGAACAAACCGCCATCGCCGCCATCCTCTCTGACATGGACGCCGAGCTTGCCGCACTGGAAACCAAGCTCGCCAAGGCCCGCGAGGTTAAGCAGGGCATGATGCAGGAATTGCTGACCGGGAGGATTCGGCTGGTATGAGCGA
>CAKKPG010000204.1 GCA_919901555.1 Nitrospiria bacterium | reverse complement strand
TCATGAATTTCAGCTTGCCCTTGTAGGGAGGATACCGCAATTTAATATCAAAGAGAAAGCCCTGTTTAATAATACTCCTAACATGCGAAAAAGCGTCGAAGCTCGCCTTGCCGTGGTATTTTCCGATGCCGCTCTTGCCTGCGCCGCCGAAGGGCAGGTAGGGTGTGGTTTCGTGGATGGTCGTGTCGTTGATGCATCCTCCGCCGGAAGATGTCTCACGCAGCACCCGTTCCTGGACCTTCCTGCTCCGCGAGAAAATATAGAGAGCAAGGGGCCTCGGCATCTCATTGACGATGGCGATGGCACGGCTCAGGTCTTCGTACTCGATGACCGGCAGGACAGGCCCGAATATTTCTTCTTCCATGACAGGGCTGTCGACCACTACGTTGTCCAGGAGTGTCGGAGCGATATAGCGCGCTGTCCGGTCTGTCTTTCCCCCAAGAATGATATTGCCGTATTTGATGAGATTGGTGATACGGTCAAAATGCCGGTCGTTCACGATCCGTGCATAGTCGGGGCTTTGGGAAGGGTCGGCGCCATAAAATTCGCGGATAGTGCGATTGATGTGTTCCAGGAGTTCCCGCTTGATGCGCTTATCCACGAGGAGATAATCGGGCGCAACACAGCTCTGGCCCGCGTTAAAAAACTTCCCCCAGGTGATCCTCCGGGCAGCATAGTCGAGATGGATATCGGCGTCCACGATGCAGGGGTTTTTTCCTCCCAGCTCGAGGGTGACGGGAGTGAGATGCTTTGCCGCCGCCTCCATGACGAGTTTGCCGACGCCCACGCTGCCGGTAAAGAAAATGCAGTCGAACTTTTCAGCGAGGAGCGCTCGGGCAATGTCCGCGCCCCCCTCGACGACGGCAAAAAAGGCGTCGTCGAAGTTCTTGTTAATAAGCCGCGCGAGCAGGCGCGAGGTATGCGGCGAGACCTCGGAAGGCTTTAAGACAGCGCAGTTTCCCGCTGCCACGGCCCCCACGAGGGGGGCGAGGGTGAGCTGGACCGGAAAATTCCAGGGTCCGATGATGAGGGCCACGCCGTAGGGCGCCGGGTGGATATGGCTTGATCCGGGAAAGTACGCGAGAGGGGTCTTTACCCGTTTCGGCTTGGCCCAGGAACGGAGATGTTTGACGGCGTAATCGAGCTCGTTGACCACGATGGCGGTATCGCCGGCATATGCTTCCCAGGCAGGCTTGTTCAGGTCCCGTTTGAGGGCGTCGAAGATCGCCCCCTCATTTTCCGTGATCATCGTTCTGAGTTTTTTAAGCTGTTCAAGCCGAAAAGAAATGTCCCTGGTCTTCCCCGCGGCAAAGAATTCCCGCTGTCTACGGATGAGATCTTGAATTTCAGACTGGTCCATGGAAAGATCCCTTCATCCACAGCTTTCACCGATTGCTCAGATTTAAAAAGCGTTTTGCACTGCATGAAATCAGTGGAATCCGCGGATATATTCTTCTTATTTTGTTCTGAATTTCCCTTTCTCCTGCTTGCAGATGATCTGGATCACGTTCCGTCCGGACAGGGCAACGGCCGGGATGCCGCCGCCCGGCTCGACCCACTGACCGGCCATGTAGAAGTTCCTGGGCCCCGGCAGGGTCTTCTTCATTACCTTGCCGAAGCTCCACGTTGCGGGCGTGACCTGCCAGCCTTCAAAGCTTCCTTTCCAGTTGCCGGTGTAGCGCACGAACGTCGTGGGCGTTGCCACGTCGCGCATCTCGACCTGCGCCGCCAGGCCGGGGAACCGATTGTCGAGGAGCGCTATTACCGTATCGGCAATTTTCTCTTTCTCGGCCTTGTACTGCCCGTCGTTTTCCCGGAGCGTTTTCCAGTAATCATAATCCGTCGTGAACATCACGGTCAGCAGTGTTTTGCCCGAGGGCGCGAGCGCAGGGTCGAGGTTGTAGATCTTCACGCCGAGGAAGTCCTGCTTCACCCCGCCGATCAAGACCGGTTCCTTGAGCCCGCCGCCGATGATGATGATGATGGATTTGTCGGACATGATATGCTCCTTGTTTTGCCACTGAGAACACAGAGGTCACAGAGAAAACATGAAAGAATCAAAGTATAGCACAAAAGGCAAGGGCCGAGCCGGCTTGACAGGACCGAGCGGGGAAGAATCCAGCGGAATGTCTTCCCGGCCGCGCCGCTGCAGGGGGCGTAACCGTGATGACTGAGACCGCCATGCGCAGCCGGCATGAAGTACTGCCTTTTGTTTTCTCACGCGAGCTCTTTGGGGGCTGAACGAGGAACAAGGGACCATGGGAGGGAGCGAAATTTTGCAGCGGAGACAGATTTCGCTTGACTTTTAGCCTGGAATCATAGATTATTTACACTTCTCACGGCATGGTGAGCGCGATTCGGGCGGATAGCTCAGCTGGGAGAGCACAGCCCTTACAAGGCTGGGGTCACAGGTTCGATCCCTGTTCCGCCTACCAGAAAATTCAGTTCAGGAATTACGGGTTGGGGAGTGAGAGAGTTGCCGACTCCACACACGCAACTCCGCACTCACAACTCACTTGGGGACGTAGTTCAGCTGGTTAGAACGCCGGCCTGTCACGTCGGAGGTCGCGGGTTCGAGTCCCGTCGTCCCCGCCATATGTTTTTAACAATATCTGCAGTTCACAAAAAAGCCGAGGCATCAAGCCCCGGCTTTTTTGCATTTTACTGACTGATGGTTGCGGAGAAGTGCGGGGCAGAGCTTATTTCCCCAGCAGCGTCGTGAACGTGTCGTGGTGTTTTTCTTCTTCGGCCAGGATCTGCTCAAAGAGAAGCCGGGTGGTGGAGTCGCCTTCCGATTCCGCCTGCTTGATGATGGCCTTGTAAAGGTCTATGGCCTCCTCCTCGGCCTTGGCGTCGACCTCGAGCATGTGTTTGACGTCCCCGCCCACTTCGATGGGGTTCGGCTTGGTCGTGGGGACGACATCGAAGTAGAAGAGCCGCTCCGCGATCTTTTCAGCGTGCTTCATCTCCTCAATGGCGGCGTCCTCGAACATGTCCGCGATCTCGGCCGAGTTCAAGCCTTTGGCCATCACGTGCTGCCACATGTACTGGACGCTCACCTGTATCTCGCGTGCTACGGCCTTGTTCATCATATCTGTCAACGTGGTGCTCGCCTTCTGTACCATGGTGTCTCCTTTCGTGTATGCAGAATTAAGAAACCGCTCAACCAAAGGTCGCTTCGCGCCCGAGGGTTGTCGTCTGTTCTTGCCTCTCCCGGAACTTCTCCGGGGTGAGGCGTTCGGCAGTCGTAAAAAAACGGGAAGTGCAGCGGAATGGAACGATCAAGCCATATGCGTACTTCTATACTATCAGAAAATCAGGGAAAGAGGAAGAGGGAAATAAGAATCATTCTTGTTGTTCCCATAGC
>CAKKPG010000203.1 GCA_919901555.1 Nitrospiria bacterium | reverse complement strand
GTTGAAACTTGAGCAAAATCATTTTGCACTTGACAGGGGGATTATAGGATGTCCCTTAGATTTTCGTCCCTGAGATTTTCGCTGAGATTTTCCTGTTATGCGAAAATAGCACACTGTTATTCGGAAATCATTCGATGAGGAGATGGCCGTAATAGTAGTCGCTCTGGAGGCGAAGGAGCGTGGACTCTGGCTGCAAGCTCTGCATGGTGTCCCTGGGCGAAAGTCGAAGTGCACCGGCAGGTGCCAGCGCGTAGCTGTAATGGTGGTAAGTGAGAATCAGGAGCGCACCGAGCGCGTTGAGGGCATTCTTGAGCGTCGCTTGGTCGAAATGCGCGTCTCGCTCGTGCTTTACCTTGTTGTAACTACGCCACCAGAGAGGATTATTCGGACCGGCCCAGTTGTCCCACGGCTTGAAGTCAAGGCCGTAGCGAGGAACGAATACCAGTGTCGTAGTCAGGTCAGGGATCGCAGCCATAAGCATAGTCCGATGCTCGTCGATGTTGCTACGCGGGGCACTAGGCTGGAGGCGCTGGCACAGTAGCTTCGCCACAACGTCCACTTCGGATGCAGCAGCAAACAGCAAATGTGCAAACTCGATCGAATACACGTCGAAGTTCTGTGGGCAGAACTCGACGTAGCGAGAGACAACCTCAAGATCGCGTTCGAGAGCGATGAAGTAGTTCCAGTGTAGCTTGCCGGTGGTCGCGTGAATCATGAATGAGAACCCATAGAGGTGCCCTTTATATGATTATCGAGGGTCGTTGAAAGATGGTTCAGTACCGGAAAGTCTGCTTTTACGGCAGCCGCTTCTTCCTTGAGCAGCCGGAGCGCTTCGGGAACGTGCTTCAGAAAGTATTTCTTCCCTTTCGCGACGGACAGAAATCCGTACGCGCCCAGGGCCTGCATGTGGCGCTGGAGGCGGCAGGGGATGAGGCTTTCCGTGAAGGTCTTTTCATTGAACTTTCCGCCGGAGTGCTTCTTCATCTCGCGCACGTAGTACTCGATCAATTGCTCACGCACGCCGTCATCCAGCCGGTGGTACGGGTCCCAGAGGATCGAGGCGATATCGTAAGCAGGCGGCGCCATGCGGGCGCCCTGGTAGTCGATGACGCGGGGGATGCCGTTGGCCAGGACCATGACGTTCTGGCACTGGAAGTCCCGGTGGATGATCCCCTTGGGAAAGCCGTCCACCTTCTTCGCGAGACGATGGAACTCCTCCTCAATTGCCGGCCTGTTCTTCAACTCCAACTTTCTAAGTCCAACCACAAACCGGTCCAGGAAGTAGCCCGTTTCCCAGCGCAGGTAGTCATAATCGAAGATTCTCGCCCGGAGCAGGGGGCAGTCATCGACATGCTCCATCGTCCTGGTGTGGAGCTTGACCAGGATATCGAGCACGCGGCGATAGACCTCCCCGATGTGGCCGTTGTCACGGGGGAGCTTCATGTAGGAGTAGAGGCTCGTGTCGCCGAGGTCTTCGAAAAGGGCGCGCTTCGTTCCCTCGTCGGATGACAGGAGGCCCGGCACGGGGACCGTATGGCCGGCGAAGAACCTGGTGTACACGAGATGGCGCTCGTAATCAGCGTCGTCAGGCTTGCACTCCATGAGCACGGCTGTCTTATCGTCGTTCCGCACGCGGAAGTAGCGGCGGTCCGAGCCGCCGAGGCCGATGAGAATGGCGTCGGACCAGTATGGCGAGTTCTGGGTTCTGGGTTCTGAGTTCTGAGTTAAGGGCGCACCTTCGCTCGCGGGCCGAATTCCGAAGTAGTTTGCAAAGAGCGGGTCAGAGAGCGACACCCGCTTCTTCTCAGCGGCATGGAGCGAGGGCTGCATGTCCGATTCCGTGAGGGCGACGGCATAATCCGGCCCCAGGATGCGGTTCCCGTGATTTCCCTTCACGCGGGCCCCGGGCATGACAATGCAGTTTCTGATCCGCGCGCCGTCTTCGACCTCGCTCCCCGCCTCCAGCACCACATAGCCGTCTATCTCGATGCGGCCGCAGCGGGCGGCCACGGAACGATGCACGGTCTCGCCGTTCTCTCTCAATGCATCGAGGACTCCCCGGGCGTAGGTCACGGGGTTGCCCACGTCGTTCCAGTAACACCCGGTGAAATCCATGGCGCGGACCTTATGCCCGGCTTTTGACGCGGCGATCCATGCAACCGTGGCGTGGGACACGCCCTGGGGGAGAAATTTCAGTATCTCCGGCGAATAGACGGCGATACCCGTGTAGGCCACTTTGTCGGCGACAATGGACGGATCGGGCCTGGAGGCGCCGGCGTTCTCCACGTCCAGCACCTGGCCGTTCCTGTCGATGACCACGTTGCTGAGATGGGGCAGGCGGTGGCAGACGAGGGTGGCGATGTTTCCCGAAGCGAGATGCTCCTCGATCAGACGGGAGAAGTCGATATTCAGGAGAATGTCCGAGTTATGGACGATGAAGGGGCCGGAGGACAGGAACGATTCGGCGTTCCTGAGCGCGCCGCCGGTGCCGAGGATGGGGTCCTCGGGAAAGAAGGCGACGCGGTCCGCGTAGGGCGAGTTTTTGACCCAGTCACGTATCAGCTCCGGCTTGTAGTGAAGGTTGATGCCGATCTTTCCTGTGCAGACAGCAGCGAGTTTTTCCAGGATGACCTGGATCAGCGGCCTTCCCAGAATAGGAAGGAGCGGCTTGGGCAGGTGGTTCGTCACCGGCCGGAGCCGCTCGCCGAGTCCGGCGGCGGGGAGGAAGATGTTTATTGGAAACTTCGGCATGATTTTAAAAATTTATCACTAAGTCACCAAGGCAGGCCTTCTTAAGGCAAAATGCAGAATGCAAAATGCAAAAGTCAAAATGAAAGAATCCAAACTTCCGGCCCCAGGCCATACCTCAATTTTGCAATTTGCATTTAGAAATTTGACTTTTGCATTGCCTTTCTTTGTGCCTTCGTGTCTTCAGTTATTTGTAAATTAAGTATTTCTTTCTTATTTTTTCAAATGCCCGCGCCTCTTCCTTCCACCACGCTTCCATGTCCTTAAGGTCAGCCCACGCCTCGATGTCCTTCCTCAGCCGGTCGGTCCCGGCCAGGATGTCGATGGGCAGCTTCACCTCTTCATACTCGTAGGGCGGCTGTTTCCAGGCGAACTCCCGGGGATAGGTGTTGTGAATCGCTTTCAGGATCGCCACGCCGGTCTTGAAGGGCTTGAACCGCTCGCGGTCAATGACGTGGATCTGCGCTCCCCCGCAGACCGTGCCCGCATGTTTCTGGAACGTGGGCTGAAAGTGCAGCGGCCGGAACGCCACGCCGGGGAGTTTGAATTCCCGGAGCCTCTTTATAAGAGTTTCGGTGTGTATGAAGGGCGCGCCGAATATCTCGAAGGGTCGCGTCGTGCCGCGGCCTTCAGAGATGTTCGTGGCTTCCAGCAGGCATATGCCGGGATAGACAAGGGCCGTCTCGAGTGTCGGCATGTTGGGAGAGGGGAAGACCCAGGGCAGGCCGGTCTCGTCGAACCACTTTGGGCGTTTCCAGCCCTCCATGGGGACCACCGTGAAGTCCAGGCGGGGATAGAACCTGTCCCGGAGATAGAGGCCGATCTCGCCGATGGTCATGCCGTGGCGGACAGGAAGGGGCCGTAGTCCTACAAATGAGGCGTATTCCGGATCGAGCACCGGCCCCTCGGTGATGCGGCCTCCGATGGGGTTTGGCCGGTCAAGAACGACCACGGCCTTTCCCGTCTCAGTGCAGGCCTGCATGCAAAGGTCCAGCGTCCAGATGAAGGTGTAGTAACGGCTGCCCACGTCCTGCAGGTCGATGACGAGAGCGTCGATGTCCGCGAGCATCTCGGGCCTGGGCTTGCGCGTCTTTCCGTACAGGCTGTAGACCGGCAGGCCGGTGTCGGGGTCCCGGAAGCCTTCCCATTCCACCATGTTGTCCTGCGTCTGGCCGTGGATGCCGTGCTGAGGTCCGAAGAGAGTAGTGAGGCGGATCTTTTTTGACCGGCGGAGCACGTCCTTCGCGTGCTCGAGATTGCCGCTGATCGATGCGGGATGCGCCACGAGCCCGACGCGGGTAGCCTTCAGGTCCCGGGGCCAGAGCGATTCGATGCGATCAAGGCCCGTGAAAACGCTTCTGCTCTTTGGGGGCATGCGGGATTATAGTGGCTCTCCTGTTGAATAGCAACAGGAAAGTTGCAGAGTAGAATGATGCAGGCGAATGATGCAAACGGTTGACAATCGCCGCGGGGAAGGTTACAATTAAAACAATCTTTTTGTGCAAGGAGGCGGAGCCGTGCCCAAGACACCCTTCTTTAGAAAAGCAGCGTACCTTGAATATGCCACGATCGGCTGGGGTCTGGCCGCAGCGGTGATCGCCGTGGTCGCGGGGATCGACTCCGGCTCTATTGCGCTTCTCAGTTTCGGCCTGGGCAGCGTTCTCCTGGCTGTTTCACCAGGCCTCGTTGCATGGCGCATTCTCCTGGAACTGAGAGGGCGGAAAATCGGGCAAGACCACATGCTCCTTGAACGAAAAGTTCTTTTTGTGGTCGGCGTCGTTTTTTTTCTCCTCGCACTGTACCTCTTGAATGAATCCGGCTCCCGGCTCTATTACCGGGAGAAGCCTGAGGCGAGCGCCGCCGGCTTTATCGTGGCTTCGCTCTCGCTCGTTGCGCTGCCGGCGCTGGCGGTCATGAAGTTCCGCACCGCGCGGGCGCTTGAGCACGCGGCGCTGCGGGCCGATGTTATGGAAACCGTTTTCGGGGCCTATCTTGCGCTTATGCTGTTTCTGGGCCTGGGCTTCCCTGGATGGGCAGGGTGGTGGTGGGCGGATTCAGCCGCGGCGCTCCTGATGCTCCCCATTCTGGCGCGGGAGGGATGGGACGCGTTTGAAGTGAGCAAGGGCAATACCGGTTACCGCGCGGAAAAAACGGGGCCGGAGCGCAATATCTGAATCTCATGACCTGCAGGCGGAGCGAGGGAGTGATCGACCATGGGCGCCATGTGCTGGGACGTGAATCCCAAGTGCTTTGTCAAAGGGCAGAAACAGGGCGAGTCCGCCTGCCCGGCGTATAACGAGAACAAAGGCTGCTGGCAGATGGACTGGAGCTTCATTATTGCGTCCCTGCCCGACGCGGAGAAGACGCGCTGGAAAACGATCATGAAAGGAAGCTGCCCTTCGTGCCCCGTATTCGCCGCCCATAAGGACGACCTGGCCATGATGATCCAGATAATCCTCGCCATGTAGCGCGCCGCTCTCAGGATCCAATAATTACCGCCGCACCGCCATCATGCCGTACCTTCGCTCCTGCGCCAACTGCCTATTTTTGAATCACGTGATGAAAAACCGGTCTTCCTCTTTTGCTTCCTCGTACTATCGTCGCCACATCCTCCTCTAAAATACGTCAATAGAATCAGCCTGTTCCTTAAAAAGTTCTGCCTCCCCGCAGATGGCACATGCCTTGCTATAAGTTAAGGCAGAAAGCTGTGAGCGGAACAGCAACAGCTTCGAAAGGCTCCGGAGGTCTTTCCTGTTTTTCACCATGTCCTGCACTGCGGGACGGGTATCAACCCATGGGGGGTCAAGGAGGATACAATGAAGAAGATCGTTTTGATTTTGGGGTTCGTGCTGCTTGTGAGCACAGCGGTGCATGCCACACCGTCGACGACGTACTGGACGCCGATGACGATGGACATTCAGGGCTATAAAGTGCTGCACCTGGGTATCGATAATTACTTCACCACGGGCAAGCGGTCTGCGACTGGCGAGCAGGGTGCGTTCCCCACGGACATCGGTTTGACGATGGGCGTGCTTCCGTATGAGAAGATTCTAATGGAGGTCGGCGTTGACGCTCTGTATCCGTCGGACTATCCGTATTACTTCAACGCCAAGATCGGGGCTCCCGAAAATGCTCTGTTCAAAGGAGCTCCCGCGCTGCAAGTCGGCATCTTCAACGTGGGGACGAAAAAGGACGTGACCAATCAAGACATCGTCTACGGCGTGATCGGCAAGACCCTTCCCGGCGTGGGAAGGCTGACTGTGGGACCGTACATCGGCAACAGCAAGGTATTGCTCGCCACGGACGGCACCAAGGAGAACACGGGCTACATGGTGGCCTTCGACCGGGGGTTCAAGTCGGCTAAGGATGCTGCGGGGAACGAGTACAACAAATTCGTTTTTGCCGCCGACTATGCCTCGGGAAAGAACGCTATCGGCGGCGGCGGTGTCGGCCTCTACTATTTCTTCACCAAGGACATCAGCCTGCTCACGGGTCCGGTGTGGTTTAACGAACAGGCGATCAACGGCGCATGGAAGTGGACAACGCAGCTGGACATCAATTTTTGAAAAGCATATCGTATCGTGAGCGGCTCTCCTGCCGCTTGCCATACAGTCATGCTTTAGCAGAGTCTGCGTGCTGTATCACAAGCGACGAATGAAGGCACAACTGAATTCGACGGCAACCAAGGAGGTTTCCAATATGAAGCTGATCAAATGCATTATCCAGCCCTACAAGCTGGACGACGTGAAGGAGGCGCTGACGGGCATCAATATCCAAGGCATGACCGTTGCCGAGGTCAAGGGCTTCGGCAGGCAGAAAGGCCATACCGAGCTCTACCGCGGCGCCGAGTACACCATTGATTTCGTCCCCAAGGTCGAAATCGAGGTCGTGGTGCCGGACAATCTGGCGAAGCAGGTCGTCGATGTCCTCGTGAAGACCGCCCGATCCGGCAAGGTGGGCGACGGCAAGATCTTCGTCATGTCCGTCGATGAGGCGGTCAGGATCAGGACCGGCGAGAGCGGCGAGACGGCGCTGTAAGAAAATAATGCGGTGAAAGAAACAGGGAGGAATATAAAATGAAAATGATCGGCTCAAAAAAAAATATCGTACTGGCGCTGGTTTTCATTGTTGCGGCGCTTTTTGCTCCAGCCATAATCACGGCTGAAGAGGCCCCGGCTGTCGCGCCTGCGCTCAAGATCGACACGGGAGATACCGCGTGGATGATCGTGGCGACGGCCCTGGTCATGCTTATGTCCATCCCGGGGCTGGCGCTCTTCTACGGAGGCCTGGCGAAGCGCAAGGACTCGCTCAACACCATGGCCATGACCTTCGTCACCTTCTGCATGGTGAGCGTTCTCTGGGTCGTCTACGGGTACACCTTTTCCTTTGGAACGGACCTCCGGGGCATCATCGGCGGCGCGGAGAAGCTGCTCCTGAAAGGGGTGGGGGTGAACAGCATCAGCGACCTGGCGAAGACCATCCCTGAGTACCTCTTCATCATGTACCAGCTCACCTTCGCGGCGATTACCGTGGCCCTGGCCAGCGGCGCCTACATCGAGCGGATGAAGTTCTCGGCCTGGGTGCTCTTCTCCATCCTCTGGATGACCGTGGTGTATCTTCCCGTGGCCCACTGGGTCTGGGGCGGGGGCTTCCTCGCCAAGCTCGGGGCCCTCGACTTCGCCGGCGGCACGGTGGTGCACGTCAACGCCGGCATCGCGGCGCTCGTGGGCGCCCTGGTCCTCGGCAAGCGGAAGGAAAAGGCCATCCTGCCGAGCAACCTCACCCTCGTGATCACCGGAGCGGGGCTCCTGTGGTTCGGCTGGTTCGGGTTCAATGCGGGCTCCGCCCTGGCGGCGAACGGCCTTGCCGGAGCGGCCTTCATCAACACCAATACGGCCACAGCCGTGGCTGCCCTGGCCTGGATGTTCACGGAGTGGCTGCACTCCGGGAAGCCGACGGTCCTTGGTCTGGCGTCAGGCGCCGTGGGCGGGCTGGTGGCCATCACGCCGGCAGCGGGCTTCGTGAACATCTCGGGCGCCATGATCATCGGCATTGCCGCGGGCATTATACCGTTCTACGCCGTGGCAAAGCTCAAGCCCATGCTGGGCTATGACGACACCCTCGATGCCTTCGGCATTCACGGCATCGGTGGGACCATCGGCGCCCTCCTGACGGGCGTCTTCGCCGATCCATCCGTCAATGAGTTGGGCAAGGGCCTTCTCTACGGCAATCCCGGCCAGCTCTGGACGCAGTTCATCGCCGTGGCAGCCACCCTGGTCTACAGCGGGGTCATGACCTTCGTGCTCTTCATGATCATCAAGGCGGTCGTGGGGATCAGGGTTGATGTCGAGCAGGAAGTTACGGGACTGGACGAAAGCCAGCACGGGGAGAAGGCGTACAACCTGTAAGAAAACCCTCCCGGCAGGGAGCGGCAAAAAACACTGAAGTCGTGCGCGGACGCGCTTCGGTCCATTCCCACCGGGGTTGACATGGCTGCCACCATGCCAACCCCATTTCTTAAAGTAGTTACACGTTGTTAGACGGTCCTGCTTCTCTGCACGAGGGAGACCCCGGTCAGAATCGAAAGGCCGCCCAGGACCTGCACGGAAGATATGTGCTCGTCCAGAAAGATCGCGGCAAAGACCACGGCAACGAAGGGCACGAGATAATGGTAGACGATGGTCCGGGTAACACCGATCCTCTTTACGCCCTGGTACCAGAGGCTGAAGGCGAGCCCTCCGGAAATAAAGGCCGCGAAGCCGAGGGCCGCCCAGGTCGGGGCCGATATCGTGCTCCAGGTTTGATGGATGAGCTCGTACATTCCCACGGGCAGGAGCAACAGCGACCCCGTAGCCATGGTGTAGGCGGTGACCTTGACGGGAGAATAGGCTTCGAGGAGCGGCTTCGCTTTCAGGGTATAGAGGGCCCAGAACACCGAGGCGCAGAGCGTGAGGACGTCTCCGAAGAGCCCGCCTGATGAAAAATCCAGGCCGTTGGCGTGGCTGCGGATGATGAGGAACACCCCGATGGACGAGAGGAGAAGCCCCATGCCGACGGCGCCGGTGATCCGCTCTTTTCCCGATGCGGCCTGGATGAGGGCCGCGAACAGGGGTGACAAGGAGATGAGGAGGGCCGAGTGTGACGCTGTCGTATACTTGAGGCCCTCCATGAAAAAGATGTTGTACAGCGTTATCCCGATGAGGCCGAGCCGGATAAGGGGGGCGCGGTCTTTCCGCGCGATGCCGAAGGGTTCCCTGGTGACGAGCATGACGCCCATGAGAAACAGCGCGCCCAGCGAGAACCGCACCACGGTGAAGCTCAGGGGAAGAAAGTCTGAGAGGGCAAATTTTACGAACGCAAAGTTTACCCCCCAGATAATGGAGACGAGTATGAGGCGGAGGCTCATCATGATTGCGGATTGCGGATTGAAAGTAAAATTCGTTTTTACGTCGAATGGTTTTAGTCAGTTACGAGTCAAATTTTTCTCAACATGGCAAGAAAATCTAAGAACCATTTTACCACGGATTAACACGGAGTTGCACGGATGGAAAAAAACCAAAAGACTGAATCTTGAATTCTTTTCCGTGGTTATCAGTGTGCATCCGTGGTAAATATGAATTTATTTTTGGTTCCGGTTTGTCCGGGTTAGGATTTTAATCCGCGATCCGAAATCTACAATCCGCAATCGGTGGACTATACCATAAATTCACTTGAATACTCAAATATATTGTGTTATCTATAGTTCATGCTGGCACTGAACTCACAGATCAAGGACCTTACCGCCGACATCCTGGCCGGGATCGTGGACGGGGTGGTTGTGGCGGATGCCGAAGGCCGCACCCTGATCTGGAACAGGGCAGTCGAGGAAATGACCGGCATCACCGCCGCGGACGCGGTGGGGAGAAAAATACAAGAAGTCTTTTCCGAGAACCCCGCGGTGGCGGGCCAGATCGAGAAGACCCTTTCCACGGGCAGGTCATACTCCGATTACGAGGCGGAACTGACGCTCAAGCACCGCCCACCGCTCCCCGCAGGGCTTGTGACGAGCGTTCTTACGGACAAGGACGGAGCCTCCGTGGGCGTCATCCTGACGATACGGGACCAGGCCGGCGTGAGAGACCTTAAGGAGCGCATGAGGAGGTCCGACCGGCTGGCGGCCATCGGCATGATCGCGGCCGGCATCGCCCATGAGATCAAGAACCCGCTCGTGGGGATACGGGGCGCGGCGCAACTCATGAAGTCGGACCTCCAGGCGCAGTCCGCGCCCTGCCCCGACGGCAGGGGCCTCATAGAATACCTTGATGTCATCCTGAAAGAGGCGGACAGGCTGAACCGCGTGCTCGAGGGCATTCTTGATTTTACGCGGATCAAACCGCGCGAGGTCAAAAGACATAACATCCACAGCATCATCGACCGCGCGCTCGTCCTGAATGAGGAGAGCGCGAAACAGAACGGCGTGGTTCTTTCACGCCAGTACGACCCGAGCCTGCCCGACATCGCCGGCAACCACGATCAGCTGGTCCAGGTGTTCTTGAACCTTATCAAGAACGCCATCGAGGCGATGCCTTCGGGAGGCAAGCTGACGGTGGTCACGAGGATGTCGGACCTGTTCACGAGCGTACAGGCCGACGGCAAGAAGCACCGGCTCATGGTCGTCAAAGTGGGCGACACCGGTCCCGGCATCAAACAGGAGCATTTGAACGATATCTTCGCGCCGTTTTTTACGACCAAGGACCGGGGCGTGGGGCTGGGTCTGGCGCTTTCCTACCAGATCGTGCAGGAACACCTCGGCACGATCCGGGTGGAGAGCCAGGAGAGCGAGGGGACCACGTTCAGCGTGTATCTGCCGCTGGCGGGATGATTGTGGAGCAAGCCGACCGTGTGGACCAAGTCGACCGTGTCGACGTAAAGCACGGGAACATGGTTCCCTCAGTCCATAACAACGGCAACATGGTTGCCTCGGTCCAAAAATATGACCAATGAAAAAGTCCTCATAGTCGACGACGACGAGAGCGTCCGCTGGGTGCTCAAGAAGTCCCTGGAAAAAGAGGGCATCGCGACGGTGCTCGCCAAGGACGCGGCCGAGGCCTTCGAAGGGCTCAAGGACGGCGCCGTCGCCGTCGTGCTCATGGACATCCGCATGCCGGGGATGAGCGGCCTCGAAGCGCTTGAAAAGATCCAGGGCGAAGGGCGCGCCGTTTCCGTCATTATCATGACGGCCCAGGCCACCATGCAGAACGCCATCGAGGCCATGCGGCGGGGGGCCTACGACTACATAACCAAGCCCTTCGACCTCGACGAGGTGAACGTCCTGGTGCGCAAGGCCATCGAGGTGAGGCGTCTCAATCTCGAGGTGACCGCCCTCCGCGCCGAGGTGCGGGAAAAATACGACGGCGGGCTTGTGGGCAACACCCCCTCCATGCAGGAGATCTACAAGACCATCGGCCGCGTGGCCGAGAGCGACGCCACGGTCCTCATCCACGGCGAGAGCGGCACGGGAAAGGAGCTGGTCGCCCGCGCCATCCACTATCACAGCAAGCGGGCGGGACGGCCCTTTGTGGCGGTGAACTCCGCCGCCATCCCCTCGGAGCTCCTCGAAAGCGAGCTCTTCGGGCACGAGAAGGGGGCATTCACCGGCGCCGTCGGCCGCAAGATCGGAAAGTTCGAGGCCGCGGCAGGGGGCACGCTCTTTCTCGATGAGATCGGCGACATGAGCCTCTCCCTCCAGGGAAAGCTCCTGCGCGTGCTCCAGGAAAAGGAGTTCGACCGCGTCGGCGGCACGGACCCCATCAAGACCGACGCGCGGGTGATCGCCGCCACGCACCATAATCTCGACAAGGCCGTGCGCGAGAAGCGGTTCCGGGAAGACCTGTTCTACCGTCTCAACGTCATCCAGATCAACCTGCCGCCCCTCAGAAAACGCAAGGACGATATCGCCCCCCTCGCCGAGTACTTTTTCCAGAAATATCAGGCAGGACCGGGAGGGGTCCGCAAGGTGCTGACCCCGGAGACGCTCAAGATCCTCCGGGCCTACGACTGGCCCGGGAACGTCCGCGAACTCGAGAACGCCGTCCAGCGCGCCATCACGCTCTCTCCCGGAGACAAGATATTCCCCGACGCCCTGCCGCCCCAGATATTCAAGCCGGGCCACGGCGTGGCGCTTTCTTTCGAAAACTTTCTGGAAGAGAAGCTCTCTGACCTCGTTGACCGGATGGGCGGGCTCGAACAGGGGGACATCCACTCCATGGTGATCCAGCGCGTGGAGAAGCCGCTCATCACCCTGGTGCTCAAAAAGACCGAGGGCAACCAGGTGCGCGCCGCGAACCTCCTCGGCATCAACCGCAATACGCTCAGGAAGAAGATCAAGGACCTCGGGATCAAGGGGCCCTTTGGCGAGGAAGGGGAAACAGAGCTGGAAGAAGAAGAAGAGTGATGTGACGTGCATACAGAGTATTTCCGCATGTCGAGGGTTGGGCAAAGTATTTCTGCCCAACCTTTTTTATTGGCAACTACTCAGGTCAGCCGCTTCGCTTCGGCAGGCCTGAGTAGTTACTTTTATTGCACGGGGAAAGGAAAAGCGCTTTGCCGATCTCCTCCTCCTTGTAGCCGGCTGTGACAGCATAGAATATCGCATTGAGAAGCAAAAGACTTATCCCCTCTACGCCGCTCATCTGAGTCCTCTTTTGTATACATTACCATCACCTGCTCTTCTTTTATTCATTTCACTTCGCCGCGCACTTCAAAATTCCCTTTAAAACCGCACATTCTGCAGTGGCACGCCTGTTGCAATAGGTAATTCAAAACCCATTCACAGGAGGAATCACAATGAGACAGATAGCGATCTACGGCAAGGGCGGAATCGGAAAATCAACGACGACCCAGAACCTGGTCGCGGCGCTCGCCGAGGCCGGCCACAAGTGCATGATCATCGGCTGCGACCCCAAGGCTGATTCTACCCGACTCATTCTCAACCGGAAGGCCCAGAACACGGTCATGGACATGGCGCGCGAAAAGGGCACCGTGGAGGACCTGGAGCTCAGCGAGGTGCTGCTGCACGGGTTCAAGAACATCAAGTGCGCGGAAAGCGGCGGGCCTGAGCCGGGCGTGGGCTGCGCGGGCCGCGGCGTGATCACAGCCATCAATTTTCTTGAAGAGAACGGCGCCTACGGCGATGACACGGACTTCGTGTTCTACGACGTTCTCGGCGACGTGGTCTGCGGCGGGTTTGCCATGCCGATCCGGGAAGGCAAGGCCAAGGAGATCTACATCGTGACCTCGGGCGAGATGATGGCCATGTACGCGGCGAACAACATTTCCCGCGGCATCCTGAAGTACGCTCAGAGCGGCGGTGTGCGGCTCGGCGGCCTTATCTGCAACAGCAGGAACACCGACAAGGAGTCCGAGCTTATCTCGGAACTGGCCAGCAAGCTCGGCACCCGGATGATCCATTTCGTGCCCCGGGACAACGAGGTCCAACGCGCGGAACTCAGAAGAAAGACCGTGATCGAATATGCCCCTGAGCACAAGCAGGCGGACGAGTACCGAACGCTTGCCAGGAAGATCGCCGATAACAAGAACTTTGTGGTTCCCACCCCGATCACCATGGATGAATTGGAGAAATTGTTGATGGATTACGGCATCATGGAAAAAGAGGAAGCAGTAGCATAAAAACAAATAATATCTCTCGCAAAGGCGCAAAGGTCGCAAAGAAGGGCTGAATCATTGGTCTTGAAATCAAGACGAGAGTTTTCTTTGCGTCCTTCGCGAGCTTTGCGAGAAACGACTTTGTTTCAGCTTTATGGTTCCGGCTTGTCCGGGTTAGGAGAATTTTATGAGCTCAACAATCAAAGAAACCCAAAAAATGATCGAAGAGGTCCTGGCGGCGTACCCCGAGAAATCGAAGAAGGAGCGGGCCAAGCACCTTGCAGCCAACGACCCGACGGGACAGTGCAGTACCTGCCAGGTGAAGTCGAACGTTAAATCCCGGCCCGGCGTCATGACCGTGCGCGGCTGCGCCTATGCAGGCGCCAAGGGCGTGGTCTGGGGCCCGGTGAAGGACCAGATCACGATCAGCCACGGTCCCATCGGCTGCGGCCAGTACTCCTGGTGGTCGCGCAGGAACTACTACAACGGCCGGACCGGGATCGACGCCTTCGGCGCCATGCACATTACGACGGACTTCCAGGAAAAGAATATCGTGTACGGCGGCGACAAGGGGCTCGACTTGGCGATCAAGGAGCTGCACGGGCTTTTCCCGCTCGGCCGCGGCATCGGCATTCTGTCCGAGTGCCCGGTGGGGCTCATCGGCGACGACATCGAAGCGGTCTCGAAGCGCGTGGCAAAGGAGCTCAACATCCCGATCGTGCCGGTACGGTGCGAAGGCTTCCGCGGCGTGTCCCAGTCCCTGGGACATCACATCGCGAACGATACCATCAAGGACTATGTGCTCGGCAAGGGCACGCTCGAAAAGACCACACCCTATGACGTGAACCTGATCGGCGACTACAACATCGGCGGCGACGCCTGGGCCTCGCGCAAGATACTCGAAGAGATGGGGCTTCGCGTCATCGCCCAGTATACGGGAGACTCAACGATCAACGAGATCGGGATCGCGACCAAGGCCAAGCTGAACCTGATCCACTGCTACCGGTCAATGAACTATATCTGCCGCCACATGGAAGAGGCTTACAACATTCCGTGGATGGAGTTTAATTTCTTCGGTCCCACGAAGACCTTTGACAGCATCAGAAAGATAGCCGCCAAGTTCGACGAGAAGATCCAGAAGAACGCGGAGGCCGTGATCGCCAAGTACACGCCGCTCATGGAGAAAGTCGTGGAGCAGTTCCGGCCCAAGCTTGAGGGCAAGAAGGTGATGCTCTATGTCGGCGGTCTTCGTCCGCGCCACACCATCGGCGCCTACGAGGACCTGGGTATGGAAGTCGTGGCCTCGGGCTACGAGTTCGGCCATAACGACGACTACAAGCGCACCTATCCGGATATGAAAGAAGGTGCGGTGATCATGGATGACGCGACCCTCTATGAATTGGAAGAATTCACGCGGCGGTTGAAGCCGGACATGGTGGGTTCGGGCATCAAGGAAAAGTATTCGTATCACAAGCTCGGCGTGCCCTTCCGGCAGATGCACTCCTGGGACTACTCGGGACCCTATCATGGGTTCGACGGGTTCCCGGTATTCGCGAGAGACATGGACATGACGGTGAACAGCCCCACGTGGAGTTTAATTCGAAGAAAGAAATAAAAGGTCATCTCACACGGAGGCACAGAGGCACAAAGGAAGTCAAGGGCGTTCGATAAAATCAATCTTATCTTCGTGCCTTCGTGGCTTCGTGTGATATTAAGAGTTTTTCGCCTGGAGGTTTAACCATGAAAATCAGAGACCATAGCGAGCTATTCAAGCAGCAGGACTATAAGGAGCAGTTCGAGCGCAAGAAGGAGTTCGAGAACTGCTGGCCTGTTGAAAAGGTGCAGGAGATCTCGGAATGGACCAAGACCGAGGAGTACAAGGAGCTCAATTTCAAGCGGGAGAACATCAAGATCAATCCCGCGAAGGCCTGCCAGCCCCTCGGCGCGGTGTTCTGCGCTTCGGGTTTTGAAGGCTCCATGCCGTTCGTGCAAGGCGCCCAGGGTTGCGTGGCCTACTTCCGGAGCCACCTGAGCCGCCACTTCAAGGAGCCCTTTGCCGCGATCTCCACGTCCATGACCGAGGATGCGGCGGTATTCGGCGGCCTGAACAACATGCTCGAAGGCCTGGAAAACACCTATGCCCTGTACAAGCCCAAGATGATCGCGGTCTCAACGACCTGCATGGCGGAAGTGATCGGCGACGACCTCAACGCCTACATCAAGACGGCGAAGGAGAAGGGCGTCGTCCCCCAGGACCTGCTCATCCCTTTCGCGAACACCCCGAGCTTTGTGGGTTCGCATATCGTGGGCTATGACAATATGATGAGAGGGATACTGAAAGCGCTCTCGGCTGGCAAGAAAGGCGAATCGAACGGGAAGATCAACATCATCCCGGGCTTCGATACCTATACCGGGAACTACCACGAAATCAAACGGCTTCTGGCTCTGATGGGCATTGAGGCAACGGTGCTCGCGGATGTGAGCGATACTTTTGATTCCCCGAACACGGGTGAATACAAACTCTACCCCGGCGGGACCTCGCTCCCAGACGCCACGGACGGGGTGAACGCACTGGCCACGGTGGCGCTTCAGAAGTATTCGACCGTGAAGACCATGGATTACATCCAGAAGGAATGGAACCAGAAGACGCTCACGCTTTCCCCGATCGGCATCAGGAACACCGATGCGTTCTTTGCGGAGCTCTCCAAACTGACGGGTAAGCCGGTCCCGGCTGCGATCGAAGCGGAGCGCGGCAGGGTCGTGGACGCCATGGTGGACTCCCATCCCTACGTTCACGGCAAGCGGTTCGCTCTCGTCGGCGACCCGGACATCCTGCTTGGTATGATGAGCCTCATCATGGAGATGGGCGGCGAACCGGTGCACGTCGTCTGCACCAACGGCGACAAGCATTTCGAGGCAGAGGCGAACGAGCTGCTGGCGTCAAGTCCCTTTGGCGCGAATGGCAAGGTCTACGCGGGCAAGGACATGTGGCATCTGCGCTCCCTGCTGTTCACCGATCCCGTGGACGTCCTGATCGGCAACTCCTATGCGAAGTTCCTGACGCAGGACACGGGAACGCCGCTGGTCCGTATCGGGTTCCCGCTCTTCGACCGGCATCATCTCCACCGCCGGCCGATCATCGGGTACCAGGGCGCATTGAACCTCGTGACCATGCTGGTGAATACGGTGCTGGACGAGCTGGACAGGAAGACCGAGGGTTCGGCGAGCTTTGATGTGATACGGTGAGGCAAGTAGGCAGTAGACAGCATACAGTAGACAGGGAAAATAAACATATTCAGACGGTAGCTCTGGTTTTACCCTGGTTACAGTCTACAGTCTACAGTCTACTGTCTACTAAAGACGGGGTTTTTATGGTAAGCACGCTCGATAAATTAACGGCAGAGGGCTGTTCCACCGACGACAAGCACAAGGTCTGCCGCTCCCGCGGGGGAGAGTCCTGCGCGTTCGACGGGGCCATGATCGTGCTCCAGCCCATTGCCGATGCGGCGCATCTTGTGCACGGCCCCATTGCCTGCTGCGGCAACACCTGGGAAGGCCGGGGAGCTCTTTCATCCAAGGGCGAACTTCATACCATGGGGTTCACCACCGACATGAGCGAGATCGATATCATCTACGGGTCGGAAGAGAAGCTGCTGGACGCCATCAGGCGGACATCCGAGGCGGTCAAACCGAAGGCGATCTTTGTGTACGCCACGTGCGTGAACGGCATGACCGGAGAGGACATTGACTCCGTATGCAAACGGGCCGAAGACGAACTGGACATCCGCGTGATTCCGGTGAACGCTCCGGGGTTCGTGGGGCCCAAGAACCTGGGGAACCGGATCGCCGGCGAGGTCCTGCTGGAGCACGTGATCGGAACGGGCGAGACGCCGGTCATGACGCATACCGACATCAATCTGATCGGCGAGTACAACATCGCCGGCGACCTCTGGTTCGTGGAACCGCTGCTCACCAGGTCGGGGATCCGGGTCCTTTCAAGGATCACAGGCGACGCGACGTTCGAACAGATCACCTGGGCGCACCAGGCAAAATTGAATGTGGTCGTCTGCGGCCGTGCCCTGATCAATGTGGCCAGGGAAATGGAACGGAAATACGGCATCCCCTTTGTGGAAGTATCCTTCTTCGGCAGCACCGAGATAGCGAAGGCCTTGCGGGCCATTGCGGAAAAACTCCAGGGGCCGGTGGCCAGGGGGCGGCAGTCAGAAGATTCCGATCTATCAAGATCAGTAGAAGCGTTGATCAAAAGTGAAGAGAAGAAGCTCAGAGAAGCACTCAAGCCGTATAGGCATCTGCGCGGCAAAAAAGCCGTGCTGTACACCGGCGGGGTCAAGAGCTGGTCCTTTATCTCCGCGCTGCGCGACCTCGGCATCGAGGTCGTGGCGGTGGGCACCAAAAAGAGCACGGTCGAGGATGAGGAAAAAATGAAAGCGATCCTCGGACCGGACGCCCCGCTGGTGGAGGATGTGACGCCGAAGAACCTGCTCCGGCTCCTGAAGGAGCGGAACGCGGACATGCTCATTGCCGGGGGCAGGAACCAGTACCTCGCGATCAAGGAAGGCTACCCCTTTGTGGATGTGAACCAGGAACGGCATACGGCGTATGCGGGATATGCGGGGCTCGTGAACCTGGCCGAGCAGATCAGCAACAGTCTTCGCTTCTACAAGAGAAGCGGCATGATTGCGGATTGCGGATTGCCCCCGATAAAGGCATTCGAGGGCAGGCTCCATGCGGATTTAAAACCGGAAATGCAGGGTCGGCAATCCGCAATTGCCAATCCGAAATCCGAAATTATTATAAATCCTCTCAAGCACTCTCCGTCGATCGGAGCGGCCATGGCGCTCCAGGGGATCGACCGCGCGCTGCCGATCATCCATGGCGCACAGGGCTGTACCTTTCTCGGCAAAGTGCTGCTGACCAAACACTTCCGAGAGCCTGTTGCCCTGGCTTCGAGCAAGCTTTTTGTGGAAGACGTGGTCATGGGGAGCGAGGAGAAGCTGACGCAGGCCATTGACGGGTTCATTGAGAAGAACAACCCTGCTCTTATAGGGATCCTCACCTCGGGATTGTCCGAGGTCAAGGGGGACGATATTAAAGCAGTAATCAGGGGTCAGGAGTCAGTAGTCAGGAGTAAAACGTCAAAGACCATGATTATCCATGTGCCCACGCCTGACTTTGACGGCGGGCTGGAGACCGGGTATGCACGGGCAGTGGAGGCGATCATAGGAATTGCGGATTGCCCCGGCTCTTGCGAAAGCACCGGGACAGGCGGATTGCGGAATGCGGAATTAAAGCAGGTCAACATTCTTGCCGGATCGCAGCTCACTCCGGCGGATTTCACCGAGATCAGGGAGATCGTCGAAGCCATCGGCCTGAGGGCGGTCATCCTCCCAGACCTGTCCGCACTTGATGGGAGCGGGCAGACTTTTTCTCCGCTTGCCTCAGGAGGGACAAGCCTGGAAGAACTGAACAGGCTGGGTGATGCAGCCTTCACCATCGCACTGGGTACGAGCATGGAGCCTGCCGCAAAGCTCCTGCATAAAAAGTTCGGCATCGAGTACCGCGTTCTCGATAGTATCGCCGGGCTCGAAGATTCAGACCGCTTGATGCAAACCGTCTCGGACGTGAGCGGAACAGTCGTACCCGCGAAATATGAACGGCAACGCAGGGTCCTGCAGGATGTCATGCGGGACGCGCACTTTTTCTTCGGCGGGAAAAAGGTCTGTCTTGCCCTGGAGCCTGACTGTGCCGTCCAGACCTCGAAGTGGCTTGATGAAATGGGCGCAACCGTAGAGCTGGCGGTCATTCCGACGCTTTCAGCGGCAGCCGACCATATCCGGGCGCGGGACGTGAAGATCAACGATCTTTTCTCCATCGCAGGAGACTTCGATCTGCTTATCACTAACTCCCATGGGTCGAGCACGGCAAAACGGCTTGGGGTCCCGCTGTATGAGATGGGGTTTCCGGTATATAAAACGTTGGGGTATCCGTCGAAGGTCACCATCGGCTACCGGGGGACGACGACACTTATCAATGAGGTCGGCAGTATTTTGATGGGCAGGCATTGAGGCAGCCGTGAAGATGCTGCGTCTCGCCTGTCGGCTTGAACGCATGACAGCCTGCGAGCTCGAAGGCCATTGGAGGTTTATCATGAAAGTCGCGTTTGCAACGACCGACGAAAAGAACGTCAACGAGCATTTCGGCAGGGCGGGCTCGTTCGCAATCTACGAAATGATCGAAGGCGGATTTTGTTTCATTGAAATACGGAAGTTCGCCGACGGCATGGACAGGGCGGTCATGGACACCAAAGACACGGGCCCGCTGCATGACAGCGCGGTCCAGAACAAGGTTGATCGTCTTGCGGACTGCAAGCTCATCTATCTTGCGGAGATCGGCGGCCCTTCGGCAGCGCGGCTGGTCAAAAAAGGCATCATGCCCATGAAGGTAAAGGAGCCGGTGGCGATCGAGAGGGCGCTGAAACAGCTTGCTGAGACCATCAAAACGTCGCCACCGCCGTGGCTCAGGAAGGCGATGCACAAAACATAGTTCAGAGTTCACCCTGCATTCGCGCGTTGCACTCATAAGCGCTGGGTGCAGGCAAAGTTCGGAGTTCAGATAAAAAACAGGAGGAAATAAACCATGAAGATGATCAGGGCGTTTATTCGGCCGGAAAAGGAGCAGGAGGTAGTGCTGGCGCTTGAGGGCGCGGGCTTTCCATCGCTCACGAAGGTTCCGGTGTTCGGAAGGGGTAAGCAAAAGGGGCTGACCGTCGGACCGGTGCACTATGATGAACTGCCGAAGGTGCTTATCATGACGGTTGTCGACGACAAGGACATGGACACGGTCGTCAAGGTGATCCATGAAAAGGCCCGGACCGGGTTCATCGGCGACGGCAAGATCTTTGTCAGCCCCGTGGAAGCTGCATATACGGTAAGGACCGGTGAAGCGGGGCTGTAGTGGCATTGTAGATTTCAGATTTCGGATTGCGGAATAAAACAGGTAGCCGCAGGCTTTAGCCTGCGCTCTGAGGAGGTACTACCACATGAAAGAGATCACCGCCATTATACGCCGGGACAAGCTCCCGGAAACGAAAAAGGCGCTTGACGAGCTCGGTTATTCGTCGCTCACGATCCAGAGCGTCGAGGGTCGGGGTAAGCAGAAAGGCGCCCTATGCGCGGAGATGGACGCGGAAATGCCGGACAGCTACTGCACGGCGGTGAAGCTCAAGCCCACGCCGTCCACCTATGCGCTGGACCACACGCTGCCGAAGGTCGCGCTCTTTGTGCCGAAGCGGCTGCTCACGATCGTCGTGCCCGACGACGTGGTGACAACGATCGTCAAGTCTCTCATCACGGTGAACCGGACCGGCAAGGCCGGCGACGGAAAGATCTTCGTCTCTCCCATTGAAGGCGCGTTGCGCGTCCGGACCGGCGAGCGCAATGGCGAGGCCATTGCATAGGTTAAGTTATGAAACGGTGAATCGGAGAGGGGGAGAAACGGAGAAGAGGATTGTCTTTATCTCCGTTTCCCCGTTTCCCCGTTTCATCAATATCCACAAAAGGAGTCATCATGCCGACAATCACCGGAACAACCCGGGGCGGCAGGCCCTGGACGCCGAAATTCATCGAAACGATCGAGATCGACAAGTGCATCGGCTGCGGCCGCTGCTACAAGGTCTGCGGTTTCGACGTGCTGGAGCTCATCGAAAAACCTTTTGAAGGCGAGGACGAATACGGCGACGATATGGGCAACAAGGTCATGTCTATCGCCCGGCCTGAGAACTGTATCGGCTGCGAAGCATGCGCGCGCACCTGCACCAAGAAGTGCCATGTGCATGTGACCGTATGATGCGGATTTCACCCTGCTCTTGCGATAACGCGGGTACAAGCGGAATGCGGAATGCGGATTGTACTGCCTCGAAAACATGCAATTGCCTCTGGTCCGTGCAGTTGTTTCCGTCTCCGCAATTCAACTCCTTGATAATCAACGTTCGGCCCGCGGCAATGATCTTGCTATAGAGACTGTACAGGTCGGTAGGCCGTCAAAAGGAGGAGAGCATGCGCAATCCCGGACATATAGGCAAAGAACTTATCAAGGTGCATCCCTGTTTCTCGGAAGAGGCGCACCACCTCTTCGGAAGGGCCCATCTGCCGGTCGCGCCTGCCTGCAATATCCAGTGCCGCTACTGCTTCAGAAAATTCGATTGCGCCAATGAGTCCCGGCCGGGGATCACGAGCCGGATCCTGACCCCGGATGAGGCCGTTGATCGGACCAGGGTGCTCATAGAACGGAGCGACAGGTTGAGCGTCGTAGGTATCGCCGGCCCCGGAGATCCTCTCGTCAATGCCCCGACGTACGTCGTGCTCCGGCGGATATACGGGGAGTACCCCGATCTCACGCTCTGCGTGTCCACGAACGGCCTCCTTTTGCCGGACAGGCTGGAGCAGCTTATCGCATCAGGGGTGAAGAGCCTGACCGTCACGATCAATGCTGTTTCTCCCGAGACCGCGGAAAAAATCTATTCCTGGGTCATTTACCAGGGGCGGCGATATGAGGGGAGAGCGGCGGGGGAACTGCTCCTGGCAAACCAGTGGAGGGGACTGGAGAATGCGATCGACGCGGGCCTTATCACCAAGGTCAATACCGTGTTCATCCCCGGGGTGAACGATCACGAGATCCCGCTGATCGCGGAACGGGCCGGAAAGCTCGGCGTGGACATCATGAACATTCTTCCGCTTATTCCCCAGGCCGAGTTCGCTCACATGACAAGGCCTTCGCATGCGGAGATCGGCAGGCTGCGCGAGCAGTGCCGGCCCTTTATCAAGCAGATGACCCATTGCAGGCAGTGCCGTGCCGATGCCTGCGGGATCCTGGGCGAGGACAAGGACATGGAACTCGAAGTGCTGATGTCGCGCATTGGCGAGGATTACGACGGGTCGGTGTGATGATATGGGAAAACAACTTACGCAGAACGACCGGGAGCGGTACCGCCGCCAGATGATGCTTGAGGGATTTACCGCAGAGCATCAGCAACGGCTGAAGAATACCACGGCGCTGGTGGCCGGCGTCGGCGGTCTGGGCGGCACGGCGGCCCTTTACCTTGCCGTGGCCGGCATCGGCAGGCTGGTCCTTGTGCATCAGGGGAAGCTTACCGTTTCCAATATGAACCGGCAGGTACTGATGCGGGACGACGCGATCGGGACAAGCAGGGTCCTGCAGGCAAAGAAGACGATCCGCCAGATCAATCCCGACGTGGAGATCGAGGCCCTCGACGAGCGGATCACGGGCAGCAATGTACAGGAGCTGCTTCTCACCTCGCAGATCGCCCTGTCTGCACGGCCGAATTTCTCCGAGCGCAGGATCCTGAGCAAGGCCTGTATCGAGAAGGGCATTCCCATGGTTGAGGCGGCCATGAACGGGATGGAAGGTTATATCTTTAATGTCATCCCTCAGGTTACATCCTGCATCCACTGCGTGTATCCCGAGGACGACCCGTCATGGGAGGAGCTCGGATTTCCGGTGCTCGGCGCCGTATCGGGCCTGCTCGGGTGCATAATGGCCCTGGAGGCCGTCAAAATGCTCGCCGGGTACGGCAAGCCGCTGCTCTCGGAGATGCTGGTGTTCAACACGCTGGACATGGAATTCCGGAAGGTCAGGATTCCCCGGAACGAACTGTGCGAGGTATGCGGGACCTGAGAGAAAGAGCGTCCCTGATATCCGGAACAGGGAAAAGGAGGCGAAGATCATGATAGTAGCGGGCATGCTGTTTTTTGCGATCGTGACGTTTTTCCTGTCCTTCCTGATCGGCAGAGCGAACGATGTTGACAAGGGGAAGTCTGCGACCACGGTGACGCTGGTCGCCTGGGGTTCTTTGCTGTACGGCCTGTATCTATCGAAGGGCGTGCATTAGCTTCATAAGCCACGTCAACAACTCTCGAGATGCACCTCATCACGCTCATGCTCGGAAAGACCGAGGGCGGCGAGGTGCGCGCCGCGAACCTGCTCGGCATCAACCGCAATACGCTCAGGAAGAAGATCAAGGAACTGGGGATAAAAGGCGCCTTTGGGACGGATGAGGATTCTGCTGAGGAATAATGTTTTTTTTTCATAAGGGAACGATTCTCCCATAGCCGCACTCCGCGCCTCACATCGTTAGCGCCTGCCGCACATATCAAACGAAACTCGACGGTAAGTTCCGATCAATCTCAGCAAGGTGAATCGCCCGGCAGCAATGCGCACTTTTTTCCTTGGGGAAGACCAAAAATATTACAAATAGTATGCTATACTTTACCTCATAGTGGCCTGTTAACGGCGATATTATTGTCCGAAAGGAGGATTACAATGTCTGAGAGAAACAAGGGATTGCTGATGCAAATCGCGGGAGTGGTTGTTTTGCTGGCAGGCTTGCGGGGTTTTTTTGTGATTGAAAGCGGGATCGCGTATTTTATCGGCATCGCCGTCGGCATTGCCGTATTCGCGGTACTGCTGTCCAAGGGCGGGGCGCTGGCCAGGAAGAGCAAGGGCCCGAAGGCTTGAAGGACATATCATGAGTCCGGTCACTCATTTACTCGCCGGATGGCTCGTTGCCAACGGCAGCAGGCGGTTCGGACGGAAAGAACGGATCATGGTGACGGCAGCCGGCTTGATCCCCGATGTTGACGGCTTCGGCATCGTCGCCGAGGCCCTCACGCGGAACGGCGGCAACCCCCTGCTCTGGTGGAGCAATTACCACCATGTCCTCGGCCACAACCTTTTGTTCGGCCTGTTCGTAACGCTGGTCGCCTTCCTGCTCAGCGCTCGAAACCGGGCTGTTGCAGCGCTCGTTTTTGTGAGCTTCCATCTTCACCTCCTTGGTGACTTCGTCGGCGCCCGCGGTCCCGGAGACGACCGGTGGGTGATTCCGTATTTTCTCCCCTTTTCTCCCCGTGAATTCTCCTGCTCAGGCCAGTGGGAGCTCAACGCCTGGCCAAACTTCGTTATCACCGGCATCCTCCTTATCACCACATTCTACCTTGCCTGGAAGCGCGGGTACTCGCCGCTGGAGATCGCATCTCCGAGAGCGGACGCGGCATTCGTGCAGACCCTGCGGCAGCGCTTTGGAGAGCCGATTAAACCGGGCTGCAATAAAAGAGGGGATCACGCCGGCCCGGTGCGCGCCATGCAACTCCGCCGCTGATCAGATCGTCGGGAAACTTCTTAGTGTATTCGTCTCATCAAATCAACGTACTCGCACCACTTACCACGGCAGTTCTTCATCTCCATGAAAGAACTTCCCCGTCGGGCCGTCGGGGCCGAGGGTCGCGAGCCGCAGGCCTTTGTTCGCGCCCGTAACGAGCGCTGTCTTTTTCGTGGTCATGGACCGCTCCTTTTACAGGTCGATTTCGTTATACGACGTGTAGACGAACAGCGTGAAGTCGTAGGGGATGTGGTCGTGGCGGACGGCAACGGAGGGCGAGAGGCTCTCCAGCGCGAATTTGACCATTTCCTCCGGTGAAGTATAGTTGAGCTCCATGTCCTTGATCGGAGTATGAGAGGAAAGGGCGTTCAGGGCGAGCCCCCTGTTGCAATATTTGAAGAGGTTGACGAGGGCGTTCTTCAGGTCATCGGCGACCCCCGGGACGAGCAGGTTGAACACGCCGCAGATGAAGATGTAATCGTAGAACTCATTCAAAGAGTCCTCATCGAGGTCCATGACCTTGAAGGTGCATTCGGGGTATTTTTTCCGCGCCAGGTTAATGAAGTTCTCGTTGACGTCCACACCGGTATACTGCACCTCGATCCCCCTCCGCCTCAGGAAGCGGTAAAAGTCGCCCGTGCCGCAGCCGAAGTCCAGGACCTTCCGGTCATTCAGGTCCGGCGCGATTTCGAGGAGCGCGTGATAGCGCATGAGCTGGCCCTTGGGCGTCCAGCGGAGCGCCTCGGGCCGGTCGCCGAACTGCTTCAGGTGCATGTTGTAAAATGACAGGAGCTGATCTTTCGAATAAGGGTCCACGGTTTTTCCTCCGAATTTTGTAACTACCCAGGTCCTCTGTAGCGCCCTCATTTACTGAGGGCGACTAATCGTCGGGGATAAACCCCGACGCTACAACCTTTTGTGACTTCTGCGTCTTTTTGCGGCAGACCTGAGTAGTTACCCGAATTGTTAAATTCTACCGTATTGAATAGCGGAATGCAAGAGTAGGGGCCGTTCGACCGGCATGATCGTGCAGTGTATCGCTTTTCCCTGGTGGACAGGCGCGGATCGCGCTGCTCCTTTGCCCGTCCGCCTTTTTTGCCGGAGAAAAACCGCTTTTGTATTGCCCGGAGCCGGTGTATAATGGCCGCACACGGGCAAAATCCCGTTCGATCGCGGGTCCTTGGGATGCATTGGTGAACATCATGGGCCGGTTCCGGAACCAGGAAGAGTCCCCCTGCCGTCAGGAGGCCGGATATCTCCGGCGCCGGGGGCGGCCTGAACTATGGATGTGTTATGAAAAGAACAGCAATTTTACTCACCGTGCTGGCAACCGTCGCTGCATGTTCAGATCAGGGCAATACGAATAGCATCACGAACAGCGCTGAAACGAAGGCCTCTCCCCGGCAGGCCGTTCCCCCCCTTATTCTCTCCATCCTTCCCGTGGAAAGCGCCGGCTCGATGTATGAAAGATTCCTCCCGTTGAAGTACCACCTTGAAAATACCCTGAAGAGGCCCGTAAACATCAAAATCGCCAAGGACTATGACGCGGCCATCCGGGAGCTGGGAACCGGTCAGGTCCATATCGCCTGTCTTGATCCCGCAACCTATTGTGAAGTGCGGGCCCGCTACAGAGAGAACGTTATCCCCCTTGTCAGGACCGTCACGAAAGAGGGCGCCACGTCCCGCAGCGTGTTGATCGCAAAGAGCGGCAGCGGTATAGGGAAGGTCGTGGATGCGAAAGGGAAGCGGCTTGCCCTCGGCAACCAGCAGTCGTCGTTCGGCTATCTCATTCCCCTGTCCATGCTGAATGAAGTCGGCATCGGCATTAAGGACTTTGCCTCCGTGGACCATCTCCAGCAGGAAGACAGCGTGGCCCTTTCCATCCTCATCGGCAACCATGATGTGGGGGCTCTCAGCGAGTTTGTGGCGAAAAAATACACCGAGGATGGACTGGTCATCATAAAGACCTCCGAGGCGATACCCCAGTTCGTTCTCTGCGCGTCGCGCCGACTCCTGCCGGCAACAAGGGAAGTCATCATCAAAGGTCTCGTATCGTTATCCGACGGGCGGAGTCTCCCGGCCGTTGATGAACGTATCGGAGGATTTGTCGCCGCCGAGGACAGGGACTTCGATGTGGTCCGGGTAATGATAAAGAACCTTACGGGGAGGGACCATATCGAGTATGGTCCGAAGACGATCAAGGTCGCGGTCCTTCCCCTCTATTCAGCCATAACGCTCTATAAGCGGTATGAACCGTTGATGCGGTACCTGTCTCAAAAGACGGGATATGAATTCAAGCTCGTCGTCCCCAGGGACTTTGATGATTTTATGGATGTGGTGAAGAGGGGCGCGGTGGATTTTTCCTATCAGAACCCCTATATCTTTTCATTAATTGACAGGGAGGTGGACCTGCGGCCGCTCGTAACGACCATCGGCGAGGACAGCCCTTCCGAGGACGGGATGGAAGGGGGGGAGAGCTTCAGGGGGGTGATCATCACGAGGGCCGACAGCAGCATCAGGCACATCAATGGATTGAAGAATAAAAAGGTCTTTATCACTTCGCCGAAATCGGCGGGCGGATATCTTTCGCAAAAATTATTTCTTTTGCGGAACGGCATCGATGTGGAAAAAGACATGAATATTGTCGACGCCAAAAGACAGGAGAACGTGATCCTGGGCGTCTACCGGGGAGAGGCGGATGCCGGTTTTGTGAGGGAATCCGCGCTGGTGGTATGGAAAGACGCGGTCGATATGAAAAGGATACGGGTACTGGCGAGGACGGAGCCGCTCCCGAACTGGCCCTTTGCCTTGTGCCGGAATACCGATCCGTCCCTCGTCAAGGCGGTCACGCGTCTTTTGACGGAACTTCGCGACCGGGACGTACTGAAGGCGGCCAGGATCAGGGGCTTCCGGGAGGCCGATGAGGCTGAATTCGAGGCCCTCAGACGATACTGAACATGAACATAAATCTCAAGAAAATATTCAGGAAACTGAGCCTGGTCCAGAAATTTTCCGTGGCGGTTTTTTCCCTGGTCGCCGTCATGATGGTGATCGTCACCGGCCTCATTATCAGCCACCAGAAGAGCGCCCTGAGATCGGAGATGGATAAGAACCACGTCGTGATCGTGCGAAACCTGGCCAAGGATGCCGTTGAGCCCCTCATCTTAATGGATCCCCTGAGGCTCGATGGACTTGTGAGAGCAATTGCACAGACGCCCGGATTCATGTACGCATTGGTGGTCGTTGACCGGGACAAACGCATTGTTGCGCATACGAATCGGGTGTTTCTCGGACAGACGCTTCCTGCCCGGCTTCAGAAACAGGCGCTGAGCGTCCTCACCAAGGGAGAAACATACATCGGCGACAGTTCCCAAGACGGCGTCAAAGAGATACTTGTCCCGGTTAAAATAGGATACGAAGTTGTCGGCATGGTCATGGTCGGATTTTCACGGGAGAGTACGGAGGCGGTGGTCGAGGATACTATGAAGGAGCTCAAGCGGTATGTTTATTTCATCTCCGCGCTCGTCATATTTATCGGAATAGGGGGCGCCGTCGCCCTCGCGAAGCAGCTTACGACGCCCATGAAAAAACTCAAAGATAAAATGGAGCTGGTGCAGACGGGGAACCTGGATGTGACGGTGCCGAACGACTCTCTGCAGAACTGCTGGGAGGTCCAGGGCTGCGACCTGAAAGACTGCCCGGCCTACGGCAAACAGCGGTGCTGGACGATATCGGGCACCAGGTGCTTCGGCTGCGTGCAGGGCGGCGCCGCTGAAAAGATCGGTGACTGCAAGAAGTGCATCGTCTATCGCGAGTCCTGCGGCGACGAAGTGGGGGAACTGATCGAGGTTTTTAATCAGATGGTCGGCGACCTGAAGAGCAATCTCAGGGAACTTGAGGAGGCAAATCAGGAGAAATTCCGCCTCGACAGGCTCTCCGCTCTCGGCCAGGTGGCAGCCGGGGTCGCCCATGAGATCAACAATCCGCTGGGCGGGATCGGCCTCTGCTTCAATAACTTGATCGAGACGAACATGGACGAGGACACCAGGAGGCAGCACATCGAGGTCATCAAATCCGGATTCGACAGGATCCAGAGCATTGTGAAGCGGCTCCTCGATTTTTCAAAAAATTCGGCATTGAGCATGTCCCGGTCATCCATTAATACGATTGTCAGGAACGTGCTGAAACTCTCGGAATACACGATTTTGAAGAAGGGGATCAAGCTCGTTGAGCAGCTGTCCGGGGACCTTCCCGCACTCATGGTTGACCCCAACAAGCTCGAGCAGGTTTTTCTCAATCTTATCATAAATGCCGTCCAGGCCATGGAGGGCGGCGGGGTCCTTACCATCAGGACGGAGAGCGACGAATCAAAGTGCCGGGTGTCCTTTACCGATACCGGGAAGGGGATTCCCCGCGAGGTGATCACCCGCATATTCGATCCGTTCTTTACCACCAAGGACACCGGCGAGGGGACCGGACTGGGGCTCTCGGTGAGCAAGGCGCTCATTGAACAGCATAAAGGAGATATCACGGTGAAAACCTCGGAGGAGGGCACGACCTTTACCGTGCAGCTGCCGCTCTCATGATGAAAAAGCGCATTCTTATCGTAGAAGATGATCCCATCATGCGGCTCGGCATGAACCATTTCCTGGCCTATCAGGGATATGCCGTCTCCGTGTGCGCGGACGGACGCGAAGGACTTCGCGCCCTGGAAAACACCGCATACGAGCTGATCATTACGGACCTCAAACTCCCGTACCACGACGGGTTCGAGATCCTTGAAAAGGCGGAGGCCGTTTCCCCGAAGACGGGTGTGATCATCATTACGGGGCATGCGGAAATAAAGAGCGCTGTGCAGGCCATCAAAAAGGGGGCTTTTGATTATATTGCGAAGCCCTTCGCCAACGAAGAACTTCTGATTGCCGTGGAGCGGTTCTTGAAATTTCAGAAGCTCGAAGACGAAGTAAGCTTCCTGAAAGAGACCCTGCGGGAGAAAGTTGAATTTGAGAACATCATCGGGGTCAGTCCCGCGATGAAGGACGTCTTCGATCGCATTGCATCAGTGGCGGTTACGGACGTACCTGTCCTCGTTCAGGGGGAGAGCGGAACGGGAAAAGAACTGGTTGCAAACGCCCTCCATCGGTTGAGCCGGAGAGGTGAAAAGCCGTTCGTCAAGATCAACTGCGCGGCCATACCTGAAAATCTTTTTGAGTCCGAGCTGTTCGGCCACGAAAAGGGGGCCTTTACGGGCGCGACGGAGACCCGCAAGGGCAAATTCGAGTTTGCCGACGGCGGCACCATCTTTTTTGATGAGATCGGCGACATCCCGATGTCTTTGCAGCCGAAGCTGCTCCGGGTCCTGGAGGACGGCTTGATAACCCGGCTGGGCGGCAATGCCCCTCTCAAGGTGGATGTGCGGAGTGTATACGCCACGAGTAAGAACCTGAAGGAACGCATTGCAGCGGGAGGGTTCAGGGAAGACCTCTTCTATCGAATCAACGTGGTGCCCATCACCCTGCCGCCGCTCAGAGAACGGAAGGAAGATGTCCCCTATCTCATAGACCATTTCCTCAACTACTTCAAGAATAAATACCACAGGGCCGACCTGTCCCTGTCGCAGCCTGCCTACGAGGCCCTGCTCGCCTACACCTACGCCGGGAATGTGAGGGAACTGAAGCACGCTGTTGAGAGGGCCGTTGTTCTCGCAAAAAACAGCGTCATAGACCGAAAACATCTCCCTGAAGAGATAACGGGGGGTTCTGAAACGATTCCCTGTATCACCGACGCCCTTTCCCTGGATGCAAGCATCAGATGCTTTGAAAAACAGAGGCTTTTGAATGCGCTCAGCGAAGCAGGGGGCAAGAAAATCGAGGCTGCGAAGCGCCTTGGAATCAGCAGAAAAGTGCTCTGGAAAAAGCTGAAGGAATACGGAATTGAATGATCCTGCGTTCCCTTTTGGGAACATTTTGCCTTTTTTCACCCCTCCCCTGCGTTCCCCTTCGGGAACACTCAAAGCTCCGCTGTTCACAGCAATCCATTAAAATCCATATGTTATGAATATGGCACTGCAATTGCTTTGCTATGAGAATGCATGCGCTTTCTCATCCACTTTTTCAGTTGATGGTACGCGCTGCAAAAAAATTAGAGGAGGGGGTCCTATGAAACGTTTCTGGTTGTCGCTGGTCATTGCAGTAACCGCAGCTTTCATCATGCTCTGGCAGAACGGCGCCTTTGCCGAGAAGCCGAAGCCGGCCGGGCAGGCTGTAAAGTCCGGGGCAGGAACTGATGCAAAGGCGGGCGCAAAGAACGCGTCAAGAGCAGTTGCACCGACCGTTCTGATCGACAAAACATCATTGAACAATGGCGGCACGATCATCGTTACCGGCCAAGCGCCGGTAGGCAAGCCGGTCTACCTTGAGGTGTGGGCGGAGAAGACGGTGCGGGCCTCCCGGTTCGACGCCGAGGCGGACAAGGAAACGGGAAAGAGACCCTATATTCTCTACATGACCCATGAAATGCCCGCCTATTACAAGATATTTGTTCCGAGAGAGCAGAAGGAAAATCTCGACATAATCAGGAAGGAAGGCAAGAAATGGTCTTACTCCAAGGCGCTGAAGGACCTCGGCGCGGACGTTGCCTACTCCGTTCCCGGTGCTCGGAAGATCGACCGATACCAGGCCACGCTCATGGGCAGCATCATCGGGTCGCGGGGAACGCCTCTTCCGACAATGGATGAAAAGGAAAACGCCAAGCGCTCCATGCAGCTCGTGAAGGCGCGCTTCATATCCTCCGACAAGGTATTCAGCGCCGATGTCGAGGTACATCCCGACGGGAGCTATAAGGCGGAAATAAAAATCCGGAAAGGTCTTGCGCCGGGCACGTACTATTTATCCGCCGCCGTGGATAAGAACACGAAGAGCCGGCCTGTATCGTTCGATAATAAAATCAATTTTCCCCTTGTCTATCTCAGTAATGGGGGGACGAGCGTGAACCTCTTCGGTCCGTTCTTCCTCACCCTGGCAATCGCCATTTTCGGCGTCCTCATGGGCGCGGGAGGCGGGTTTATCATGAATCCGCTCCTTGTTTCCATCTGGCCCATACCTCACACCATCGTGGCCGGAACGGTCATGCCGACAGTCCTCTTTTCCCAGGGGAGCGGCATCTACAACTACTCGAAGATCAAGTTTATCAGCTGGAAGCTGGGCGTTGCCATCGGCCTCGCCATGGTGGTCGGCGGTTTTATCGGGCCGAAGCTGACGGAGCTGATCACCCTGGAACAGTTTAAATTCGTCTTCGGATGGATCCTGCTGATCCTTGCCGGCCTCATGTTCTGGCAGACGACCCCGGGTTACCTGGAAAAGAACAAGAAGGAGCAGGCGATTCTGAAAGAGTTCAAGAAGAAGGCCGAAGAGGCCGCGAAGACAAAACAGGGTTAACCGCAACGGAAGGCACATAACGCATAATTACGAAGGAGGGATATCATGATAGTCGAATTCTGGGGACATGAGTTCAAGATCAACATAGTTCTGGGATGCATCGGCGGTTTCCTGATCGCCATTGTTTCATCAATGTTCGGGTTCGGCGGCGGGCCGTTCATGGTTCCTTTAATGACGGTCGGGCTGGGGCTTCCCATGTATGTGGTCGTTGGAAGCTCGCTGCTGGCGATCTTTTTCAACACCCTCATGGGGACCATGCGCCACTACCAGTTCGGAAACTTCGACTTTCTGTTTTTTCTCATCATGTTCCCCGCAGCCATCCTGGGCGGATACATCGCGCCGCAGATAGCCAAGCGCGTCAGTCCGACGACGGTCAAGAAGATAGCTGTGGCAGGGCTGGTGATTCTCGCCTTGAACCTGCTCGGGGTGTATTAACGAATTGACCTTCACCCTTCCCCGCGAAGGCGCCGGACGGGGAGGGGTGAGGAGTATCTTGTAACGCGGTTTGGGAGGAAACAATGGGAGAGACTTCGTCTGTATACAGCATGTGCGGAATGTGCGCAGTCCGCTGCCCCATCCGGGTGGAGGTGGAGGACGGCATGGTGAAGTGGATCGAGGGCAATCCCCATGTGCCGGGCATCGAGGGAAGCCTCTGCGCAAAGGGGTCCGCGGGCCTTGCCTTTGAATACGATACGGAGCGGCCTCAACACCCCATGATCCGCACCGGGCCGAGGGGATCAGGGCAGTGGAAGAAGGCGACCTGGGGCGAGGCCCTAGAGTTCATCTCGGGAAAACTCAAAGAGATAACGAAAAAGCACGGCGCGAAGGCCATCGCCCTCGCCGACCGGAGCGGACCGTTTACGGACCTGACGAAAAGCTTCATGAAGGCGCTTGGCTCTCCGAATTATCTGGACCACGATGCCACCTGCGGCAAAAATGTCAACATCGCGTGTCAATCGCTTCTGGGGTACGGCCGCGGCGATCTCGGGTACGATTTTACCAATACGAAGCATATCGTGCTCTACGGGAGAAATGTTTTTGAATCGCTTCAGGTGAAAGAGGTGAACAATATCCTCGATGCGCTGGAGGCCGGAGCAAAGCTGACCTACATCGATATTCGGGCAACGGTCACGGCATCCAAAGCCGACAAATTCCTGATGATACGACCAGGCACGGATTATGCCCTGAATCTTGCCCTCATCCATGTGATCCTGAAAGAACGACTCTATGATGTCGATTTCGTGAGTAAATGGGTAACGGGATTGGCGGAACTCGAGAGCTTTGTGGCTGCCTACACCCCCCCGTGGGCGGAAAAAGAGACCGGCATTCCGGCCCGGGAGATCATCGACCTCGCCCGCGACGTCAGCGCGTCCAAGCCGGGAGTGATATTCCACGGCGGATGGATGCTGGCCCGCTACGTGGATTCATTTTACAGCAGCAGATCGATTTACATCCTCAATGCCCTGATGGGGAATATCGAAGCAAAGGGCGGGCTGATCATTGCAAAGGGGGCAAAGGACGCCGGCGCGAAATCATTGCACTCGCTCGGCGAGAATATCCCCGAGGTGAAGGACAAGATCGTCGATGCCGAAATGGCCGGCAAATCCATGGGCACGGGCCATATCGTGAACCTGTACAAGGCGATACGCACGGGACAGCCCTATCCGATCAAGGCGTTTTTTGCCTACCGGTACGACCCTATCGCTTCCCTGCCCGACCCCGAGGCGCAAAAAAAGACGCTCGACAACCTCGAGCTCCTTGTCTCGATCGATGTCAATTACAGCGAGACCGGCTGGTATTCCGACGTTATCCTGCCCGAGGCCACCTATCTTGAGCGATCCAATATCCTTTCGGTGCAGAAAGGGCCGAAGCCGAGCATTATCATGAGGAAACAGGCGATCAGCCCGCGGTACGACAGCAAACCGGCATGGGAGATATTCAAGCTCATCACCGAGCAGATGGGGAGCGGCAAGTATTTCCCTTATAATAGCATTGAGGAAATCTGGAATTACCAGCTCGATGGTACCGGCGTCAAGATCTCGGATTTCGACGCCAAGGGCTCGGTGAGCCTCTCTTCGAAGCCGATCATGATGGACCGGGCAGCGCTGAAGTTCAACACGCCGTCGGGAAAAATCGAGATCGTTTCCCCGTCACTTGCAAAAAGCAAGTTTGAGTCACTGGCGCCGTATGTAAGCCCCAAAAAACCTGATGTGGGTTCCTTCAGGCTCGCATTCGGGCGGACGGCGGTGCATACCCATGCGCAATCACAGAACAATGTGTATCTCAATGAGATCGTGCCGGAGAATGTCCTGTGGTTGAATGACGAGGAGGCCGAGAAGCTCGGGATCAAGGACGGCGGCATGGCGATGGTGAGCGCCGATGGGTACAGCGGCACGATCAAGGTGAAGGCGACCCCCTTCATCCATCCCGAAGCGGTGTTCATGCTCCACGGCTTCGGCAATGAGATACCGCTCAAAACCCGGTCGTTCAAGAAGGGCCTGCGGGACACAAAACTCGAGTCCGGGCTCCTCGAAACGGTCGACCCCGTCGGCGGCGGCGTGGCGTATCTCGAGTGTATGGTGAGCGTAAAGAAGGCTTGAGCGAAGGATAAGGAGAGGTCATCATGAGCATTTACTATATTTATCAGGATCAGAAACGGTGCATCGGCTGCTATGCCTGCGAGGTGCACTGCAAGACGAAGAACAATGTCCCCGTCGGTCCCCGGTATTGCAGGATCATCCCCGTGGGGCCGAAAATGGTGAGAGGCATACCGAAAATACAGTTCGCCTTCATGCCCTGCTTCCACTGCGAAAAGCCGTGGTGCGCGTCGGCGTGCCCGACGGGCGCGATGCAGAAGCGGGCGAAGGACGGCATCGTGTTCGTCGAACAGGCTCTCTGCGTGGGGTGCAAGTCCTGCATCACGGCATGCCCCTGGGGCGTGCCGCAGTGGAACCCGGAGACGGGCAGGGTCATCAAGTGCGACTACTGCAAAGACCGGATCGACAAGGGCCTGAAGCCCGCCTGCGTCACGAAATGCACGGCCCATGCGCTCCGCTGGGTTTCGGCGGCAGAGGCGTCGGCGCTCAAGCGAGAGAGATATGCGCGGGAGATCGCCGAATTCGGGCCCGTATTTTAGTAACACAGGAATCAAATTCTTCTCAGGACGGCAAGAAAATGTTCGCGCAAAGGCGCCAAGTCGCAAAGAAAGTCAAAATCTTGAACTTGCAATTCCCTGTAGCTTGCCACAGGGTCACCTTATAGGTTCCTCTCCCTTGATGGGAGAGGTTAGGTGAGGGTGAAGTGCGGGAATGTCGAACGCATCACCCTCCCCTTGATCCCCTCCCATCGTAGGGAGGGGAGAATTAATGACCAGATACCCCGTCAGCTTGCTGCGGGGTGATTCATTTGGCAAGCCAAGGTTTATGATGTTCTTTGCGGCTTTGCGCGAGAAAGCTTTTCCGGTTTATCCGGGGTAGGCGAGGAGAACGGATCCGATGACACCAGGCAGCTTTATACCCGTGAACTACCTGCCGATCATTCTGCTCATGGTGGCGGCCCTGGCTTTCGGCGCCGGGACCCTCCTCGTGGGCGGCCTGTTCAGGCTGAGGAGGCCGTACCCGGACAAGCTGCTGCCCTATGAGTCAGGGAACCCTCCGGTGGGTGAGCCGCGGTACCGCTTCAGCATCAAGTTCTACCTCATTGCCATGCTCTTTGTGGTGTTCGACGTGGAGGCGGTCTTTCTTTACTCCTGGGCCGTGGTCTTTGACGGACTCGGGCTGTATGCGCTGGTCGAAATGATGCTGTTCATGGCTGTGCTGGTCCTCGGGTTTATCTATGCCTGGAAGAAAGAGGCTTTTGTGTGGGACTGATACGAATGCGGAGTGCGGAATGCGGAGTGCATATGCAAGAGAGTAGGGAAGCAGCATGGTGACTGTCCAGACTGTAGAACCGATCGAAATAGAAAAAGGCCTGAAGATCATTCCGGGCGCGAACGTCATCATCACGAACATCGACAAGATCGTGAACTGGGGCAGGATGTCGTCCATGTGGCCCATGACCTTCGGGCTTGCCTGCTGCGCCATCGAGATGATGACGACCGGCGCTTCTCACTATGACCTTGACCGATTCGGGGTGATCTTCCGGGGATCGCCGCGCCAGGCGGACTTCATCATCATCGCCGGCACCATCACGAAGAAAATGGCGCCCATCGTGCGGCGGGTCTATGACCAGATGCCGGAGCCGCGGTACGTGATCGCCATGGGCAGCTGCGCATGTAGCGGGGGCATCTTCAATTCCTACAGCACGGTTCAGGGCGCCGATGCGTTCCTCCCCATAGATGTCTACATCCCGGGGTGCCCGCCGCGGCCCGAGGCGCTCATGGAGGGGATCATCAAACTCCAGGAAAAGGTCAAGCAGGAGCATTTCAAATGGAGCAGGTGGCGGTGAACGTCGCTTCGCTCCATTGAAAAATGCAAATTGCAAATTG
>CAKKPG010000202.1 GCA_919901555.1 Nitrospiria bacterium | reverse complement strand
ATGAATTTGAGATTCACGAGCCGCCACACCATGGCCTGATAGCTCACACCGAAGTGGCGCTTGAGCTGGATCACCTCTTCGGGGCCGATGTGCCTGTTGAGGTTTTTCACCGCCCGTTCGATCGCTTTCTTCGGCATCAGAAACGCTCCAGCGAACATGTTGGCATAGCGCTCAAAAGCGGGGATATCGCTCTGCATGGAATTCTCATGAATGTTCCGGTCGATCTGAATGCCCCGGTTTCGGTGTTTCAGGCAGTGGCAGTATTCATGGGCCGCAGTGAACACCTGCCGCACTAAAGGGCGCGAGGCATTGATGATAATGAACGCTCCGTTCTCCTGACTGTAAAGGAAAGCACCGTCAAAACCGACGCTTCCCATTTCCTGTCTGAGCACATGAACACCCTGCGATTCAATCAGGCTGAAGATATCTTTAATCGGCTCATCGCCCAACCCCAACCGTCGCCATTCATTCTCGGCCAGATGTTCCACATCTTCTATGATTGAGTGCAGGCTTTTCGTGCCCCCGGCAGGTTTATCAGGATAATAGGGTGGAATCGAAGGCATCTGCCCCGTTTCCTTTTCCAGGAAGGCGTAGTCCTGGCAGAATTTGGCCGCCTTGTCCAGTGCCGAGCGCTCCGGGGCGCCAAGATTTTCCACGCGAAAGAGGGCGGCGAACGGCTCTTCTTCCTCACGCATGAAAAAATCAGTATCTTTATTGAAGGCTTTGCCGAGCAGCGCCATTGTCTCAAGGCCCGGCAGGCGCTTGCCGCTTTCGATCATGGAGATGAATTCCTTTGAAACACCCAAAGCCCGGGCAAGCTCCTCCTGCGTCTGGCCATAGAGAAGGCGCAGTTCCTTCACCTTCTTGCCGATAAGCTCTTTCATTGACCCTCCTTTCTGATGATTAAGCATATAACTATTAGTTAACTTTGTCAAGAATATTATGATTATTTGTTAACTTGCTGGCAATGGATTATTGAGCAAAGAACGGCACTAATTGGATATTATTGTTCAGGACTTGGAACTGATCTATTAGAATATGACGGATGTGGATATTCGACCGACTTGATTACATAAATACGCCTGAACGTCTTCAGGGTCGCGTCTTGCATCTTGTTATTGATAAGATTTGATTCACGGCAGCAGCTTGAACTCCTTGCAATGCTGCGGTTTGATCGCCGCGAAGTGGCGGCGGTCGGTCGTGAGGACGCTGCATATCTTCAGCCGCTCGGCGATGGCGACAACGGAGGCATCGACGAAGCCGATGTTTGAATCGTGATATTTTTTGAGGAGCTCGGCGATCCGGGCCAGATCTTGAGCGGTCCAATGTTCGAGGACCATCTCCCGGTTGACAAGCGCCCGGACAAAGCCCATTTCCGCATCCTGCCCCAGGTACGTATTGAGCAGATAGCAGGCCTCGGGCACGACGGTCGACGGGACAAACAGTCTTCCTGAAAAATCCGACATGAAGCGCACGGCCGCGGCATGCCAATCATCTTTTCGATCGGCAAGGGCATAAATGACGCCGGTATCGATGATGAGCGATTCTACTTGGTAGCTTTTCGCCACAACAGCTCCTCATGTTTTTCGGACACGTCGCGCCGCCCGCTTGCGCCGATGCCGATGAAGGAAAGCTCTTTCTTCTTCTTCTGATGCCGCTGTCTGACGTATTGCTCCATGGCCTCCCTGACCATCTCAGCCACACTCCTGTTCTCCTCTTTGGAGAGGTCTTTGAATTCCTTTATCAATGCGTCATCGGCAAATATAGTGGTCCTCTTCATTATTGCGCCCTCCTGTCACATATATGATATATGACGTATGACCGGTTGTCAACGGTTTTGTTTTTTTGCGGAATGGTTGCAAGAGTCCTGCCCCGAATCAGCGAAACCGATATCGCGTTACATGTGGACATCAGGCTTAATGTCTTTGTCGCTACGTATATATCCGCACGAGCTGCTACGGGGTAAAAAGAGATGGGGGTGTATTTACTGCGGTTCGGAGTTCCCCCGATAGAATCATTCGAGGGCAGGCTTCGTTCGGAGGGTGGAATATACATTCAGATAGTAGAAGACAGAGGTTATATTTGAGATAATGCGTTACGAGTTAATTTTTCCGTGAGATGCAAACCGTCAATTCTATCCAGCAAGATGTTTCTCAATCTCTTGCAAGACTCTTTTCAAATTCATCGGGCTGGAATCCACAACTTACTCATCCGATAGATGGAGATGATGAGGAAACGTTCTTATTTTTTTATGATGTTCGACATTATCCCATCGTTTGACGAGAGCGCCCTTTGCATTTTGCCAATGGTAGTTGTAGGTGATGATCTGGATACTGCCGGCGCTCTGCTCGACATATTCGGAAAACTCAAGGGTGCCGCCGTTTGAAAGAGAGCACTTGACGCGAATATATCCTTCTTCATCACTTGCTTCCTGCCGTACAACCCTGAACGTGGATATCGACGGGTGAATGAAAAGTTCACGAATTATTTCTTCGAGGTAGGCTTCTATCATCACCTCATGCCTTCCAGCTTGGCTTTGCGCTCTGCAAGGCGTTGCCGCATACGGTAGAGCGACGCCCATTCAACGAAATCCATCTCGTCCCCCTGCCGCCCGGATGCAAATTCTTTGATAAAGAAGGATGACTCCATTTTATAGGATCGCTCAAACTGTTTGAGCTCTTTATCCAGTTTTTTTATCTCCTCTTCATACTTCATCAGTTTGTAATCCATCATCTTGGAAATCGAGCTGGTAATGAGCTCATCGTCACCAAATTCCCGGATGAACTTTTCCTGCTTCTTTATCTTGATCTTGGACATCGTTTGCGCCATACTCCCACCTCCTACCCAGTACGAACTACCCACAGGGTGATCCGTCCCTGTTGAATTTCCATTTTGACGTGTCAATCCTGATCGAATCGATCATCAATTTCTTCTCGATCTCGCTCTCGATCTTGACCACGACCTCGACCATCTTATCCTTGAATTCATCAGGGAGATTCATGTGCAATACGCCGTTCTTGGCCTTTATTTTTTCCTTCACCACTGTCATGTCCGCCTCCTCAAAACCAGTGGATGTCTGAATGAATGCAACCACCCGTTCTTGCGTTCTTGATCTGATAATAACATAAAATCGGGGAAAAAGGGAAGGCTTCTTTGTGCCTCTCAAGCAGTCCGTTTTGTACGAGCGCCCCTGCTTCTCTTGAGCCCGCTTTCCGCCA
>CAKKPG010000201.1 GCA_919901555.1 Nitrospiria bacterium | reverse complement strand
CGGAGCCAAGCCGCGCGAGGTCCTCGTGCGCAAGAACATGGACGGGACGGAGAGGAACGAGGTATAGGGAGTGTTTTAGGCGATAAAATTATTGAACGAAATGCCCGACTGTGCTAAACTCATTTTAGTCGTATCTACACAATGCTTTTTCGTTCGGGGTATATTATGAAATTATTTACCGTTTGGGATGATAGCAAGGTCTGCTCAATAACTGGTTATGTGTGAGAAGATTATGGCAGGGCAAAACATTTTGGAAAAATTAAGTGAGGGATGCTGGCCTTTGATAAGATTATTTCCTGCCTATGCTAAGAGCCCAAAAAAATCCCCTCTTGGGTCAGCATCCCTTTTTACAAACATATGAAGATTTTGATTGCAGAAGACAATCGAGAGCAGCAAATGTTACTCGCAATGTTAATGAACGATTGTGGCTATGACTTTGATATAGCCTCGAACGGTAAGAAGGCCGTTGAGTTGGCTAAAGCAAATGAAGGAGAATACGACCTTTGCTTAATGGACATTGATATGCCCGTCATGAATGGCATTGAAGCAACACAACTAATCCGCCGTAAAACAAAATATTTTCCTATTATAGCTTTGACGGGCAACCCGATATCTATGAATAAATGTTGTGAAATGGGGCTGGATGATTTATTACAAAAACCTTATTATCCAAGTAAACTTTATGCTAAAATCAGTGAGTTAACAGTCAAGGCAGTAAAGATACATAATAAGAAAAATGAAATAATTTTAGCTGAGGAGAAGCCTATGAATCCAGATGAGTTGAAGGAGCTAATTGAGCTCAAGAAGAAGGGATTAACGAAATTAAAAATAGTAGGGGTAGGATATACTTTTGTAGTTCATAGAAATATTCAAAACAAGATATCGCATGATCTGATTGGTGAAGGCAAGGAGCTATCGGAATTTCTTGATCGATCTGACAAAGAGCCAGGCCGATGCCATCTCTATAAAATGAATTTGCATGTCACGAAAGATTTGTTTACCCCTGATGAGTTGGAAGAAGCCATTCAAGGAGAAGATCAAATTGCCCTAAGATTTGATAAAGTCACTAATAAAAAACTACCGGAATAAACCGTACTGAGGCAAGTATATGTACCGGGAAACCACATAACCAGCTACTGCACTGAATGCAGACCAGAGGACGCTTTTTCAGACTTGCAGGGTCTTATGGTTATCGGATTGTCTTTATGCTCTTTTAAGTCATTCATGGTCTGCATCAGTGAGTGCATCGTTAAGGAACTTCCGTCCTCTCTCCTGCTCCAAAGTGAAGAATGGACTTCAGGACTTACTTTTTGTTTGACGGGCATACCTCTATCTGCTAATATTTATATAAACTTAAAAGGAGGTTGCTCAGTATGACAACAAAGACGAGTGCCAAAACGCTGCACAAGCCGCATACCAGTCATGGGCTTCTTGCCTATTTGAAAAAGCAGCCCGCAGCACACGCGACGTTGCACGATGTCCAGAAAAGCCTTTCCCATATCGGCGTCTCCCTTTCCAAACGAGTTTCAGAGGAGAGGGAGAAACGATAGCCGATGCCTTTCTTTGTCGATACGAGCGCGTTATTCAAACGATATCAGGTTGAAAAAGGAACCGAAAGGGTAAACGAGCTTCTTGAAAACGCACATGGTGACGCGTTCATATCCTCTCTGACCGTTATAGAGGTCATTTCAAATCTCAAAAGATTATATGAAATCGATCGTATAACAACGGAAGATCAATTCCTCCAGCAACGATTATTTTTCTATCATGATATTGAAGAACTCAATATCACCATCCTTGATGTTGTGACTGACGACATCATTAAAGCCGAAGAGCTTATCCTTAAACGATACATGAAGACTGTTGATGCCATCCAATTGGCTGTTGCCCTGAATAATTTTTCGCTAAAGCCGACATTCGTCAGCTCCGATCAGAAGCTGTGTGCCATTGCACAACAAGAAGGCTTGCCTGTTTTAAATCCCGAGGCATAGCATCGTAGTATAAAGACGGGATGCTGAACCACGCGACGTATTTCAAAGGCGGGCATACTGATGAATAAATGCGTAAAAAACAGAAATGACGATGTTGTCTTCAGGCTTTTTATGTTCCTCGCGCTCTTGTCGGTATTGTTTTCCTCTGCGTCCCTTCGACAAAGCTCAGGGCAGGCCTTTGCGGTTGAAAGTCCTCAGACCGTTACGAAGGACGCGGTCGTCCTGTCCGTGGAGAACCACTACCAGAACCTCACGGACCTCACGGCCAGGGTGACGCAGAAGAATTTCCTCAAGTCCCTGAACAAGACCCAGTCCTTCGAGGGCACGCTGGCCATCAAGAAGCCGGGGAGGCTGCGCCTGGACTATACGAACAGCCAGACCATCGTCATCGATGGGGCCATGGCCTGGTTCTACTCCAAGAAAAGCGAGCAGGCCGTCAGGCGGACCTTTTCGGACTTTGAGCACGCCAACATCCCCGTGGCGTTCCTGTTGGGCGCGTCCTCGATCCGGGACGACTTCGACGCGGTCCGGCCCGACGAGAAGAGCCCCGGGACCCTCGAGCTGCTGCCGAAAAAAAAGGGCGCCATAATGAAGAAGCTCCGCCTCCAGACGGACGAGGCAGGGCGCATTACCGGGATGACCATCTTCGACAAGTCGGGAAACACCACGGACATCACCTTTACGGACATCCGGGAGGGAGTAGGGCTGGAAGACAGCCTGTTTCTCTTCAAGGTCCCGAAGGGGACGGAAGTGATAGAACAGTAGACAGGTAGGCAGTAGACAGCATATAGTAGACAGGGAAAGGCGGGTTTGTTTCTGTTTACTGCCGCCTACTACCTACTGTCTACTGTATTCTGCTTTTCAGGAGGTCATCATGGCGGCAGAGAATTCATTCGACGTTGTCTCAAAGATCGACATGGCCGAGGTGACGAACGCGGTCACTCAGACATTGAAGGAGATCTCCCAGCGCTTCGACTTCAAAGGCAGCAAGTCGGCCATCACCCAGGAGAAAGACGCGCTGGTCATCGTCTCCGACGACGATTACAAGCTCAAGAGCGTGATCGATATCCTCCAGGGAAAACTGGTGAAACGCAGTGTGCCGACCAAGAACCTGTCCTACGGTAAAGTTGAGCCGGCCCTGGGCGGTACTGTGCGCCAGAAGGTGACGATCCAGCAGGGCATTCCCACGGACAAGGCTAAAGAGGTCGTGAAGGCCATCAAGGATTCCAAGATCAAGGTCCAGGCGTCCATCCAGGCCGATCAGGTGCGCGTATCGGGCAAGAACAGGGACGACCTCCAGGCGGTCATTCAGCTCTTGAAGGGCAAGGACTTCGGCATCGAGTTCCAGTTCACGAACTACCGGAGCACGTAGGATTTTATACGCCTGTTCACTCACCAGCGTGCTGTCGATGTCTCTAACCGATTATTAACCTTGCATTTTTTGCCCAACTTGCTATAATTTGCACGTGGCGACAATTTGCGGATGCTGGCTGTAGGGGAGCGTGCATGAGCCTTGTGGGCAGGCTGGAAGATCTTGCCTTACCGGACATCTTTCAGATCATCAGTCTCAGCAAAAAAACGGGCACCCTCATCGTTCGGAGCCGCGCGGGTATCGGGATGGTTGTCTTTAAAGACGGCCAGGTGATCCAGGCCGCGAGCGACGGCATCCGCGACTCCCTCGGCAATATCCTCGTGTCCCAGGGCATGCTGGATTCCGCCACCCTCTCCCAGGCTCTTGCCCGCCAGCAGCAGCAGCCGGACACGCCCCTCGGCATGATCCTCGCGGAGATGGGCGCTGTGCCCGCCCAGACGCTCGAGGGCGTGATCCGCAAGCAGATCGAAGAGATCATCTATGACCTTCTGGCATGGGAGGAGGGCTTCTTCAACTTCGAGCTGGGCGAGATCCTGCCCAAGGACAAGATTGAGATCGACACCCAGGAGTTCCTGCTCAAGACCGGCATCAACGCCGAGTACCTGCTCATGGAGGGCACGCGCATCCTCGATGAGAAGCGCAAAGACCAGCCCCGGCCGGCCCCGGCCGCCAAGGCGCCGGCCCCCCACCACGCAAGCTACGAACCCGCCAAGGAGGAATTTCGCACCCGCATTGAAAAGGAAGCGCCGAGCAAGCAGATAACCGCCCTCAAGTCCATGTTCGACGAGCTGCGGTTCCCCACCGCCACCGCGGAGGTGACGCTGCTCATCCTCCGGTACGCCAGCGAGGTGGTCAACCGCGCCGTCCTGTTCATGGTGAAAAAGGACGAAGTGCGCGGCCTCGGCCAGTTCGGCATTGAGCTCAAGGGCAAGTCCGCGGACCAGGTCGTGAGAAACATCAGGATCCCCTTGGACAAAAAATCTCTCTTTTCCACGATCATCGAGGACCGCCGCAGTTACCAGGGCGCCCTTGATCCCACCGAGGCGAACGCCTTCCTGGCGAACGAGTTGGGCGGCCCCATGCCCGATGCCGTGATGGCCATTCCCCTCATCGTCGAGGGCAAGGTGGCGCTCATTGTCTACGGCGACAATCTCCCGGAGAAACGGCCCATCCGCGGCATGGATACTCTCGAAATATTCATGAACCAGGCCGGCATGGCGCTGGAGAAGGCCCTGCTCGAGAAAAAGATTGCCGAGCTCCAGAAGGAGAGGGAATGAAGAATGTCCTGATCGTGGAAGACTCCAAGGCCATCCGTTCCATGCTGCGGGTGGCGCTGGAAGAGATGGGCGATTTTTTCGCCATAGAGGCCGGCAACGGCTTCGAGGCCCTCAAGACCCTGCCCACGCGCCCCTTCGACCTCATCATCACCGACATCAACATGCCCGACATCAACGGCCTGGAACTCATCGGTTTCGTCAAGTCCAACCCTGCATACCGGAATATCCCCCTCATCATTGTGAGCACGGAAAAGACGGAAGAAGACAAGAAGCGCGGGCTCGCGCTCGGGGCGTCCGGGTACGTGGTCAAGCCCTTCAAGCCCCAGGAGCTTCTTGCGGCGGTGCAGAAAGCGCTGGAAGGAAAATAGGACGGCACGGTAGACGCGCCGACTTGCAAAGTGCGGAACGCAAACTGCAACATTCAAAACGAAGGAAGACCCTTTTACCATTTGTAATTTTCATTTTACATTTCGAACGGGAGCGCAGCGACACGGTGAAGACAGACCGGTCCCTCAAAGAGTTTCTTGTCGAGGCCGAGGACATCCTGGAGACGGCCAACCAGACCCTCCTCGCCATCGAGAACGGGCTGGAAGCGGGAAGCACGGACCCCGACCGGGTGAACGCGCTGTTCCGCTCGCTCCATTCGTTCAAAGGCCTTGCCGGGATGTTCGGGCTTCAGACCCCCGCCGACCTTGCGCACAAGCTGGAGTTCCTTCTCGATGAGCTCCGGCTCGGCAGGGTCAGCCTGACCCCCGGCGTTCTCGACGTTCTGACCGAGATGCTCGGGCTCCTGGGGCAGCTGGTCGTCCAGATCAGCAGGAAGCAGCAGCCCGACGACATCACTGCCGCCCTCGAGCGCATAGACGGCGTCCTCCATGCCGGACCCGCGGCCTCAGCGGACCGCTCGCTCCTTGAACGGGTCACCCTTGACCGGAGCATTCTGTCGGTGCTCACGGAATACGAGGAGTACCGCCTCAAGGAGAACATCAGGGCGCGGAAAAACCTTTTTCTTCTTAAGGCCACCTTCGATATCGCCGACTTTGAAAAGGGCATCAAGCAGCTCAGCGCGTCCCTCAAAAAATTCGGCGAGCTTATCTGCACGCTTCCGACGGCCGGCGAGTCCGTATCCGGCATCGGTTTCACGATGGTCGTGGGCACGGCTGAGCGGCAGGAGAAGCTGAAGGCGGCGATCAAACTCCCCGGCCTTGCCATCGAGACCGTCCCCTACCGGGAGGTCCCCCGGGCCGCAGAGCCCCGCTCCGCTGCCGGAGAGCTCAAATCGGCGAGCAACAGCGTGCGCGTGGACATCGCCAAACTCGACAGCCTCATGGGCATCCTCGGAGAGATCCACATCAGCAAGAGCGCCTTCGGCAGGATCGCGGGAGAGCTGAGGGCCATGCAGGGGTTCACGGGCCTCGCCGTGGACCTCCACAAGATCTACCGCAGGCTCGAACGGAAGCTGAACGAGCTCCAGGAGGGCATCCTTGACGTGAGGATGGTGCCCATGAGCCAGATATTCACCAGGCTCGCGCAGGCGGTGAAAAAGTACGCCAGGGGCGCCGGCAAGGAGGTCAATCTCCTCTTGGAGGGCGAAGAGACGGAACTGGACAAATTGATGATCGAGGACCTGGCCGATCCCCTCATGCACATGATCAGAAACGCCATCGATCACGGCATCGAGGCGCCCGACGTGCGCACCCGGCAGGGCAAGCCCGAGCGGGGAACGGTCCAGCTTACCGCCTTTCCCAAGGGAAACCACGTGGTCGTTACGGTGGAGGACGACGGAGCGGGGATCGACCCCCGGGTGGTCCTTGCCAAGGCAGTGGAAAAAGGCATCATTGAAGCAGGCCATGGGCTCGACCCGCTCGCGGACCGGAAGGAAATCCTGGACCTCATTTTCCTGCCCGGCTTCACCACGAGCGAGCAGGTGACCGAAATATCAGGCCGGGGCGTGGGCATGGACGTGGTGAAGAAGAACGTCTCAAAGCTTTCGGGCATCATCGACATCGAAACCGAGACGGGGGCCGGCACCCGCTTTACCATCATGCTTCCCATTACGCTCGCCATCATCAAGGCCCTCGTGATCGAGGCGGGGGGGCAGATCTTCACCATTCCCCTCAATTCCGTGCTCGAAACCATCCGGGTCTCCCCCGAGCGGATCGAGACCGTGGAAACGCGCGAGGTCATGGCGGTGCGCGATGAGACGATACCGCTTATCCGGCTCTCGCAGGTTTTTAACCTGACCGCGGAGCGAGACCGCCAATGGCTCTACGTCATCCTCGTGGGTCTTGCGGAGCGGCGGCTGGGGATCGTGGTGGACGGTTTCCGCGGCCAGCAGGAGATCATCATCAAGCCGCTCGGGAAGCGGTTGTCGAACATTCCCGGCATCGCCGGCGCCACGGACCTCGGAGATAAACGGATGGTGCTCGTCCTCGACGTGGAATCGCTTATCGGAGGAACGATGAAAAAGGCAGCAGGCAGTAGACAGTAGACAGTATACAGCAGACAGTATACAGTAGGCAGTAGACAGTAGACAGGAGTCAGGAGAATAAGGAAGTGACACACCGTTCTCCTGTCTCCTGGATTCTGGCTTCTGACTCCGGAGAACTACTTGTACGAAGAATTCTACGGACTGAAAGAGAAGCCCTTCACCAGGACGCCGGACCCGCGGTTTTTGTATGAGAGCGCCAAGCATGCCGAGGCCCTCGCGCGGCTCCAGCACGCGGTGGAGGAGCAGGACATCGTCCTGCTCACGGGAGAGATCGGCTCGGGCAAGACCACGCTCTCCCGGGCACTCATCGATTCCCTTGACGAGAGCTACCATCCGGTGCTCATCATCAATCCCCGGCTTTCGCCGTCCCAGTTGCTGCTGACGGTGGCGCTCCGTCTCGGGATGGACGACCGGGGCCGGCACAAACACGGCATTCTCGAAGGGATCAACGGGAAGCTCTACGAGCTTTACGAGGCGGGGAAGAGGCCGGTCATCATCATCGACGAGTCGCAGCTCATCCCCGGCAGGGCCACTTTCGAGGAGATCAGGCTGCTCACGAATTTCCAGCTCGACGACCGGAACCTGCTGGCGCTCGTGCTCATCGGCCAGACGGAGCTCAAGGACAGGCTCGACCGCAAGCCCTACCGCGCCCTTCGGCAGCGGATCGGCATGCAGTATCATCTGGGCCCCCTGGACCGGGACGAGACGGCGGCATACGTGGCGCACCGGCTTAAGGTGGCAGGCCGGAAGGCCCCGCTCTTTGATGCGGCCGCGCTGGACGTTGTGTTCAACCATTCCGGCGGCGTGCCGCGACTCATCAACATCATCGCGGGCAACGCCCTTGTGGAGGGATTCGGCAGGGGCGTTGACATGATCGGCCCGGAGATCATCGAAGACGTGGTGAAGGACGGCGTTTAGACGGCATTCCGGGGAATGCCGAATTGTAAATTGTAAATTGAAAATTGGAAAGTGCAAAATGATCGGTTTTCAATTTGCAATTTAATATTTCCAATTTTCAATTTACAACGGAGCGACAGCGACGTGGACATTTTATCTGCACGGAAAAAGGCGGCAGAGCGCGCCAAAAAAAAGAAGAAGGCCGGGTCCGGCGCCGGAGAAAACAATGCGCCTGCTCCGGCCGAGGCGGCCCTTCCTCCTGCCGAGGAGGCGCCGCCTGCTGCCGAGGCACGGGGGGCGATCGCACCGCCTGAAGCTCCTGTGGTGGAAAAGCCCGACGGGGAACCGGTACCCTCATCCGGCGGGGAAACCGGAGAACCAGAAGCCCGGGAGGCCCCTGCAAAAGAAATCGAGTTGCTTGCGTTTCGTCTCGGCAGCGAAGATTACGTGGTTATGGTGGAGCAGGTACGGGAGGTGCTCAAGCTCTGGTATATAACCGCGGTACCGAACGCTTCCGCCTATGTCGTCGGCGTGACGGCGCTCCGGGGCAAGGTGCTCCCGGTGGTCGACCTCGGCAGGCGGCTCGGCCTTGCCCCCAGCGTGCAGGATGAAAGGTGCAGGATCATTGTCGTAGCAGTCGGCGACGAGGAAACAGGACTCCTCGTCGACCGTGTCATGGGCGTTCGCAGAGTTCCGCCGGACGCCGTACGCCCTGCGCCGGAGACCATAGAACAAGGGGCCGGTGCGGAGTTCCTCCAGGGCATCATACGCAGCGAGGAGAAGCTGTATATCCTCCTGGACCTGGAAAAGGTGCTGGGAAGTTAGAATTGCGGAATGCGGATTGCGGATTGGAAAAGCGAAACGAAAAACATTCTACGATCCGTAATAGTGAGGGGGAGGTAGTATGGGAAGAACCGCGAAACTGAAGGGATGGGCGATGCTGGCGCTCCTTGCCGTTGGGATTGCGGCAGGCTGCGCGGCGCTCAAGGAGTCGAGGCCGATCCTGCCGATCAAGGAGTACGAAAAGATGATTGCCGGCCGGCTCGATGCGGATTACATCGGAACGGACAACTGTCTCAAGGCATGTCATGTCCACGACAAGAATCGGCGGGACTTCGACCTTTCCACCATGGGCGCGCAGCTTTCGAGGGAATCGGGACTGCCGCTCGTGAACTGCGAAAGCTGCCACGGCCCCGGCAGTCTCGCCGTCGAGGACCTGACGCCTGAGAAGGTACGGGCGGTCGAGGCCGCCGGAAAGAAGCCGGCCTGCGATTACAAGACCTTCGTGGACATCAAGAACCTGCCGGCCCAGGCAAAGTCCCTCATCTGCCTCAAGTGCCACACGGCCAACGCCACGTTCAACCTCCACAACTGGAATGCGAGCACCCACAGCATCGCCGAAGTCGCCTGCTCGGACTGCCACAACATTCACGCGGGCCACAATCTGAAGGTAAGGCCCCGGGACACGGCCGAGCTCTGCTACAAGTGCCATCAGGACGTGAAGGCGGCCTTCTCCCTGCCGAACCACCATCCGGTGCCCGAGAAAAAGATCTTCTGCATAGACTGCCACGACACGCACGGGGGCCCGGCGGAAAAGAACCTGAGACGGGAAACAGTGAAGGCCACCTGCACCCAGTGTCACGCCGAGAAGGAAGGGCCCTTCGTGTTCGAGCACGCGGACAACAGCGAGGAATGCACCAAGTGCCACACGCCCCACGGGTCGGTGAACAACAACCTCCTCGTGCTGCGTGAGCCCTTCCTGTGCCTGCAGTGCCATTCTTCGCACAGGATCAGCGCCGGAATGAGTGCCGAAAGCAAACAGGCATTCTATACCCGGTGCACGGACTGCCATTCACAGATCCACGGTACGGACTTGCCCTCGCCCAGCGGCCAGGGCAGGTTCATCCAATAAAGGAGGCTCGAGATGAAAAAGAATCTTTTCATAATCGGATTCGTGATGATGCTCTGGGCCTCCCCGGTTTTGGCCCAGCAGGCATTGGAAAGCAACGACGGTGACATCAAGGTCGGCTATCGCTGGATTTCGCTGGACGGCAGCGCCCGCTCCGGCGAATATGAATATTTCCAGAAGTCGGACGCGCTCTCGGCGGTCATCGAATGGGACCGGCTCCCGCACCGGTTTATGTTGGAGTATCACTCGCTGAACGAGAAGGACTTCTTCAAGAGCCTTGACTATTCGTTCAGCGATATCGTCGTTTTCAATGCAACGTCGAGAAAATTGTTCCACAACCTGGACCATTATTCCTTCGGCGCGCCCGATCCGACACCTCTGGCCTCTCCTCTTTTTGTTGACAATAATCAAGGAGACCCATATAGCACGGAGAATACTTTCAACACTTTTTTCCTCCGCCTCAAGACGCCCAATTTCCCCTTCCACTTCTACGCTGAGGCGCGGAGCTTTGAAAAAGAAGGGACCGTGCAGCAGCGGTTTCTTCGCGGTTATTTCCAGAGCGCCGCTGGGGTAGGAGCTATCGATAAGCTCTCCCAATCGAGGGAAATTGACTGGAGAACGAACGAGGTCAAAGCGGGCGCGAACTGCCATTTGGGGCCTGTGGAATTGGATTACAGCCACACTGAAAAGAGGTTCGAAGCAAACGGAGATAAAGTCCTCTACGACCTTTATCCCGCCGCATATGATAGTACATATGGTACTATTCGCGCATCCGGTACCTATCCCCACAATCTCGTGCCTGACCTTGAGTCCTCGTCCGACACGGTAAAGATCCACACGTCCCACACCGGCAGGATCGTTGCCGCGGCAACGTACACCACGGGCGAGAAAGAAAACCGCGACAGCGGCGCCCGGACGGACTACTGGAACGCCGCCGGGGACCTTACGATTACGCCGCTCAAGAATCTCGTGGTCTTTTTCAAGTACCGGCATTACGACCTTACGGCTGAGAATCCCGATACCGTGACGATAATAGGAAGCACGAATACTTATACTTACAACGTCCGCGATTCCATCTCTTCTCAGAAAGACATCATGACCGGCACGATGCGATATCGGGTGACGGACCGGCTGACGCTGAAAGGCGAGTACTCCGTGGAGAAAATCCAGAGAGAAGTGGGTACAGCGGGTGCGACGATGATACTGGAAGTTCCTGATGTTACGGGCCGGACGACCCTCGCCTCCTGGGAAGTGGCGCCCGAGACCACCAAGAGCGCAGCAAAGTTCAGTGCCACGTACCGGATTATGAAGAAGCTCAGCGCAAGGGCCGATTACAGCCACTCGGAAATCGATAACCCCGCTTACAACTTCGATCCGGACAAGTCTGATGCCGCCAAGGTTTCGCTCACCTGGACACCGACTCAGCGGCTTTCTGCACTCGTTAGTTATAGCGGCTTGCGCGAAAGGCGTGATGATTTGGAATCTCCTCTTGCCGGCGGTGATCGGGAGACGGCCCGCGACCAGGCGCTGGGAAGCGTGACGGTTCTTGTGGGTAAGCGATCTTCCATTACAACGAGCTACGCGTATTTTCGGAATCAGGCCGATCATACGGTCACCTTTGATCTTGCGGGCACGTCGACGCCGGAACCGGGGGTACCTTATGACGACGTCGCTCACGTCGGCTCAGTCCTGCTGACGCACGCGTTGAGTGATGCAATAACCGTTATGGCCGAAGCAACTCGCAGTTATTCCCGCGGAAGCTTCAGAAACTCCGGATCTGTATCTGCTGACACCCTGGGCCTCGCCGAATTCTCGGACCTCAAGGTCGTCGAGGACATCTACGCCGCGGGCGTGGAGATCGCCTTCGCGAAGGACATCGGCACAGAGTTCCGGTACCAGTACCGGGAGTACAACGACAAGGTCGACAGCTCCAATGACGGCACAACGCAGATCGTGTTGGCCACCATGTCGGTGAAGTGGTAGCGGGGGAAATGATGAGGCGACTACGCTGGATAGTGATCGCGGCGGCGGTGCTCTACGCGCCGCAGGCGGGAGCGGCGGACAAAACCATCGGGGTGGTCATGTCCGGGAACCTCACCTATTACCAGGAGATTCAGAAGGCCTTCGCCGGAGCGATCGCCCGCGAAGGCTTCGACTATCGCAAGGTGGACACGCTGCTCCAGATGCCCGCGCCCGATGCCATGTCGTGGACCAACGCAGCGCGCAAGTTCGTCGTGGCCGAAGTGAACGTGCTCGTGACGTACGGCGCCCCCGCGGCCCTGGCCGCGATCCGGGAAACCAAGAGTATTCCCATCGTGTTCGCGGGGGTTTATGATCCCCAGGCGGTGGGGGTGCAGGCCAGAAACGCCACGGGCATCAGCTGCAAGGTGCCCATGACGAGCCTGCTTAAGTATCTCAAGAAGCTGATCTCGTTCACGAGGATCGCCGTGGTCTACAACGAAGCGGAGCCGGATTCGGTGCAGCAGGTGGACGAACTGCGCCTGCTCGAGACCCAGTACGGATTCCAGACAGTGAAGATGCCTATCCGGCAGCCTGAGGACGCCAAAAAACTCGTGTTTGCGGGCAGGGCCGAGGCCGTGCTCATTTCGGTCAGCTCAGTTGCCAACGAAGCCGTTGACGCCATCGTCCAGCAGGCCCGTGCGGCCAAGATCCCCACCGTCAGCCAGACCGGCGGATCGGCGGAGAAGGGGGTCATCCTGAGCCTCGCCCCGAGCGCAGCGGAACAGGGCGAGGCCGCGGCGAAGATCGCCGCGCGATTGCTCCGGGGAGAGAAGCCCGCCGGCATTCCCGTTGAAATCCCCAAGATGGTGGAGCTCGTTCTGAACCTCAAAGAAGCAGGCGCTGTCGGGATCAAGGCGCCTTTCGACCTTATAACGGAAGCCACGAAGGTGATCAAATGAACAGGTGGAGCGGCATGAACCTCAAGACGCGGGCGCTTCTTGCAACGGGGGGCATCCTCCTGGTGGTGCTGGGAGTGAATACGTCGATCAATATTTATTACTCCACGAACAAGTACCGGGAAGCGCTCGTGGAAAGGACCGCGGCCCTGGCCGAGGGAATCAAGAAGGACATCGATAAGGCCCTGGGCTTCGGCCTCACCCTGAATTCCATCCAGGGCATGAGCGAGCGGCTGCGCGAGCTCGCGGAGCGGGAAAAGGACATCGCATACGCCATGGTCATGGACATTGACGGCAGAGTGCTCTACGCCGGCAATCCCGCGGCGGAGAACACGCTCCGGGACGATGCCCCCACCAAGCGCGCGCTCGGTACGGCCGAGCCCCTGGTCCAGTCGTTCTCGGACGCCGAGGGAAGCTACCATGAGCAGATCATCCCCCTCGTGAATCCGGAAAACAAGCCGGTGGGCGTATTCCGGATCGCCCTCCGTGCCAGTGCCGTGAACCGGCAGATACGGAGCCTCCTGGTCCTGTCGCTCGTAGTCGGGCTCATCAGTTTCATCGCGGCGACGGTGTTCGTCTCCCTGGTGATGGGAAGGAGCATCACCAGGCCCATCAGCGAGATGTCCATGGCCGCGGGCCGCGTTGCGTCAGGCGACCTCTCCCGGGGGATCACGGTTGAGGGCCACGGAGAGATCGCTTCCCTGGGGATCGCGGTCAACACCATGTCGTCGAATCTCCGGGACATGCTCGGCAGGCTCCGCCAGACCATGGCAAGCCTGAGCGATGCCGTCGGCCTTATTACAAGCGTTACTCAGAAGATGAGCAACGGGGCAAAGGTGCAGCAGGAGGCCACGGAGCAGACGGCAAACACGGTCCAGGAAATGGTGGCCTCCATCCAGGGGGTCGCGGAGAACGCCGCGGAGATGTCGAGTTCGGCGACGGACGCGTCGTCCTCCGTGGTCGAGATGGCGGCCTCCATCGAAGAGGTGGGCAAGAGCGCGGGCGCGCTTTCCGACGCCGTCGAGGGAGCGGCGTCGTCCATCGAAGAAATGCTCGCGTCCATCAGGCATGTATCGGAAAACGCCGAGGCCCTTTCCACCTCGGCGGAGCAGACCTCTTCGGCAATTACCGAGGTGAGCGCCTCGGTGAAAGAGGTGGAGCAGCGGGCCGTGGAATCCGCCGGCCTGGCCGAGAAGGTCCTGCAGGAGGCCTCGGACCGGGGGATGGCCGCGGCCGCCGAGGCCATCCAGGGAATGGACAACATCAAAAAGGCCGTCGAGGCCTCGGCAGAGGTGATCAACCGCCTGGGGAAGCGCTCTCAGGAGATCGGCCAGATACTCAAGGTGATCGATGAAGTGACCGACCAGACCGGCCTCCTCGCCCTGAACGCCGCCATCCTTGCGGCGCAGGCCGGTGAACACGGCAAGGGTTTTTCAGTGATCGCCGAGGAGATCAAGGATCTGGCCGAGCGGACAACGGCCTCAACTCAGGAAATCGCCGGCCTCATCGTGACGGTGCAGAAAGAGGTCGGCCAGAGCGTGCAGGCCATGGAGCGGGGGCGCTCGGCGGTGGAAAGCGGCGTAGACCTCGTGCGGGTGACCCGGGACGTGCTGGAGCAGGTGACGGACAGTTCCAAGCAGTCCGCCGATATGGCCCGGGCCATCGAGAAGACCACCGCGGAGCAGGCGCGGGGGATCGCGCAGATCACCGAGGCGGTGGTGAGCATCACAAACCAGATCGAGCATATCTCGCGGGCCACGCAGGAGCAGCACAGGGGAAGCGAGCGGATCATGAAGGCCGTTGAGACGATGCGCGATATCACGGGCCGCGTCAAGTTTGCCATCCAGGAGCAAACGACGGGCAGTAAACAGATAGCCACGGCCATGGAATCCGTCACTGCCCAGGCGGCGCAGATCGCCCGCTCGACATCGGAGCAGACCGAAGGGACCAGGCACATCAGCGAGGCGGTCGCCAGCATCCAGAAGATCACCGAGAACAGCGTCGACATGTCGATCGAGATCGATATCGCGATGCAGACGCTGCGGGAGCGGGCGGCTGCGCTCCGGGCGGAGCTGGCGAAGTTCAGCCTGTAAGCCGGAGGCCCTTTGAGTCCGCAGGTTGGGCGCGGCGTATCAGGGCGTTGTTTCGACACTACGAAGTCAGACCGGAGGAGAGCGTATGATACGAGCATTAAAAGAAAAGATGGCCGCCAGCATGGGCATGAAGCTGGTGGCGGCGGTCACGGGGGTGATCTTCGTGCTCATGCTCCTGGGGACGATCTTTGTCGCCCGGATGCTCATGGAGAGCCAGTACCGCGGCATCGAGACGCGCGGCAGGGAGTTGGGGGTGTTCCTTGGGAAGGCGGGGACCGACCCGATTCTTTACAAAGACATAATAACGCTCGACGCCCTTGCCTCCGAGGCCGTGAAATCCCCGGACATCCTCTACACCTTTGTAACGGACGTCTCCGGCGCGACCCTGAATACGGTGACGGCCGGCTTCAACAGGAACAATCCGGACGTAAAGGCGCTCCTTGCAAAAGAGAAGTCCGATGATGTCGCCGCCATCGCGAATAAAATAAATCAGCAGATGGATGTCCTCGAAGTGGTAGTGGATGTTGCCGCGGGGGGGACGAAGTTCGGCACGGTCAAAATGGGATTTTCCCGGGAGGGGGCGAAAAAGAACACCCTAAACATCGCGTTGTTGCTGCTCGGCACGAGCGTCGGGATCGTGCTTATCCTTGCGGCAGTCGTCTATGCCATGACGCGGCGGATGGTCGTCTCGCCCGTCACCGAGGCGGTTGCCATCGCCTCGAACATTGCCGAGGGCGACCTGACGCAGACCGTGAAGGTGAAATCAGTCGACGAGCTCGGGATGATCGGCCGGGGACTGAACCGGATGATCATCGGGCTGAAGAGCCTCATCGTGAGCGTGCAGGATGCCGCACTTCACGTGGATTCGGCCTCGGGCCAGGTGAAGGACATTGCCGGAAAGATAATGAGCGGCGGGAGGGTACAGGCCGAGGCGGTGGAGGAAGCCGCCTCATCGGTGAACGAAATGCATTTTGCCCTGAAAGAGATCGGAATAAACGTACAGGACCTGTACACGACATCGGAGCATACCGCATCGTCGGTGCTCGAGATGGGGGCCTCCATCGATGAAGTGGCGGGCACCATGTCCGAGCTGTCCTCTTCCATCGAACAGACGTCGACAGCCATTACCCAGATGTCCGCGGCGGTCCGCCAGATCGCGGAGAACGTCGAGGCCCTCTCGTCCGCCGCCGAGGAGACCGCGGCATCGGCGAGCCAGATCAGCGCGTCCGTTCGCGAGGTGGAGTCGAACGCCAGGCAATCCGCCTCCCTTGCGGAATCCGTCGCCTCCGAGGCGCAGCAGCTCGGCATGCGGTCCATCGAAAAAACCATAGAAGGCATGGGGCGGATCGAGGGCGCCGCACGCCGCGCCGCGGAGGTCGTGAACCGGCTCGGAGAGCGCGCCGAGAGCATCGGCGGCATCCTGACGGTGATCGAAGATATCACCGACCAGACGGGGCTGCTTGCTTTGAACGCATCCATTCTTGCGGCCCAGGCCGGAGAGCACGGCAAAGGGTTCGCCGTGGTCGCTGCGGAGATCCGCGAGCTTGCCAGCCGCACGGCATCGTCTACGCAGGAAATCGGCAAGCTCATCACCTCGGTGCAGGAAGAGTCCCGGGAGGCGGTGGAGGCCATGAAAGAGGGGATCGTGAGCGTTGACCAGGGAGCGCGGCTTGCCCGGGACGCCGGCGAGGCGCTCAAGACCATCCTTGCGCGCGCGAGCCAGTCCCGGGACATGAGCAGGAGCATCAGCAAGGCCTCGGCGGAACAGGCAAAGGGCGTCAAGCAGGTGAGCGAGGCCGTTGACCGGATCAATGAGATGACCCATCAAATCGCGAGAGCCACGAGCGAGCAGCGGTCCGGGAGCGACCAGATCATACGGGCCTCGGAGAAGATGCGTGAGATCACGCGTTTCGTCAAGTCCGCCACTGTCGAACAGGCGAAGGGGAGCAAGGACATTACGGCCGCGGTGGAGAACATGAATAGGAAAGTGGGGATGATGAACCGCGCCGCCGGTGAAGTCCAGACCGGGAGCGACCTCATCGTGAAGGCCGTAGAACGGATAAAAATCATTGCACGGGAAAACGGCGAGCACGCCTCCGGGCTGAACGCAACCGTGGATGTCCTGACTACGCAGGCGGGTTCCCTCAAAAAAACGATGGAGAAGTTCAGGACGTAACAAGCAACGAGGGAAGAGGGAGGAAAAGGCCTCCGTTTTCCTTCATCATGGATGGTACCCGAGAGAATAGGAATGGCACTGAAGACAGGAATAGGAAAAGAGAAAAAGGCGGCCGTAACCGAGGAGGTCGTCCAGATCGTCACCTTTCACGTGGGTGAGGAAGAGTACGGGCTTGATATCGGTTCCGTGGCCGAGGTCATCCGGCCGTTCAAGATCACCCCCCTCCCGAGGATGCCCGAGTTTGTCGAGGGGGTCATTAATCTGAGGGGAAGCATCATCCCCATCGTCGACATGAGGAGGCGCTTTGAGCTGGCGACGGCCGGGAGCGATCCGAAGAAGGTGCGGATGATGATAACGAGGGGCGCTGTTTCGGGCGAACAGGGCGCGGGACACCGGCTCCTCGGCCTTCTCGTGGACGGTGTACGGGAGGTGCTCACGGTCCCGAAAAAGCAGATTGAAGCCGCGCCCGAGGCGGCCCGGGGAACGAATGCCGACTTCGTCATCGGCATGGGAAAAATGGGCGATCGGCTCATTATTCTCCTCGACATCACGCGGATTTTGAACCGGGAGGAGCGCGCGGCGCTCGCGGAGGCTGGAGATGGCAACGCTTGAATTTTTGACCAGGAAGCTGCAAAGCAGCGACGCTGAGGAGCGCAGGGAGGCCGCCGTTGATCTCGGCCGCACAGGCAGGGAAGCCATCCCTCTCCTGCTCCGGACCCTCAGCGATGCGGACTGGCGTGTTCGCAAGACGGCGGTGGAGGCCCTCATCGCCCTGGGCGGTGATGACGTGATCCAGGGCCTGATCCAGTGCTTAAGCGCCCACGATAATGCCGGGGCGCGTAATTCCGCCATCGAGGCGCTCGTTCACCTCGGGGGCGGGGCCGTGGATGCCCTCCTGTCCGTCCTCGAGACGCCTGACGTGGACGTGCGAAAGTTCATCGTGGACATCCTCGGGGACATCGGGGACACCCGCGCCGTGCCCGCGCTCATCGGGAAACTCGACGATCCCGACGAGAATATCCGCGTTGCCGCGGCCGAATCCCTCGGCAAGATACGCGACCGCCGGGCGGTGGAGCCCCTCATCGCCTGCCTGACCCGCTACGACCAGAGCTGGCTCGACTACGCCGCGGCCGAATCCCTGGGCGAGATCGGCGACGAGCGCGCCCTCGGACCGCTCATCGCCGCGCTCGGGCGGAGCAGTCTGCGCGAACCGGTGCTGGAAGCCCTGGGCAAGATCGGGAACGTCGATACGCTGGCGCCGCTTATCGCGGGGCTCGCCGACCCGCTCAGGATCGTCCGGGAGGTTTCGGTGACGGCGCTTTCGGCGATCTACCGCAAGAACGGACAGCGTGAGCGGGAGCAGATCGTTGCCGCGGTGCGCGCCGGTATGACCGACCGCGCCGCGGATTTTATCGAAGAGCTGCTTATCACCAGCGGCGGCGAACTGCAGAAATCGTCGGTGGCCGTGCTGGGCTGGGCCGGCCGGGAGAGCTCCATTCAGAAGGTCCTTGCGCTTCTCAAGGAAGAAGACCTGGAGGAGCCCGTTGTTCAGGCGCTCAAGCACGTGGACGGCAACCGGGTGCGTCTCCTCCTCAAACACCTGCAGGACGATAATGCCCTCGTCCGGCGGGCCATAGCAAAGGTCCTGGGTGAAACGGTCAGCCGGGAAGCTGAGGCAGCATTGATCGGCCTCCTTGCGGACGAGAACGGGCACGTGCGAAGCGCGGCGGCCGAGGCCCTCGGCCGCCTGGGGAGCCGGAAGGCCGTCGAGCCGCTCCTCCGTCTTCTCGAGGATGAATATGAAAGCGTGCAGGAGTCCGCTATCCATGCCCTTGCGGACATCGGCGATGATTCCGTGCTCGACGGACTGGTGAAGGAATTTACGGCCCACGCCGCCTCCCTGCGCAAGAACATCGTGCTTGTGGTGGGCAGATTTTCCACGGAAAAGGCAGCCGATGCTCTGACCTTTGCTCTCAAGGACGAGGAGCCGGAGGTGCGAAAGGCCGTGGTGCAGGCCTTCGGGCACCTGGGCGGGGTCCGGGCCGTGCGCCCCCTCCTCCTCGCCATTACCGATGACGACCCGGAAATAAGGATGCTGGCGGCCGACGCCCTCGGCAAGACGAATGTGCCGGAAGCGGCCGAGGCCCTTCTCCCGCTGCTTGAAGACGACGATCTGTGGGTCAGGGCCGCGGCCGCCCGGGGCCTCGGACGGATCGGCGGGGAAAAGATCGGAAAGACGCTCGCAGGATACCTCGATCGGGCCGAAGGGATTTTTCTCCTTGCCCTTGTGGACGTGCTCGGCAAGCTCCGGGAGGAACGCGCCCTCCCTGCGCTCCTGAAACTCGCAGATCACCAGGACCCCGAAGTTAGAAAGACCGTTCTTACGGCGTTGTCCGCCTACGGGGGACCTCAGGTGCAGCGGGCCGTGCTCGCACGGCTCTCGGACCCTCATTGGAGCGTCAGAAAGGCCGCGGTGGACCTGCTCCGGGAGAGAAGGGACGCCGCCGCGGAACCCCTCCTTGAGCGGATCGCCGAGCAGGATCCCGACCACATCGTTCGCCAGGCGGCACGCGAGGCTATGGGGAGATAAATGTTCGAAGAACAGGTCATTCCGCTGCCCGACGATACCTTCAGGCTGCTCCGGGACTTTATCCACAGCTATTGCGGGATTTACTTTGACGACGGTTCCAAGTTTCTTCTGGAGCGCCGCCTGAACCGCAGGCTCCTGCAGCGTCAACTCACGAACTTCGAAGAGTACTATCATTTCCTCCGCTACGACCGGAAGCGCGAGGACGAACTCGCCATGCTCGTGGACAATCTGACCACGAACGAGACCTATTTCTTCCGGGAGAACGCCCAACTCAAGGCGTTTTCCCACGAGATCCTGCCCGAGCTGCGCGAGCGGCTTGCCGACCGGAAGACCCTGCGGATATGGAGCGCGGGGTGTTCCACGGGCGAAGAACCCTATACCATCGCCATGCTTATGCTCGAAAGCGGCGACTGGTGGCGCGACTGGCAAGTGGAGATCCTCGGCAGCGACATCAACCAGCGGGTGCTCCATACCGCGCGCAAGGGCGTATACAAAAAGGGGGCGCTCCGGGCCACGGCCCCCGAAATGACAAAGAAGTACTTCATTGAAGAGGACAAGGGGGACTACCGGATCATCGACGGGGTGCGGGAACTGGTATCATTCAGTTACCTGAACCTTCTCGATCCGTTTAAGACGAGCCTCATCCGGGATGCCGACGTCATTTTCTGCCGCAACGTCATCATCTATTTCGACCGGGAAGCAAAGAAGAAGGTCATCGAGAGCTTTTACGACAAGCTCCGCGACGGAGGGTTTCTCCTCCTCGGGCACTCAGAGTCTCTCATCAACATTTCCAACGCTTTCGCGCTCCGTACCCTCGTGAACGACATGGTGTACCAGAAGCCGGTGAGGGGAAAGTGAGAAGAAGGAACGGTCACGGAAGTCGGTAACGAAGCCCGTATCGTTTATGTATGCGCATAGCGCATGGGGCAAAGAGCATAGGGTAAAAAGCTTTGATTCTCCGCTCTGCCCTCTGTTCCTGGCCGGAACGGACTTCGTAGCCGCAACCGTTGAACAAGGTATACGAACCGTGGTATCTGTAGTGGGACAGGAAGACGTATGAAAAAGATCCGGACCCTTGTTGTTGACGATTCGGCGTATAACCGCATGGTCATCACGAAAATGCTCGAAGGCGACGCGGGGGTGGAGGTCGTCGGCACCGCCAACGACGGCGTGGATGCCATCGCGAAGACGCTCCGGCTCATGCCGGATGTGATCACCCTTGACCTCGAGATGCCGAACATGGACGGCTTCACGTTCCTCCGGTGGCTCATGAAGGAGCGGCCCACTCCCGTCCTCATCATTTCCTCGCGCACAGACAGTCGCAGCGTCTTCCGGGCCATGGAGCTGGGGGCGGTTGACTTTCTGGCAAAACCGGAGGCGCGCATCTCGAAGAGCCTCGAGGGCGTCAGAGACGAGCTCGTGGCCAAGGTCCATGCCATCCTGAACCTCGAGATGTCCAAGATACAATCCACCGTCGAGCTCCTCTCGGAAAAGAAGGAAGTTCCGCCGCCACGGAGGGAAGACGAGGAGGTGCGGGAGCACGGCCCGATCGAGGTCGTTGCCATTGCGTCCTCTACCGGCGGGCCGCCCGCTATCCAGGCGATCCTTACGTCCCTGCCCCCGGACTTCAGCGCGACCATTGTGGTCGCCCAGCACATGCCGCCCGGCTTTACGCGGAGTTTTGCCGAACGGCTCAACAAGCTCTCTCCGCTCATGGTGAGCGAGGCCGCCGCGGGCGACCGGCTGCTGCCCGGTTCCGTGCTCATCGCGCCGGGGGGCAATCATCTCATCGTGAAGCGGGAAAGAGAGGGTCTTGTCGTCGATGTGCTCCCCCGGGGACCTGAGGACAAGTATGTGCCCTCTGCCGACCGAATGATGGTCTCGGTGGCGGAAGCGTGCGGTCCCGCGGCCCTCGGGGTGGTGCTGACGGGCATGGGAAAGGACGGCGTTGAAGGCGCCACGGCGATCAAGAAGCGTCGGGGCCGCTGCCTGGCCGAGAGCGAAGAAACAGCGGTTATATTCGGTATGCCCCAGGAGGCCATCCGCGCGGGCGTGGTGGACCTGGTGCTGCCTCTCGGCAGGATGGCCGAGGAAATCGCCGAGCGGTGCCGGCCGGGAACAGGCATGGTCGAGAAAGGGGCTTGATAATTTTTCCAGCCTCGACTATAATAACCACTAAGTATTTGGAATATCCGCACGGGGAGGAAGCCGCGTAAAGCGCCGGCGATCCCCGCGGTGGCGCGAACGAGGAACGGCGTGACTCGCTGCCGCGGAAACCGCGAACAGGGACTCTCGGTATATGAGGCACGGACAGGAGGGCGGGATGGACAAGGAAACCGGCACCATTTCAAAAAAAGTTGAGGAATTTCTCCAGGTCTTCAAGAAGGGCGAGGAGTTCACCCAGGAGCTGCTCAAAGAAAATGAGAAGCTCCGGTACCGTCTGGCCCAGCAGGAAGAGGGGTCGAAGTTCACGGGCCGGGACGAAAACTTCAAACTCCACACCGTTGAAGAACGGATCAAGTTCCTTGAGGAAGAAAACAAGAACCTTCTTGACCGGTTCCGCCAGGTGGAGGAGGAAAACAAGGATTTCGCCAACCGCTACGTGGAGGTGGAGGCGGAGAACAACAATCTGGCGAACCTCTACGTGGCGAGCTACCAGCTCCACTCAACCCTCGACTTCACCGAGTCGCTCAAGATCATCCTCGAAATCGTCATGAACCTCATCGGCGCCGAGGAGTTTTCCATCATGATGCTCGATGAAAAAACCAATGAACTGACCATTGTGGCCCAGGAAGGCATGGGGCCCGAGGCCCGGGCGAGCATCAAGATGGGCGACGGGATCATCGGAAAGGTGGCCAAGAGCGGAGAGGCCTTCTACCGGGAGGGAGACCCCACGAACCTCAAGGGCGCGGACTACACCCATCCCCTCGTCTCCATCCCCCTCAAGATCAAGGAGCACGTGATCGGCGTGATCGTCATTTACAAGCTCCTTGTCCAGAAACAGGCGTTCTCGAACGTGGACTACGAACTGTTCTCCATGCTCGCCGGCCATGCGGCCACGGCGCTCTTCTCCTCGAAACTGTATTCTCAGTCCGAGCGCAAGCTCACCACGATCCAGAGTTTCCTCGATCTGCTGAAAGAAAAATAACGGAGGATTGGCAATGCCCGATTACAATTTCCTGGTGGTTGAAGACTCGCCGACTATGCGGCAGTTGATCTCCTTCGCGCTCAAGCGCATCCCAGGCAGCAAGATCGTGGAGGCCAACGACGGCATCGACGCGCTCAAAAAGCTGTCCACCCAGAAGTTCGACGTCATCCTTACGGACATCAACATGCCGATCATGGACGGTCTGAAGCTCGTCTCCATGGTCCGCAACGATCCCGCGCACAAGAACATACCCATCGTCATCATCACCACCGAAGGCGCGGAGGAAGACCGCAAGCGCGGCCTCGCCCTCGGCGCCAACGCCTACATCGCCAAACCCATTCAGACAGCCGACCTCCTGACCGTCGTCAACGACATTCTGGGGAATAAAAGCTGACGTGAGACGGGAGACGACGGAGGACGGAGGACCGCTTCGCTAGGACGACGGAGGCGTACACCTTTTTTCTCCCTCTTCCCTCCTCCCTCTTCCCTCGTCCGTTGCTGCGTCGAGCGCTTCGATCGCCCGCTCCCTGAGCTGGCCGCAGGCCGCGGAGATGTCTCTGCCCCGGGACTCGCGCACCGGTGCGACGTAGCGGTGGTCCAGGAGAATCTGCTGGAACCGGCGCACCGTTTTCTCGCCGGGACGGTCGTACTCGCTTCCCGGAAAAGGATTAAAGGGAATAAGGTTCACTTTGCCCCTGATTCCCTTGAGCATTTTTGCCACCCGCAAGGCGTCCCCTTCTGAATCATTCACACCCTTCAATAAGACATACTCAAAGGTGATCCGCCTCCGTGGTTCGAGCGGAAAGCGCCTGCACGCCGCGAGCAGTTCCTTGAGCGGCCAGCGTTTGTTTACGGGCATCAGGCGGTCGCGAACTTCATCGGTCGATGCGTTGAGCGAGATCGCGAGGTTGACTTTCACGCCTGATTTTCCCAGCGCATCGATGAACGGCACGAGCCCCGCCGTAGAGAGCGTTACCCGCCGGGGCGAGAAGCCCAGCCCCCGGCCGGAGGTAATGACCTGGAGGGCCTTGAGCACTTCATCGAAATTGGCCAGCGGCTCACCCATGCCCATGAGGACGATGTTCGTGATGCCCCGCCCGCCTTCTTCCTTCAGAATGCGCGAGACCATCAGGACCTGGTCGCTGATCTCCCAGGAACGCAGGTTTCTTGTAAAGCCGCCCTTCGCAGTGAGACAGAACCGGCAGGCCTGCCGGCAGCCAACCTGGGACGAGATGCAGAGGGTGAGCCGGTCCTCATCGGGGATAAGCACGCTCTCAATGGTATGGCCGTCCTCGAGGCCGAAGAGGTACTTCCGGGCGCCGTCGGTAGAGCGCTCTTCGTGCAGGACGGAAAGAACGGGAATGGCGAACCGCGAAGCGAGCATCTCGCGCTCAGCCGTCGCGATGTTCGTCATCTCCCCGAAGGACAGGGCGTGCTTTTTGTAAATCCACTGAAGGACCTGGTCCGCCCGGTAACTCTTCAGCCCCGTCTTCACGAGGTCGGCCTTCAGCTCGTCGCGGGCAAGGGTTTTGATATTTACGAGAGACCTGTTCATAGCGGCTCTTTGCACCGGGTAGAGACATTAACACCTTTCTCAGCCAAAAGCAAGATTGACGGACTACGGCTGACCGGATACTGACAGTGTCCGTTTTTCGGTCATCCGGTAATAAGATGCTGCAAACTTAACTATTTGATTTCATGTGAATTGCAATTCTTATTTCACGGGTACAGAAATTGCTTAGTCAGACCCAGTCATTAAGTATTACCTGTTGATGCACTTAATCATTATGTTGAGAAACGCTGAGCCCAGAAGAATCCTGATTGTGGATGATGAACCGACCATCCTGCTCACCCTTTCCTATGCTCTCCGGTCAAAGGGCGTCGAGGTGGTCACCGCGAGCAGGCTTGAGACCGCTGAAGAAGCGCTGGAGCGGTATCCCTTTGATCTCGTGATCGCCGATATCAGGATGTCGGGCATCCTGGGCGTTGAAGGCCTGGAACTGCTGAGCTACATCAAGCGGTACTGGCCGGAGACCAAGGTAATCATCATGACCGCCTACGGTTCGGACGAGATCAGGCAGGACGCGTACGAGCGCGGGGCGAATTACTACTACGACAAACCCGTGGACATCACGGAGCTGGCCCGGCGGGTACATGATCTGGGGATCCCCGTCAGCGGGTAACGATGCCGACGATGACCGGCGCGAGGGAATGAAGAGGGACAGGATGAGTTCAATTACGGGAGGGTAAAGACATGATCAAGAAGGTTCTGGTGGTTGACGACTCCGCACTGATACACCAGATGTACAAGATGGTCCTCATGCGCTACAAGTGCGAGATCGTGGACGCGCTGAACGGTCAGGACGGCCTGGATAAACTGGCGAAGAACCCCGACGCCGATCTCGTGCTGCTCGACATCAACATGCCGCTCATGAACGGGCTGGAATTCATCAAAAAGGTGAAGGAATCCGGGAAATACAATCATGTTCCCATCGTTATTGTGAGTACCGAGGGCAAAGAAGAAGATACCATGAAGGGACTGGCCCTCGGCGCCCGGGGCTATGTCAAGAAACCCTTTCAGCCGAGCGACCTTCACGCGCTTATCGAAAAGCTCTATCCCGCGACGAAGGCGTGATTCAATTGCGGATTTCGGATTGCGGAATGAAAACCCGCTGATGCCGGCTCAATCAACATGCTTAAGCCGGTGACCGATCCGCACTCTACGATCCGCAATCTGCAATTGAGATAAGGAGACCATCGTGGCAGACGGCCTTGATACCTCTTCACTGGTAAAGGATTACCTGGAAGACGCACGGTCCCATCTGGATGCCCTCGACAGCGCGCTGCTCGAACTCGAGCACGGAATGGGCGCGGGGTTCGACGTGCAACTCGTGAACGGCCTGCTCGGTTCGCTCCACACGCTCAAGGGCAACTCCGGCATGATGGGGTTTATTACGGTGCAGAAATTCGTCCATCAGCTTGAGGGGGTGTTCAAGCGGCTCCTCGACAATCCCGCGCTCGTTGAGCAGAGCCTTCTCGACGCCCTCTTCGAGGGCGCCACGATCCTGCGAAATTCCGCGGAGACGGTCGGGACGAACCCGCAACCCGACCTTTCCCAGGAGTCCGCCTTCCTCGAGTCGCTTGCGGTCACGTCCGGGGGCGGCGGTCGCCCTTCACCCCGCCGGGGGAAGAAAGCGTCACCGGCGCCCGAGGGGCGGGCGGACGTCCGTAAGTCCGCGGCGGAGCGTTCCGCGTCCGGGGCGCCGGCAGACGGCGGACAGGCCGTTTGCCCTGGTCAGGGCGCCGCGAAGACCAGCGTGCTGCGCGTTGATTTCGAGCGCCTCGACCATCTCCTGAACCTTACGGGCGAACTCGTGATCCACAAGACGAAACTGAATCAGATCGTCAAGACCCTCGAAGACCTTGTGGGGGGCGAGGAATTTTTCGGCGAGCTTCCCGGCCTCGCCCAGGCGATCGAGAAGACCACCGGCGAGCTCCAGGAAGCGATCATGCGCGTCCGGATGCTTCCTATCCGCCAGGTGTTCCAGCGGTTCCCCCGCATGGTGCGAGACCTGGCGAAGCAGAAAGGGAAGGACGTGGAACTGACGGTTTCCGGCGAAGACACGGAGATCGACAAGACGGTGATCGACGCCCTCGGCGACCCCCTTCTCCACCTTATCAGGAATTCCATCGATCACGGGCTCGAGCTCCCCGAAGTCCGCAGGGCGGCAGGCAAGGAGCGCTCGGGGAACATCCACCTCTCCGCCCGGCAGGAGTCGAGCCATATCGTCATAACCGTGAGGGATGACGGCGCCGGCATGAAGGCCGACCGCATCAGGAAGAAGGCCGTTGAAAAAGGCCTCATTGCCGCGGACCAGCCGCTCAGCAGCGAAGAAGTTTACGGTCTTGTGTTCGTGCCGGGATTCAGCACCGCCGAAGAGGTTTCGGAGACCTCGGGGCGGGGCGTCGGACTCGACGTGGTCAAGAATGTCATCTCGGACTTCAACGGGATCATCGAGGTGAAGAGCGAGGCCGGACTCGGGACGGAGTTCATCCTCAAGATGCCCCTCACCCTCGCCATTATCCCGGCCCTCCTGGTGGAGGTGTCCGGCGGGCTCTACGCCGTGCCGCTCAGCGCGGTGCTCGAGAGCATCAAAGTCCCCGCCGTCGAACTGCACCGGGCCGACGGAAAAGAAGTCGTGCAACTGCGCGGGAGCGTGGTGCCGGTGAAGCGGCTGTCCCGGATACTGGATCTTCCCGCGGCGGAGCAGGACCACTACTACATGGTGGTGCTGGGACGCGCGGAGAAGAGGGTGGGGCTCATCGTCGACCGGCTCCGGGGGCAGCAGGAGATCGTGATCAAGGCTCTCGACGAATACCTGGGGGACACCTTCGGGGTCTCGGGCGCCACGATCCTGGGCGACGGCAGCGTGGTGCTCATTGTGGATACGGCCAAGATACTTTAGGCACAGGCGGCGGTGGATGAATCCCTCCGCATGTCGGCGCTTTTATCACCTGTCCCCGCGGGGACAATAAAAAAAGGAGGAGGGATATGAACAGAATGACCGGGAAAGCGCTTGTCGTTATCGCACTGGTTTTCGCATGCGTCGGGTTGTTCTTTCAGGAGGCGAGGGCCGAAAAAAAGATCGGGATCCTTCTGTTTAACGATCAACCTCGTTACGTACAGAATAAAAACGGAGTCATCGATCAGTTAAAAAAACAGGGTTTCGGCGAGCCTGCAGTGAAGTTCACCGTAGAAAGCGCAGGCGGCAACAAGGTAAGGGCTGTCGAGTTGGCGCGCAAATTTGCCGCTGCCAAGATGGACCTGGTTATTCCCATCGGCACGTCCGCGGCTGTGGTTGCTGCCAACGAGATCAAGGATATCCCGATCGTCTTCGTCATGGTCTGGGACCCTGTGGAGTCAAAGATTGCAACTGATTGGAAAAGCTCGGGCAACAACACCACAGGCGCCAGCTCAAAAACCCCTGCTTCAAAACTTCTCGGTGTTCTCAAAGAGCTTGCCGCGGTAAAGAAAGTGGCGGTCCTGTACACGTCGGGTGAGCGAAATTCCGAAATCCAGGTCAAGGAGTTCCAGGCAGAACAAAGTAATTTAAACATCAAGATCGTCCCGGTTTCCTTGAGTAATAGCGAAGAGGTGGCCTCTATTTTACCGGAAATCGTGAGAACAGTAGAGGCTATCTGTTTAGCGGGAAGCAGCATTATCGGCGACAACCTCCCTACGATTGTCGACATGGCCAACAAAGCCAAGGTCATTACTGCGTCTCAATCAGAAGACCACGTGGAACGAGGTGCGCTCGTAGGAGTTACGGTAGATCCCTACGCAGTAGGCCGTCTGGCTGGAGAGAAAGCCGCCAAGATCCTGAAAGGCGCCAAGCCGTCGTCTATTCCGATCGAACCGCTGAAGAAACTGGATGTGATCGTAAACATGAAAACGGCAAAGGCGGGACGCTTTCAGATTCCGCCGGCTTTTATGCAATCGGTAACAAAAACTATAGACTGATACTGTTGAGGGCTTGGCTATGACAGAGAAGAGGAGGGGGTGACCGTGTTTAAGAAAACGGCGAAGCGAAGCATCCGCTTCAAATTTTTAAGCATCATATCCGTCATACTTGTTGTATGCACCGTTGCGGGAAGCGCGCTGATCGCGCTGAGCGAACGGGCCATGCTCAAGCGCTCCCTGATGGATAAGGGTCAGAGCCTCGGATCCTACATAGCCATGCTCAGCAGAGAACCCATGCTCATGAATGACTTCATCCAGTTGGATGCGATCGTGAACGCGCTGAACAAAGACGAGGAGGTTGCCTATACCGTCATCCAGGATGCCGGCGGCAACTTCCTTACCTCCCGTTTTGCCGGCATTAACTCTCAGATTCCGGAACTGAAGGCTTTCATTGCAACCTTGCCGAAAAACAGTGAACTGCCGGATATCATAGCAGCGATAAAAAAATCCGGATCTGCGATAGAATTCTCTCTCCCGGTCACAATCGAATCTAAAGCGCTCGGGACGGTAACCATGGGCATGTCGGAACACAAGATCCGCCGGCAAATCGTCAAGACGGTAATCTTCGTTCTCATGGTGAACCTGATTATAGCCCTGGCGATCGGCGGGGCGCTTTTCATAGCTACAAAACGAATCGTATTGGACCCGATTGCCGGACTCACTGCTGTCTCGAAACACGTCGCTTCCGGCGATCTTTCGCAGACGGTGGAGGTGACCTCGAACGATGAGTTGGGAGAGCTCGGCCGGGCCACGAACAAGATGATCGGCGACCTCAAGAGTCTGATCGGCAGCATCCGCCAGACCGCATCCAAGACCGCCTCGTCGGCGGAGCAGATCGCCGCGAGCTCGAAGCAGGTGAAGCAAGGCTCGGCGACGACGTCCCAGGCGGCCGAGGAGACGCTCACCTCGATGGAAGAGATGGCCGCATCGATCCAGAGCGTGGCCAAGAACGCCGACGCCCTGTCGGCAAACGTGCAGGAGACCTCGAGCTCGGTGACCCAGATGATGACGTCGGTCGAGAACGTAGCCCGGAACATGGATTCCCTCGCCTCGAGCGTCTCCGAGACCTCTTCCACCATCGAACAGATGACGGTGACCACGGACCAGGTGGCGAAGAACATGGAGGCCCTCGCCTCGAACGTAGTCGAGACGTCATCCACGGTTGAGCAGATGACGGTCTCGATCGAGCAGATGGCCAAGTCCGTCGAGCAGGTCGGCAAGCACGTCCAGGAAGCCGGCAGCATCTCCCAGCGGTCGGTGGACGAGGCCAAGGCAGGCGGCGAGGCCCTGTCCCGTGCGTTCAAGGGCATGAAGAGCATCTCCGGGACCATGAGCAGCATGGCCGGGCTCATCCAGAACCTGGGGAGGAGCTCGTGGAGGCGGCCAAGACGCTCATGCAGGGTATCGAAAGCTTCAAGGCGTAGAGCTCTGAACGGCAACGAGG
>CAKKPG010000200.1 GCA_919901555.1 Nitrospiria bacterium | reverse complement strand
TTCGGCGGCGGGAGTTTTTCCACCTGGCTGAACCGCCGCCGGTTTTACGTCTTTCTCACCTTCTCCATAAATCCCTTTACGTCGATGATTTTGACGCCGTGAAACTGCTTGAGGTTCCTTATATGCGGATCGCGGGAGACGATGAAGTCCGCCTTCGCCTCAAGGGCGCAGGCCAGAAACATGTCGTCCGTGGGATCGTCCGCGATCTTCTTGAGGCTGTAGCGGCCCTTGGTGATCAGCGAGCGCTCGATGAGCATGCCGATGAACTCGTTGATGTCGTCTTCCGACGGCTTGAACCGTTTTTGAATGTGGGGATAGTGGAGCACGCGGTAGAGCTCGGCCATGATAGCCTTCGACGTAACCAGCGTAAAGGCCCCGTCCGCGATCATGTCCCTCATCTCCCTGGCCAGCCCTTCTTTGGCAAAGGCCACGCTCACCATCACGCTCGTATCGATGACCGCCTTCAGTTTAGGTGCGGGCATGCTCTTTGGTCCTGACCGCGGCCACCGCCTCGTCGATCACCTTGTCGAGCTCCTTCTGTGAATGCCCCTTGGCCCCCTTCGCGAGCCTGTCCGTGATCTCCCGGAACCGCTGCGACCAGGACTTCTCCACTGCGGGCCTCATCATCTTCTCTACTTGATGTTTCACGATAATCCCCTCCAGTATTTTTTTAACCGCCAGGCGGTCATCCTCACCCAAAGTGGACACCATCTCGAACTGCTCCAGAAGCTCCCGGTCCATGAGCTTGCCTGCAGCGATCCCGGAAGCCTTATCGAACACCAGCTCGTCGATTGAAACGCCCAGGGCTTTGGCCAGCTTGGTGATCACGTCGAGGGTGGGCGAGGACTTGCCCGCCTCGTACCTTCGTATCTGCGAGATGGCCACCCCGCTCTTTTTAACCAGATCCTCCTGGGTCAAGCCCTTTTCTTTTCTGAACCGCGCCACGTTCTTCCCGAATGCCATAGCAAATACCTCCTTCCATTAAATCATGCCCGATAAGGTATTTTTAGTACCTTTTAAGGTATTATAGCTAATTTCTGCTCTGAGTCAAGCGCATATTTGTCAAAGCGGCTTGACTTGCGCTGTGATCAATGGTTTACTGTGAGATACGATTACGCTTCTTCAAAAAGGGGCTTAAACGTCGAGGTGTCGTAATCTATAACGCAATGCATAAAAACCGCATGGATGCAGGGCGCGTGTCTTGAGTCCTTTTCGTTCTTTTTCGTCTTCAACCCCATCAACTCATACGTTGACACGCTGAGGGCCTTCGCCAGATGCGGTAGGATGTTTTAAAAGACCAAGATAGTCCTTGAATACCCCGATGGATTGTGGTAAATTTGCTACAATCTTTTCGCTTGCAGGAGGGCGGTATGAGAACAAAATTGCTCGTTTCGTTCCTCATCGTGTTTGTGCCGTACGGCTTGCTCCACGCGGCGGCGGCGCCTGCCGTCAAGGAATACAAAAAGGCGAACAAGCTCTTCGCCGCGTCAAACTATCAAGAAGCCATCCCCCTGTACCAGAAAGTCCTCGCCGCTCCGCCTGATGACGTCGCCGTCAGCGCGATCTATACAAAAATAGCGGACAGTTATTACCAGCTCGGCCATTACAAGAACGCCCTCAGCGCGTACCGCGGCGCCCTCAGGGAGCAGAAGCGTTCCGAGCGGCCCCAGACCCAGTACTGGATCGGGTTCTGCTGCTTCCTGCTGGGACGGGACGCGGAGGCGGTGGCGGAATTCCTGAAGATCCCCGAACTGTATCCCGGGTCCGGCATGTGGGTCGGCACTGCATACTACTGGGCGGGGCGGGCGAGCGAGCGCATGGGGAAAAAAGAGCTGGCCGCCGAGTACTACCGCAAGGCGGGCGGAAACGGAAAATCCACCCAAGGCCGGTTTGCCGTGAAGCGGGCAGAAGCGGTGAAAAAGACAAGCACCAAATTGCAAGCACCAAATCCCAAATAATTTTAAAGCACCAAACATGATGCATTCGTAAAAAGTCAAAATCCACCGCCGACGCGGAGACGCAGAGAAAAAGATATTTAAGATGAATAGGTTTCCTCCTCGCCCTCTGCGGCTCCGCGGTTAAATCCGACTTATTGCGAGATTGTCAAACATCAAGCTTCCAAATGTTTTGGTAAATGTGATTTTGAATTTGGATATTATTTGGGATTTAGTCAGTTACGAGTCAAATTCTTGTCAAAATGGCAAGAAAATCTATGAACCATTTTACCACGGATTAACACGGAGTTGCACGGATGGAAAAAACCAAAAGACTGAATCTTGAATTCTTTTCCGTGTTTATCAGTGTGCATCCGTGGTAAATATGAATTTATTTTTAGTTCCGGCTTGTCCGGGTTAGGATTTGAAGCTTGGAGTTTGTTTTCCGTTATGCTCAAAGAACTGAATATCAAAAACTTCGCCATCATCGACCAGCTCAGGGTCGAGTTCGGGCCGGGCCTGAACGTGTTCACGGGCGAGACCGGCGCCGGCAAGTCCATCGTGGTGGACGCGCTCAACCTGGCACTGGGCGAGCGGGCGAGCACGGACCTCATCCGCACCGGCAGCCAGGAAGCGGTGGTGGAGGCGGCCTTTGAGCTGAACAGCCACGGTTCCGCCGCGGTCCCGTCCATCCTCTCGGAACAGGGGATCGAGATGCGGCCCGGCGAAGACCTCATCGTCCGCAGGGTGATCGCCGCCTCGGGCAAGAACAAGGTGTACATCAACGGGAGTCTGGCGAACCTGGCGGCGCTCGCGGCGGTGGGAACGCACCTCGCCGACATCCACGGCCAGCACGAGCACCAGTCCCTCCTGTCCCTTGAGCGCCAGATGGAGATGCTCGACTCCTTCGGAGGGCTGAACGACCTCAGGCAGACCGTGGCCGGGGGATTTTACCGGCTGCAAGAGCTCCGCGAACAGCTTGCAGCGCTGGAGGCGGGAGAGCGCGAGAAGGCGCAGCGGGAAGACCTGCTCCGGCACCAGAAGAACGAGATCGAGGCGGCCCGGCTCAAAGAAGGCGAGGACGAGGCCCTCGCCAACGAGCAGAAGCTCATCGCCAATTCCGAAAAACTCGCCGGCCTGTCCCGCACCGTTGACGAAGCCCTGTACTCCTCGGAGGGAGCGGTGCTGTCGGGCCTCAAGAAGGCGATCACGAACCTCCGGGAGATCGCTGCCATAGACGGCAGGCTTTCGCAGACGCTTGAGCTCCTGGAATCGGGCAGAACGCAGATCGAAGAGGCGGCCCGCGACGTCTCCTCGTACGCGGAGCGCGTGGAATTCGACCCCCGGCGCCTGGAGGACATCGGCGACCGGCTGGACCTTATCCAGAAGCTCAAAAAAAAATACGGCCACGCCATCGCGGAGATCATCGCCTTCGGAAGCAAAGCAGCCGAGGAGCTCGCAACGATCGAGCGGAGCGGCGAGGAGATGGAGCGGCTCCGGAAAGAGATCGCGGGCATCAAGTCGGACATTACGGTCAAGGCGCAGGAACTGACGAAGAAGCGGAAGGCGGCCGCGCAGGAGCTGGAAAAAAAGGTCGAAGAAGAGCTGGGCCACCTGGGGATGAAGAAGACGAAATTTACGGCCAGGATCTCCGAGGAGCCGGGCGACGACACCCTCGACGGCCGCCGCATGGGGCCCCGCGGGGCGGACCGCGTTGAGTTCCTGATCGCTCCCAACCCGGGCGAGGAGCCCAAGCCGCTGGCAAAGACCGCATCGGGCGGAGAGCTGTCGCGCATCATGCTGGCGCTCAAGACGATCCTCGTCGAAGGTGACAGCATCCCCACGCTCGTCTTCGACGAAGTGGACGCCGGCATCGGCGGCGGCGTCGCCGAGGAAGTGGGGAGAAAGCTCAAACGGATCTCGGACAGGCGCCAGGTCTTCTGCATCACGCACCTGCCGCAGATCGCCAGCCTCGCGGCGAGCCATTACGGCGTGGCCAAGTCGGTAAAGAAGGACCGGACGAGCACCGAGGTCCGCCTGCTCGGCAGGAAAGAGCGGGTCGACGAGATAGCCAGGATGCTCGGCGGCAAGACCATCACCGAGGCCACGATCAAGCACGCCGAGGAGATGATCGAGCGGGGCGCGAGATGAAAAAGTTCTGAGTTCAAAGTTCAAAGTGCAGAGTAGGGGCAGCCCCCTGTGGCTGCCCTTCAATGGAGCGAATACATGGGCAAGATCGTCGTTAACATCGAATATTGCAAGGGCTGCGAACTCTGCACCCTGGCGTGCGCAAAAAAGCTGCTCAGGGTCGGCAAAGAGTTCAACAAGAGCGGCTACTATGCCATCGAGTACT
>CAKKPG010000199.1 GCA_919901555.1 Nitrospiria bacterium | reverse complement strand
TCTCGTACAGGGGACTTGCACCCCATAAGTTCACGCCCGTGCCGGGCGTACACAACCGGTTCCACGCGACCGGCTACGCCGGCGCGTGAACCGGGGCGTTAGAAGGAAATTGAGATTATGGACAGATACATCAACCTCGCTGCTCTGATGGTATTGCTTATTCTGGCTGGAACAGGATGTAAAAAAGATGCAAGTACTATAGAAAGCATCAGCATTGATTTTCCGCATGGTGAAACGAGATTGCTTGTCCAAAGAAACGGGGAGGCCTTTTTGTTTTATGGTGCACTTCCTCAGCACCAGAAAATCAAGAACGGCACTTTTGATATTGATGAGCTATACGAACAATTACAAGAACGTCTGCACGATAATGTACCCAGAGAGAAGTGGCCCAATTTACAATCCAGGGCCGGAATGGTGCAAATCAGATTTCACGGTAAGCACCAGAGAGACTATCTTATTTTTGATGAGGAAGTGTTTACAGATCGCTTGTTCACCAAGGCCAGAACAAATGTTTTCCTTCAAATGCAATAACCTTCTATAACAAACCGAATGCAGGCGACGGCTTACAGCCGCGCCTGATCCGCAGCGTCGGCGTTAAGGGAGACGATCGAATGCAATCTGTAAGATATTGTCCTAACTGTGGGAGCAAGCTCGACACCAAACTAATTGAAGGCGTTGAGCGAAAGGCATGCAGTTCGCCGACGTGTGGTTTCGTACATTGGGATAATCCGCTGCCTGTGGTGGCCGCTCTCATTGAATATCAGGGTCAGATCATTCTTGCGCGAAACGCGAAGTGGCCACGCGAGATATTCTCGTTGGTGACCGGGTTTCTCGAGCGAAAGGAAACCCCGGAACGCGCGGTAATCAGAGAAGTAAGGGAAGAGCTTGGTCTCGATAGCGAAGTAACGAGATTCATAGGCCACTACCCGTTTGGTGAAATGAATCAAATCATTTTGGCCTTTTCGGTCAGCGCCGCGGGCGAGCTAAAGACGAGCGACGAGATCGCAGAGACCAAGCTGATAACGATCGAGCAACTACGAGCATATGACTTTGGTCCTCTTTATATTACTTCGGCCGTTGTAAGGGACTGGCTGGAACAAACGCCCAACAATCCGCCCCAGCCGACATCGGCGCGAATACGCCCCCGCGGCTGAGCTTATTCGATCATTAGGAGTCACTAATGGAATCTGATCGTTACAAACGCGGCTGGGAAAAACTAAAAGAGCTCGACGGCCACGCCGGAGAACGGGTTATCGAGGCATTGAAAGACAGAGCCCCTGATCTTGCCCGCTACACCATCGAGTTTCCATTTGGTGATGTTTACTCCCGCGGTATTCGTTCGCTCAAGGAGCGCGAGATCGCCACAGTAGCGGCATTGGCTGCATTAGGTAACGCGCAACCACAACTCAAAGTTCATATTCACGGTGCGCTGAATGTCGGCTGCACAAGGCAAGAAGTAGTGGAAATCATGATCCAAATGGCTGTGTATGCGGGGTTTCCCGCCGCATTGAATGGCATCTTTGCAGCCAAAGAGGTGTTTGTGGAGCGAGACGACGCGGGTCAGTCAAATTGATCTCTCCCAACCTTGCTGGTCTCGTAAGAAGTCCCCAGTGCTGTCATTGCGAGGAGCGGAGCGACGCGGCAATCTCGTTTTTTCAGACAGTTACAAACTACGAGATTGCTTCGCTACGCTCGCAAAGACGGCTTATAGGACTTTTTACGAATGAATCAACCTTACCTTGCGTTCAAGCGGGACGCAGCAAAAGCGCGGCGTCCCTTAACTTCACGTTGAAGCTGTAGGAAAAGTCATTTTGAGTAAAATCAGCCTTAAGAATATCAAATAATTATGAGCCACAAAAACGTAAATTTCGGGCTTTTTCTACAGGTTCATTAACCACAGGAGATAATCTTGATGCAAAACTTGCTGCCTGATCGCAGTTACGTTGCAGAGCTAAGACGTCCGTGGAAGCTTGTCAGCTTTGCGGTTGGAATGGCTTGGCTGCTGTTTGGCGCATTAAACTACGGTATTTCCGACTGGGATGTCGGCATTAGCCTGTTGATGGGTGGTCTAACGTACCTCTGCGCGCCGTGGAGCATAAGAGTCATTCTGCTTAGTCTAAGATTCCGGCCCAAGTATTGGCCGCTGTGGATCGGAAGTGCTCTTGCTGTGGCCCTATTCGTAATCGATGGCGTTTATTATTTGTACCACACCGTTGCTGGAAATCAAATGCTTCGTCGCGAAAATTTATATGCATCATCTGCCCTGTACTTCCTGGCAGGAGCCATTTGGGTGTATCAGGGCTCCCTGCGCGATTTTGTTACCGCTTTCCGAGCATTGCGTTCTGTGCCGCGCATAACAGGTGCGCGTTATAAAATCAAGATTCGTTGGATTCTATACTACCTGCTCATTCTCGTGATCGGCGGGAGCTTTGCAGTTTACCCAATTGATCATTACCGTATCAACAAGTTTTGTGGCTCAATAGCAATGAACGAATCAATTGAATCAGTGCGATTGCGTGCATTAGAACACCCCGGTTTTCGTATCACGGGGAATTATGAAAGAGAAGGCACCTACTCATTTATTATTCACTGTCCCTGGTCCTTTGGAAGGTTTACTTGTCTTGTCGAGAACGACGGCAAGGCTGTTACTAAAGCAACGTTCAATGACTCCGATTAATTTTCTAATCGGGTAGCCGGGGGTGTTTAGCCCCGAACCTGCGACACTTACTTGACAGTGGATGCCATGTGGGTTATTTTTAGCTATAAATATACACATTTTAGCGAGAGTGCCATGAGAACAATACAGATGACCTTGGATGATGAATTAGTCGCAACCGTTGACCAAGTCGTCAAA
>CAKKPG010000198.1 GCA_919901555.1 Nitrospiria bacterium | reverse complement strand
TCCCCCTCTCGGCAGGCCTCAGCAGCATTGATCGCTGAAAATTTTGCAAAATGCGTATAAAGTCTGATATACTATCCGACATGCATCAGAGCCTGATTATTAATTTTCTGACCCGAAATGTTAATAAACTGCAACCACTGGACTATGCGATCCTCGCCGTGCTCGGTGTAGCCCTGCTGGTGGCGGTAATCGTCGTCTTCCGCCTCGTCTTACGGGCGTTCTCCGGACGAAAGCGCAGCAGCACCGGCATCTCGGCGACGGCCGACGAGGCGGTTTTCGCGGACCGGGAGGTCCTCAAGCTCTTTCAAGTCGAGCGCCAGGCACTCGAGCGGCAGGTGGCGGTCCTCGACGAGACCTTTGCGGCGTTTCGTGACATCTACCGGGAGAAGCGGTCCTCCGGAGCCAAGCTCGAGGACCTCTGCGACCGCGTGTTCAACTACGGACTTTCACTGCGCGCCGCGTTCCTGCAGATGATCGCGGCGACCAACGCCTTTCTGGCCTTCGAGCGCGCCAGGGCACTGTTCACGATCTACGTCAACGCAGGCATCGAGCACCGCTTTCCCGACGCGCCGACGGTCCGCGACCTGGAGGTGAAGCTCGACCGCATCCGGCAGAACGTCGTGGAGCCGCTCCTGCACGGCAACGGCCTGAACCTTCCGGACGCGAAGCAGTTCTTCACGGAGTTCACCGTGCCCGCGCCGAAGCAGCTGAAGGTCGAGGTCTTCGATGCGGATCTGGACGGCCTCTATCAGGACCTAAAGAATTACGTAGAGCGGTACCTGAACAATGGGAAAAAGAAAGCGGCGCTCATTGCTGATCGGACCCAGGATCGAAGGTCGGCGTAACCGGCCATCCACGAAAAGGAATGCAGAGGAACGAACAGGAACTGCATGGCCGGCCGGAACCAGGCTGAACTCGCTCTTGCGTTGGGCCTCTCCAGAATTATTAATGCATATTCCATTTGTCAATTTTTAATGGTTTCAGCATCATGCCCTTCGTGAATTTGCAGGTGAAATCAACAAAAAGGGCGTTGTCTTCTATCACGACAACGCCTTGCTTTTAGCTGAACCGTCCTTATTTCTAAACCCTACTCC
>CAKKPG010000197.1 GCA_919901555.1 Nitrospiria bacterium | reverse complement strand
AGATGTCCACGGCCAGGTCCCCCATGCGCTCCAGGTCGGTGATGATCTTGATGGCCGTGGTGATGAACCGGAGATTGCTGCCCGTCGGCTGCCAGAGGGCGAGCATGCGGATGCAGTCGTCCTCGATCTCCACATCGAGGGTGTTGACCGCGCGATCGCCGTCGATGACGGAGATCGCCAGGGTGTTGTCGCGCTCCACCAGGGCCTTGATGGATTTCCGGATGGCGTCTTCCACCAGGCTTCCCATCTTGAGCACGCGTTCTTTAAGGGCCTCGATGTCCTGCTCTTTCTGCTTGGTCATGAAAAACTCCTTTTGGGCATGGGGCAGAGCGCATGGAGCATGGAGTTAAACCCTCTGCTCTCTGCGCTTTGCTCTCTGCGGATTTACCCGAACCTTCCGGTAATATAATCATCGGTCTGCTTCTTTTCAGGATTGGTGAAGATCTTTTCCGTGGCGCCGTATTCGACGAGTTCGCCCAGGTACATAAAGCCCGTCATGTCCGACACGCGGGCGGCCTGCTGCATGTTGTGCGTAACGATGATGATCGTTACGTCCTGCTTCAGTGCCGTCACGAGTTCCTCGATCTTTGCCGTGGAAATGGGGTCCAGGGCCGACGTGGGCTCGTCAAAGAGGAGCACCTCGGGCTCAACGGCAAGGGCCCGGGCAATGACCAGCCGCTGCTGCTGGCCGCCGGAAAGCTCGTAGGCGCTCGCGTTCAGTTTGTCCCGGACCTCCTCCCAGAGCGCGGCGTGCTTGAGCACCCGTTCGATCCGGCCGGCGAGTTCGCTCTTGTTCCTGATGCCTTTCAGCCTGAGCCCGTAGGCGATGTTCTCGGCGATGGACATGGGAAAAGGCGTGGGTTTCTGGAAAACCATGCCGATGCGGCTCCGGAGGTTGATCAGGTCCTCGCCGTCGGCCAGGATGTTCCTGCCCTCGAAGATGATTTCACCCGCATACCGGTTTTTCGCGTAGAGGTCGTGCATCCGGTTGAAACAGCGCAGGAGCGTCGTTTTGCCGCACCCCGACGGGCCGATGAGCGCGGTCACCCGGTTCTTCTCGATGGGCAGGGAGATGTCCCGCAGGGCATGCACATTGCCGCTGTAAAAAAAGTTGAGGTCCCTGACCTCGAGGCCGATGGGTTGTGTCACCGTCCATACCTCCATTTGAGCAGAAGCCTCCCGAGCGCCGTCAGGGCCAGGATGAACAGCGTGATCATGAAGGACGCGGCCCACGCCTGAGAATGCCAGTCCTGGTAGGGGCCCATGGCATACTGGAAGATCGTGACCGTGAGCGAGGCCACCGGACCCTTCATATCGGTCGAGAAGAACGAATTGTTGAACGACGTGAACAGGAGCGGCGCCGTCTCTCCCGCGACCCTCGCCATGGACAACAGGACTCCCGTCAGGATGCCGGTGGCGGCGCCGCGGTACACGACCTGAATGATGACCTTGTAATAGGGCGCGCCGAGGGCGAAGGCCGCCTCCCGGATCGTCCAGGGCACGAGCGAGAGCATGTCCTCGGTCGTCCGGAGCACCACCGGGATCATGATGACGGCCAGGGCGACCGCGCCGGCCCAGCCGCTGAAGTGATGGAGCGGCCGCACAAGGACCGCATAGACGAACGCGCCGATCACGATGGACGGCACGCTCACCATGATGTCGGACAGGACGCTGATGACCCGGGCGGTCTTCGTTCCGCGCGCGTATTCGGCAAGGAAGGTCCCTCCCAGAACGCCGACGGGTACGCCGATGAGGGTCGCGGAGAACGTGATCATCAGCTGTCCTACAAAGGCGTTCCGGAGCCCTCCGCCGGTCTGGCCGGCCGGGACCGGGTCCTTGAAAAAGAGATCGAGACTGAGCGCGCCGATGCCGTGTACCAGGACGTCGCCCAGGATGAAGACGAGCCAGAACAGGCCGAACAGGGCGGCCAGGCCGCTCAGGCCCAGGGCGAGAAAACTCTCTATTTTTCGTTTCTGTTCACGGGTCATATGGGCAAATTACAAATAACAAATCTCAAATCTCAAATAAATTCCAATTTCCCAATTCGCATCGTTTGCTGCTTGAATTTTGGAGCTTATTTGATGCTTGGGATTTGGAAATTGTCTCATCTCGTATACTTTCTTTCCGACTTCAGTAAAAAAATCTTTGCCGCGGCCAGGATCGTGAAGCTCAGGCCGAACAGCACCAGCGCCAGGTAATAGAGCGACGAGAGGTACAGGTCGCTGTCGGCCTCGGCGAACTCGTTGGCCAGGGTCACGGTGATCGTGGACGCGGCATCAAAGAACGATGTGGCGATTTTATGGCTGTTGCCGAGCACGAAGGCCACGGCCATGGTCTCGCCCAGCGCCCTGCCCAGCGACAGGGCCACCCCCCCGAAGACGCCGAGCCTGGAATAGGGGAGGACGACGTTCTTCACCACCTCCCATTGCGTCGCGCCCATTGCATAGGCCGACTCCTTGACCACCGGGGGCGTCAGGTTGAAGGCGTCGCGGGAGATGCTCGCGGTGAAAGGGATGATCATGATCGAGAGGATCACACCCGTGGTCAGCAGGTCGATCCCCATGGGTGTGCCGCGGAACAGGACCTCGAACACCGGCAGTTGCCCGAGGGTGCTTTGCAGAGCGGGTTCGATGTATTTCGCCATGATCGGCGCCAGGGTGAAGAGGCCCCACATGCCGTAAATGATGCTCGGGATGGCCGCCAGGAGCTCGATGGCCGCGCCGATGGGCCCCCTGAGCATGGGCGGGGCGACCTCGGTCACGAAGATGGCGATGCCGATCGCGGTCGGGATGGAAATGATGAGCGCGACGGCGGTCGTCACCAGGGTCCCGTAGACGGCGCTCGCGGCGCCGAAGAGCTGTTTGACCGGGTTCCATTCAACGGAGAACAGGAATCTGAAGAAGCCGAACCTGTCGATGGCGAGCGACGATTCGCGGATGAGCACGGCCATGATGCCGACCACCAGGAGAACGACCGTCAGGGACGCAACGGCGGTAACGGTGGAAAAGAGCAGATCAACGCAGTTTTTCTTCGCGGCGCCAGTCGGCACGATCGGCATACCGTTCCCTTCCTTTGAATTTTATACCGGCTTACCTAACGCCGTGGGCCTTCCAGTAGCCGCGCACCTTGTCCTCCAGGGACTTCGGCAGGGGCACGTAGACGAGCTCCTTTGCCCTGGCATCGCCGTTCTGGAACGCCCAGTCAAAGAACTTCACGACCTTTTTGTTGGAATCCGTCTTTTCCTTCGCGAGCACGATGAAGGTAGCGCCCGCGATAGGCCAGGCGTTCTTGCCGGGAGCGTTGGTGAGCCAGAGGTAGAAGTCCTTCTTCGGGTCAAAGGCGCCTGATGCGGCGGCATTCTCGAAGGTCTGGAAGTTCGGCTCCACGAAGGCGCCCGCTTTGTTCTTGAGCCTGGTGTAAGTCATCTTGTTCTGTTTGGCGTAGGCGAATTCCACGTACCCTATGGAGTTGGCCGTCCTCTGCACGTAGTTGGCCACGCCCTCGTTGCCTTTGCCGCCGATGCCGGCGGGCCAGCTCACCGAGGTGCCGCTCCCGACCTTCTCCTTCCATGCCGGGCAGGCGCCGTTCAGATAGTCCGTGAAGATGGCCGTGGTCCCCGAGCCGTCGGAACGGTGCACCACGGTTATCCCGCTGTCCGGAAGGCTGATGCCCGGGTTCATGGTCTTGATCCCGGCGTCGTTCCACTTCTTGACGTCGCCCAAGAATATCCTGCAGACCGTGTCGCCGTCGAGCTTAAGCTCGCCCTCCTTGATGCCGGGCACATTGACGACCAGTACCACGCCGCCGATCACTGCAGGGAACTGCATGAGCTTGTCCTTGGCCAGTTCCTCCGGGGTCAGGGGCTTGTCCGAGGCGCCGAAGTCCACGGTCCGCTCCGTGATCTGCTTGATCCCGCCGCCGGAGCCGATGGACTGGTAATTGAGCCGCATGCCCGTGACCTTGCTGTACTCGAACGCCCAGGCCGAGTAGACCGGGTAGGGGAACGTGGCGCCGGCGCCGTTCAGCGTCTCGGCCGCGTAGAGGCCGGCGGAGAGCGCGGTGATGGACAGGAACAGGGTTAGAGCGAGCAAACGTTTCATAGGTTGAGTCCTCCTTTTTGATTTTAGCATGGAATCTTTATACCGGTGGAATGTTACAGGAATATTACAGGGAGATGAAATTACGGTTACGCAGCAAAATGGGTCCCGTGGTCCTCTTGAATAGGATATTTCCGTTTGGGGTCGGCAGGAACGCGAATTTACCTTGAAATTCGGCAACTACTCAGGTCAAACCTCAAAAAGAGAATAAACGCCGAAAAAACCGTCTGAAACGCCTAACGCGGCCACGCCCCAGAGGAAACCTTCGGGGAATATCCTGCTCATCGCCAGTACATGACCATGAACAGTATCCCCACGAACAGTCCCGTGGTGAGGATGATGCCTTCGATTTTTTCGAGAATCGCCTTATTCATGTTTGCCTGCCTCCTTCGTTTTTTCCGGTGAAAATACGATCGCCAGGGTCCTGATGCCGCCGATGATCAGCATGAGCACGGCCAGCGCGACGATCTCCCGCGATTCCAGCGAATGCCCGTACAACCCGATCATGACCTCCCGCAGAACGAAGACCAGGGCCGCGTCGGTGATGAAGGTGATCTTGAGCCTATGGAGCTCGAAGTATTCGATGATGCTCCGGAGGAGCTCGATGACGACGAACATGGACAGGATGTTGGTGATCATGAGGTCGAACCCCGCGGCGATGGTCGGACTCGTGAACACCACCCGGAGGTCCAGGACGAGCCTCGCGATGCCCAGCATGAGCGCCAGGATCACGAGGGGGATCATGAACTTGATGATGATGTCGACGATTTTTCTGAACGTATTCATTTTCCGCCGTCCTTTCAGACCGGGCACTTGCCGTCTGTGCGATGGACAATAACAGGTGATTGTTACAGCGCTGTTACCGTCTTGTTAAAAATTCGTGAAAAAGCCGCGCCGGCGCGGGGAAATGATTTTTGTCTTGATTGACGGGAGGGATTTCAGTATCATCTGCTCATGGAACCGAAAACACGGATTCTGGTTGTGGACGACGAGCAGGACATCGTGCAGCTCGTTTCGTACAATTTGAAAAAAGAAGGCTACCTGGTCGAAGAGGCGAGGACGGGCGAAGATGCCCTGCGGCTCGTCCGCGAGCGGCCCTATCAGCTCGTGGTCCTGGACCTGATGCTGCCCGGCCTGTCGGGCATGGAACTCTGCCGCATCTTCAAGCAGGACCCGAAAACCGCTTCCCTCCCCATCATCATGCTCACGGCCCGGTCCGAGGAGATGGACAAGATCATGGGCCTGGAGACCGGGGCCGATGATTACGTCACCAAGCCCTTCAGCGTGCGGGAGCTCCTGGCGCGGGTGCGAACGGTGCTCCGAAGGGCCGGTGGGGGGCCGTCCGGCGCCAAGATACTCCGTGCCGGCAGCCTTGAGATCGATCTCGAACGGCACCGCGCCCGCGCCGGCGATGCCGCCCTGGACCTTTCTCCCACGGAATTCCGGCTGCTCCGGTTCCTCATGGAACGGCGCGGCAAGGTGTTCACCAGGGACCAGATCCTGGATGCCGTCTGGAAGGGCGAGGCCTTCGTGGAGTCCCGGACCGTGGACGTTCATATCCGGCGGCTGCGCGCCGAGTTGGAGAAGACGGAGGCGGGGAAGTATATTCAGACCGTGCGGGGCGTGGGGTACAGCTTCTCTGAAGAGGACTGAACCCGGACAAGCCGGAACCAAATATGCCACGAAGACGGGTCGGCACGAAGAAAGCAATGCATAAGTCAAATTTCAAAATGCAAATTGCAAAATTGCGGTATGGCTTCCGGCCATGATTTATATCCCTTAATTTTGATGAAGTCGTAAAAACTAAAAATCCACCGCTGAGGCGCTGAGCCAGAAGTAGGCGCTTCTAAGCGACGCTGAGAAGAACGTATTGAAATTAAGGAGCTTTTCTCCGTGCCTCCGCGTCTCTGCGGTTAAAAAATGACTTTTTGCGAGACCATAAAAATTGAAGGGGGAAGTGCTGTACAACCCGCAAATGAAACGTTGACAAGAGCCATGGCGTTCAAGTAAAATATGCAAGATTTAGTTTCTCTCATGGAAAGAAGGAGTTCTTATGGTCACGGCACGTTTTTGGACAAGATTGATGGTACTGCTTATGTCAATGTTCCTGCTCTCAGCCTGCGGGGGGGACGACTCGACGACTACCACCACTGGGACGAGCGAAGGGACCCTAACTCCGGTTTCTCTAGCTCTAAATGCGGAGGCTCCTCACAGCGGCACGGTGGGCAATGAGTCTGTGGGCAAGAGTTATTATACGGCAACGGTGGCGTCGAGTACCACGTACATCATTACCTTGTACGGGCTGAGCGCTGACGCCGATCTTGAGGTGTACAACGATCGCCCCTTCACGTATATTCTCGGGCCGGAATGTGCTTCTCGAAATGGCAGCACAACCGTTGAGCACTGCACGGTAACGACAAACAGCACCACTACCACGATGAATATTGCTGTCGATGGCCAAGATACCTTGAGTGGAGCTACATACTCGATCAGCGTGAATGCGGTCAGTCTGCTAAAATCAACCTGCACTGCTGGTTACAACCACTGTTTCGATTTTGAATCCGGGCTGACTCCTCCTGAGTTTGTTCAGAGCGGAACCGGAGCATTATGGAGCATTGACAGTACCTCTGCCGCTGCCAATGGGACTAAAAGTTTTATCTCCGGCGTGACCCCTGATCCCGGGACCAGTTGCTTTTCTTATACGCCGCCTGAGGCGAGCTCGTTTGTGAGCTTCAATAGGAAGGCCGGTTCGGAACCGTACAATGATCTGTTGCTCTTTTATATCGATGATGTCCTGCAACCGCTGGTATGGTCCGGTACCGTCTCCTGGGAGCGTGTTATCTTTAATACTGTGTCCGCAACTCATACCTACAAGTGGTGCTACAGCAAAAACAGCACCACTACCGTCAGTCCTGACAGCGCGTGGGTGGATGATATTGGTGTAAAGTAACGTACATTCTTTTCAGCTACAAGAACCGCTACGAGTTTAACAACCGTCTCGAAACGACACCGTATCGAAAATCCCTCCTGACCTCCCTTTCCCAAAGGGAGGCATTTCCCCTCTTTGGAAAAGAGGGGCGAGGGGAGATTTAAAACACTTCCCCACTACGTTGCCCATCCGTCAGCCCTTCAATAAATAAACAAAAATTTGACTTTATCCCGCCAAAAGAGTAATGTTTCCACCATGATACGCAAGG
>CAKKPG010000196.1 GCA_919901555.1 Nitrospiria bacterium | reverse complement strand
CTTTGTGTTCAACATGATCCCCCTGCCGCCCCTGGACGGCAGCGGCGCGCTCCCGCTCCTGCTGGACGAAGAGCTTGCCCGGCGCTATACTAATATTGTCCACCATGCCCGGTTCGGCTTTATCGGACTTCTTATCGCGTGGCAGCTTTTCGGCGCAGTGTACCGGCCGGTCCGCCTGCTCGCGCTCAATCTTCTCTATCCGGGAGCGGGGTACCATTAACAGGATGTCTACGCGCATGCCGACCATTGCATATATCGGTCTGGGTTCAAACATGGGAGACAAGAGGGCCAACTGCCGGAAGGCATTGGAACTCCTGGATTCAGCGGGCCGGGTGCTCACGGTCTCCTCTTTTTATTGCACGGAGCCGGTGGGCTATCGCGAGCAGGAGACGTTCATCAACGCCGTGGCCGCCGTCGAGACGGACCTTCCGCCCGATGTGCTCCTTGCCGCGTGTCACCGGATAGAAGAGCAGCTGGGCCGCACCCGCGAGCTGCGCTGGGGGCCGCGCCCGCTCGACCTTGACATCCTGCTGTATGGAGAGCGGGTGGTCGATGAGCCGGACCTCGCCATTCCCCACCCCCGGCTGGCGCTGAGGAGGTTCGCGCTCCTGCCGCTCGCCGAGATCGCCCCCCAGGCGATGCACCCTGTCCTGAAAAAGACGGTGAAGCACCTGCTTCATGAGATCAAGGACTCCCATGGCGTGGTAAAGTGCGGGCAGGAGAACGATCCGCTATGACGGTGAAGCCCGGCGCGCTGCGCGACACCAAGTATATCGCGATCGAGGGCCCCATCGGCGTGGGAAAGACGAGCCTGACGTCGCTCCTGGCCCAGGAGCTGAATGCCAGGCTCATCCTGGAACGCGCCGAGGAAAACCCGTTCCTGGCCGATTTTTATCGCGAACCGGCGCGCTACCGGTTCCAGACCCAGACGTTCTTTCTCCTCAACCGCTTCAGCCAGCAGGAGGAGCTCTCGCAGCCCGATCTCTTCAAGCGGATCACGATCAGCGATTACCTCTTCGCCAAGGACCGGATCTTCGCCTACCTCAACCTCACCGACCATGAACTCGCCCTCTACGAGCAGATCTATCACCTCCTCGAAGCCAAGATCGTGAGACCCGACCTCGTCATCTTCCTCCAGGCGGACACGGACCGGCTCCTCCGGCGGATCAAGCAGCGGGGAAGGCCCTTCGAAAAAGAGGTCAATCGCGATTACATCGCGGCGGTGAACGAGGCATACAACCAGTTCTTCTTCCATTACGCCGAAACCCCCCTCCTCGTCATCAACACCTCGGACATCGACTTCGTGCACCGCCGGGAAGACCTCGACGACCTCACCACGCAGGTCCTGAACATGAAGCAGGGGACGCAGTACTATGTGCCGCTGGCGAAATAGAGAAAAAGAAGCCCCGCTTTATTACAGGAAGTTTAGGAGGGTTTATGAAAAAATGCTGTACCCTTATAGTTCTACTAATACTCTTTGGAGTCGCCCTCCCGGCTGAACCATTTGTGCAGTCGTTGGGCCCATACTCCGGCAGGATCATTGACGGAGAGACGGGTCAGCCGCTTGAAGGGGTGTCAGTCTTGATGTACTGGACAAAGATAGTTTCGCAGATGATCGAATCTCATTCTGAACTATCAGATGTAGACTTTACTTATACTGATAAAATCGGGAGATATGAAGTGCGAAAGATTTTGAC
>CAKKPG010000195.1 GCA_919901555.1 Nitrospiria bacterium | reverse complement strand
AAATTGTGATAGACTATTACTCTGACGAGGAGCTGGATCGGATACTGGAGAAGATAATCTAAAAGCGTTGCAGGATGCATGAAGAACCGCTTTCATCGTGTATCATGCATCAAAAATTTATTCGGGAGGCATTTCATGTTGAAGAAGGGTACAGGCACACCGGACCAGGCGGAGATCACCGCGTTTCTCGGCAAGGGCACGGAGTTCAAGGGCGTGCTCAGTTTCGAGGGCACCATCCGTGTGGACGGCAAGGTGGAAGGAGAGGTCGTTTCCAAAGATACGCTCATTGCCGGTGACGGCGCGTACCTCCACGGCGAGATCACCGTGGGCACGATCATCTCGAGCGGCAAGATCGTGGGCAACATCACCGCGAGCCAGAAGGTGCACGTCCTCGCGCCCGGCGTCATCCAGGGAAACATCAAGACGCCCAAGCTCATCATCGAAGAAGGCGTCACCTTCGACGGCAAGTGCGAGATGGCCGGTGAAAAGAAGGCCGCCGAACAGAAGGTCGTGTCGCTGTCGGAAAGACAGTAAGCGCCCCGGAACCAAGCTCTCGCTGCAAAGACAGGTCGGCGCGAAGAAAGCAATGCAGAAGTAAAATTTCAAAATGCAAAGTGCAAAATTTCGGTATGGCCTCCGGCCATGATCGTATATTCCTTCATTTTGCACCCTGCAAGTTGCATTCATCAGGCCCCGTGTCCTGGCTCCTTCCGCCGCAATCTCAAGGAATGATGCACACCTCCAATCAGGAGTCGGCGACTTTCTCTAACGGAGTTGACTAAACAGCCTTTACATGATAATATAAGGCAAGTAAGAAACAAGAGGCTATTACATGAAAACTACGGTTTCCACAAGAGGCCAGGTATCCATCCCCTCCGAGCTTCGCAAAAAATATCATATCGAAGCAGAGACGGAGCTGGAATGGATCGAAGAAGGCAACGCCATTAAAGTAATTCCACTCCCGAAAGATCCTATCGAGGCCTTCCGAGGGGCAGGAAAAGGCCGCTATACCTCCGATAAGCTCGCGCGCGATCGCAAGAAGGAGCGCCTGGAGGAAGAAGAGCGTGACAGAAAGTCCTGAGTCCTTTGTCCTTGACACCTCGGCAATCCTGGCGCTCTGGAACAACGAGGAAGGCGCCTCCACGGTAGAAAAGATTCTGCGCGAGGCATCCTCACGAAAGCCAATCCTCATTTCCTTCATGACCTTTATGGAATGCCGGTACAGGCTCTGGAAGGACCAGGGACAGAAGGCTGCGGACGAAATTTTCAGATCTCTCTGCCATCTTCCTGCCGTCCGTGTTGATGTGGATGACCGGCTTCTCATGACAGCCTCTGAGCTGAAGGCGCAGTGCCGCATTTCGGTAGCGGACAGCTGGATCGTCGCCACCGCGATCACACGCAATGCGACGCTCGTGCATAAAGATCCCGAATTCGACGCCCTGTCGGACAGGGTGGCCATGAAGATTCTGCCGTATAAGAAAACAAAATGAACACCAATCATGTGTCTCGCGTAATGGGGCTGCTCGGCTAATATTCCATTTGCGATGATATCAAGGTCTGCTCAATAACTGGTTAGCTACTGACATGATCACACTACAGAACAAAATTGCTGCTTGCTTTGGTGGGAATCAGGTTCCCACTCGAAATGAATTGATTAAGCAAGATGGCGTCGATCCATTTCTCAAAGAAGATGCAGAAAAGGCATTTCTATGTCAATCGTGGAGCGACTTATTTAAGCACCTCAAAACGCTGAAGGATGCTGTTCAAGGCGCAGACTACCGCTTGGAAGAATGGTCGATACTTGAGCCAAGCGCTCTCAACTATTATCTAAGGGCATATCTTGATTACTTGCTTGAAATTCTGACCCAAAATGAGCCGGATGAAGAGTTTGTTTCATTTCTTTTTCATAACTTGTATCAAGCCGTTTACATACATAAACGTGGCGCTTTTGATGAAGATCAAAAAGAAGCACTTCGCGAGGTAGCCGCACATACTGTTAAGACGATCAAAAACCACAAGGGTTTTGAAATCTGGAAACACGATATAGACAACAACATCGATATGTTCTTAGCGGAACTCAAAAAATACAGCTAACACTTCGTTCCACGCCGACCGCTACGCGGCGTGTGAACTCGTCGTTATTATAAGGTCAGCACTTAAAAGGAACCCATGATATGACCCTCCTTCATCTTTAATGCACCCCGGCGCTGTCGACCTTCCAGACCGAGGCATTGCTCGATACCGTCAAGCAACAGATAACGCCGGACATCCGGGAGATCGAGACCGAGTTCCGCTTCAACGTCGCGGCGACGGAACATTTCTCTGAAATATGGTTTTGAATCTGAATTGAAAAGGTGATAAAATACATTATAAACGGTTTGCACCAGAAAATCTTTAAGAATATTGGCAGACGTGGTATCACGCCCCTATGAAAATCGAATGGGATCCCAACAAAGCGCATTCAAATCTTCGGAAGCATAAAGTGTCATTCGAGGAAGCCGCAACAGCCTTGTACGATACGATGTCGGTTACCGGAGCTGATCCTGACCACTCGATCGGCGAATTTAGATACGTGACGTTCGGCATGTCTGCGATGGGCAGAGTGCTTGTGATTTCTCATACCGACACAAGCGAAACAATTCGAATCATTAGTGCTCGTGTGGCGAGCAAAGGAGAACGAAAACTTTATGAAGAAGGATAAAAGAACACCTAAAAACGAACTTCGTGAGGAGTACAAGCGGTCGGATTTCCCCGGCCCGCTGGTGCGAGGTAAATATGCCAAGCGTTTGCGCGAGGCATCGAATATCGTTGTCTTAAAACCAGAAGTTGCCGCGGCATTCCCTAACGAAGAAGCAGTCAATAAAGCTCTGCAATCCCTCATCGCAGTAGCCCAAGCAACAACGAGTCTAACAAGGCGCTCAAGCGGGCGCGGCAAAAAAAGCCGCGCCGCTTAGATTCACGATGTTGCCGCCGCTTCGCGGCGCCACCACGCGGCGTTGTGTGGTGTGTGCCTTACCCCTCGCTTCGCTCGGGAGATCCAGGAGTCAAGACCGATACGCCCCTGCGGGGCGACGGCTCAACTGCCGCATTATAAGGTCAGCACCTAAAAGGAACCCCATGCTATGACCCTCTTTCATCTTTACCGCACCCCGGCACTTTCAGCCTTCCAGACCGAGGCCTTGCTCGATACCGTCAAGCAGCAGGTAACGCCGGACATCCGGGGGATCGAGACCGAGTTCTGCTTCAACGTCGCGGCGACGGAACCCCTCACCGCGGATGAGACGCGTCTGCTGCGCTGGCTCCTTGCCGAGACCTTCGAGCCGGAGAAATTTTCCGACCGCAGTTTCCTCCCTCCTCCCTCCTCCCTCGTCCCTCGGCACGCATTATACGAGGTCGGCCCCCGGATGAATTTCACCACGGCGTGGTCCACGAACGCCGTCTCGATCTGCCAGGCCTGCGGACTCCGGAAGATCACGAGGATCGAGCGTTCGCGCCGGTATCTTCTCCTGCTCAAGGACGACACGCCATTGACCCCTGAACAGCAGAGTACGTTTCTCTCCCTGGTCCACGACCGCATGACGGAATGTCCCTATCCTGGACCGCTTACTACCTTCGAGACGGGCATCACGCCCGAGGCGGTGCGCATCGTGCCGCTCATGGAAGAGGGTCGCGCGGCGCTGGAGCGGATCAACCGCGAGATGGGCCTGGGGCTGGACGACTGGGACCTGGACTACTACACGAACCTCTTCGTGAACCAGATCAAACGCAACCCCACGAACGTGGAGTGCTTCGACCTCTCCCAGTCCAACAGCGAGCATTCGCGCCACTGGTTCTTTAGAGGCAAACTGATCGTGCGTGGTCAGGAAGTCCCTGAGACGCTCATGAAGATCGTGAAGGCCACCTACGAGGCGAACCGGAACAACAGCGTCATCGCCTTCAGCGACAACTCCAGCGCCATCAAGGGATACGACATCACCACCATCATCCCCGATGTCCCCGGAAAGTCCTCTCCGTTCCGCGAGGCAAAACGGAAGCACCACATCATCTTCACGGCCGAGACCCACAACTTCCCTTCGGGCGTGGCGCCCTTCCCCGGCGCCGAGACGGGCACGGGCGGCCGGATCCGCGACGTGCAGGCAACGGGCACGGCCGGCCTCGTGGTCGCAGGCACGGCGGCCTACTGTGTGGGCAACCTCCGTATCCCCGGCTACCCGCTCCCCTGGGAAGACGCGGGATATGCATATCCGAATAATCTCGCCTCGCCCCTCCGGATCGAAGTGGAGGCGAGCAACGGCGCGTCCGATTACGGCAACAAGTTCGGCGAGCCCGTGATCCAGGGCTTTACCCGCTCCTTCGGCCTCAGGCTTCCCGGCGGCGAGCGCAGGGAGTGGATCAAGCCCATCATGTTCAGCGCCGGCATCGGCCAGATGGATTCCCGCCACACTAAAAAATCCGAACCGGAAAAGGGCATGCTCGTGGTCAAGGTCGGCGGACCGGCGTACCGCATCGGCATGGGCGGCGGCGCGGCGTCCTCCATGATCCAGGGGGAGAACATCGCCGAGCTGGACTTCAACGCCGTGCAGCGCGGCGACGCCGAGATGGAACAGAAGATGAACCGGGTGATCCGGGCCTGCGCGGAGCTGGGCGACAAGAACCCCATCGTGAGCATCCACGACCAGGGAGCGGGCGGCAACTGCAACGTGGTGAAGGAGATCGTCCACCCGGCAGGGGCGAAGATCGAGATCAGGAAGATCCAGGTCGGCGACGAGACGCTTTCGGCACTCGAGATATGGGGCGCCGAGTACCAGGAGCAGAACGCGCTTCTTCTCAAGCCGGAGCAGAGCGCCCTCTTTGAAGAGCTCTGCCTGCGGGAGCGCGTGCCCGTGGCGTTCATCGGACAGGTCACCGGCGACGGTTACATCGTTCTCTACGATGAGACCGACGGAACGACGCCCGTGAATTTGGAGCTCGCCAAAGTTCTCGGCGATATGCCGCAGAAGACCTTTAAGCTGGACCACAAGAAGGACGTCCTCAAGCCCCTCGAACTTCCCAAGGACCTGACGGTGCGCGCCGCGCTGGACCGCGTCCTGCGCCTGCTCTCCGTCGGCTCCAAGCGGTTCCTTACGAACAAGGTTGACCGCTCGGTCACGGGCCTCATCGCCCGGCAGCAGTGCTGCGGCCCGCTCCATTTGACCGTGTCCGATGTTGCCGTCGTCGCCCAGTCGCACTTCGGCGCCACGGGCGCCGCCTGCGCCATCGGCGAGCAGCCGGTGAAGGAGCTTATCGACCCCGCTGCTATGGCGCGGATGAGCGTTGCCGAGGCGCTCACGAACATCGTCTGGGCGGAGGTGAGCGCGCTCGAAGACATCCGCTGCTCAGGGAACTGGATGTGGGCGCCGAAACTTCCCGGCGAAGGGGCGCGGCTTTATGACGCCGCAATCGCCATGCGGGACCTCATGATCGAACTCGGCATTGCCATCGACGGCGGCAAGGACAGCCTGTCCATGGCTGCCAGGGTCACGAACCCCGACGGATCGACGGAGACCGTAAAGTCTCCGGGCACCCTTGTCGTCTCCGCCTACGTCACCTGCCCGGATATTACCAAAACGATCACGCCTGACCTGAAAGCGCCGGGACGGGGAGTGCTCCTGTTCATCGACCTCTCGGGCGGAAGAAACCGCCTTGGCGGTTCGGCCCTTGCTCAGGTCTTCGGCCAGGTCGGGAACGAGTCTCCGGACATCGAAGAACCCGATCTGCTGAAGCGCGCCTTCAACGCGGTGCAGGAGCTCATCAAAAAAGGCCTGGTCCTCTCGGGCCATGACCGCTCCGACGGCGGGCTCATCACCACGCTCCTGGAAATGGCCTTTGCCGGGAACTGCGGCATTGACGTGAACCTTCCGTCGGAGGTCACGCAGGGCAAGGATGCGGTTTCGGTCCTGTTCTCCGAAGAGGCCGGACTGGTAATGGAATGCGCGCCGGAGCATGAATCGGAAATCTTTTCCATCCTGAGCAAGGCTAAGGTCCCGTACCATGTCATCGGGAAGACAATCGTTGAAAAGCGGATCAAGGCAGCCATAAGCTGGAAGACCGTCCTTGACGAAGACATGCTCGTGCTCCGCGACCTCTGGGAAGAGACGAGCCATCACCTCGACCTCATGCAGCGAAACCCCGAGAACATCCGGGCAGAGCGAAAGAACACCTACGACCGGAAAGGCCCGTCGTTCGTGATTCCCTTCATGCCCCGGCCCACCGAGGCATCGATCCTCAACAAGGAGAACAAACCCAAAGTCGCTGTGGTCCGCGAGGAAGGGAGCAACGGCGACCGCGAGATGGTCTCCGCCTTCTACCTCGCCGGCTTCGAGCCCTGGGACGTAACCATGACGGACCTCCTCGAAGGCAGGGTCAGGCTCGATGACTTCCGCGGTGTCGCGTTCGTGGGCGGGTTCAGTTACGCCGACGTGTTGGATTCAGCAAAAGGCTGGGCAGCCAGCATCCGGTTCAATAAAAAGGCCTGGGACCAGTTCGAACGCTTCTATCACCGGCCCGACACCTTCAGCCTCGGCGTGTGCAACGGGTGCCAGCTCATGGCGCTTCTCGGCTGGGTGCCGTGGAGAGGGATTCGGGACGAGTTCCAGCCGCGCTTCATCCATAACAAGTCGGGCAGGTTCGAGTCCCGCTTTGCGACGGTCAAGGTCCTTTCTAGTCCCTCCATCATGCTCAAGGGCATGGAGAATTCCGTGCTCGGCATCTGGGTCGCCCACGGTGAAGGGCAGGCGTACTTCCCGGATAGGAAGATTTTCAACGAAGCCGAATACGGCCTTGCTCCCGTGCGTTTCGTGGATGACGACGGCAAGATCACCGAAGCCTACCCCTTCAATCCCAACGGCTCTCCCGCTGGCATTGCCGGTCTGTGCTCGCCCGACGGCAGGCACTTCGTCATAATGCCCCACCCCGAGCGCACCGTGCTCACGTGGCAGTGGGCCTGGCTTCCGGAGCATCTGAAAAAATCCCTCACCGCCTCCCCGTGGCTCAAGATGTTCCAGAATGCCCGGGAGTGGTGTGAGAAGAACGGATAGGCGGTGAGGTCCGTTCAGGGAGCCGACCCATCGTACACACGTTCTCGTTTTTGGTGTATAATGCCGTATAAAGGACCGTGAAAATGGAATTTGAGTGGGACCCCAAAAAGTCGGAAATAAACCGAAAAAAGCATGGCGTCTCTTTTCATGACGCTGCGACGATATTTGCTGATCCGCTCGCAATATCATTTCCCGATCCGGATCATTCGTCGGGAGAGCATAGACTCCTGACTTTTGGGCATTCCAAGATGAATCATTTGCTTGTTGTTGTGCATACTGAACGGCATGGAAAAATTCGCATAATCAGCGCGAGGCGAGCAACACGCTATGAAAGGACGATATATGAAAACGGCTAAAGAAGAAATGAGAAAAGAGTATCGGAGGGAAGGCCTCGGCGTCGGCGTACGCGGTAAATATTATGGCGAGTATAAAAAGGGCACGAATCTCGTTCTCTTGAGCCCTGACGTGGCCGCGGCTTTTCCTGATGAAGACGCCGTCAATACCGCGTTGCGAAGTCTTATGAAGCTGGCGCAACACTCCATTGGCCTGACCAAGCGCTCAACACGGACCACCAAGAAACAGGCGGCCGGTTAGCTTCGCATTGCCGGCCTCTGCTCCCCGGACGGACGGCACCTCGTCATGATGCCGCACCCCGAGCGCGTTGCGCTCACCTGGCAGTGGGCTGGATGCCGGAGCGCCTCAAAAAATCCCTTGCCGCCTCTCCGTGGATCAGAATGTTTCAGAATGCCAGGGAGTGGTGTGATAGTATATAGATACGGCTTGGAACATAAACAAGGGAGGAATACACCATGGCGGCGAAGGCGGTCAAACCGGATATAGATGTTAAAAAACCGATGGAACACGGGAAGCGGGACGCCGCATTGGTGATCGAACGGCTCGACCAGCTCGTGAAGAAAGGCGTCATCACCGAACATGACATCTCGTACACCCCCACCGTCACGAACGGCAGGACCGTCCCGCGGATCATCTGGACCATCGAACAGCTCCTCGCCGAGGGGCGCCTCGTGGGGATCGAAGATGCCGTCAAGGGGTTCTGCTACCTCGTCGGCAAGGGGCTGGGCTCGCAGCGGGCCGTGAAGAACAAAAAGGAGAAAAAGACCGGCCGATAACCACCCACGACTCTTTCCGAACTACGATACGAGCCTTGTCACCGTTACAGCTTTCCGGATACTTATTTATCCCCGTCCTTCCTTGGCCAAATGCCTTCTTCGCGATAATCAGAATTGCCTTGTAAATCCAGCCTAAATTTGATAGGCTACTTCTATGAAGAAGTCGGTAATGGACACAGCAAAAGAGGAAGAGCGAAAAGAGTTTCTCAAGCGTTCTCCACTCGACAGAATGGAAACCATGCATGATATCCTTCTCCAAATCATTGCGATAAAAGCACGAGGAGAAGGAGTCTCTGAATATGAAATCTATACGAGATACCTTAAAGACAATCCGAGACATTACGAGCGCGCTGCCCGATAACAGGTGTGGAAAATGATCGAGAAGACGGTGGCAAAAAAAAGTCTGCACGATCTCGCGGAAATACGGCAGAATCTTGTTTACTGGCTGTCCAAATCACCCCAGGAGCGTCTTGCCGCCCTTGAGCGCATACGGAGAGATCGACATGGAAGCGCAGAACGACTTCAAAGAATTGCTCGCGTTGTTAAACGCCCATGAAGTTGACTACATCATCGTCGGCGCATTTGCGCTCGCGTATCATGGCGCGCCGAGATACACGGGGGACCTGGATATTCTCGTGCGGCCCGACTGGGAGAATGGTCAGCGCATTCTTCGCGCCCTTGACGCGTTCGGTTTCGGCTCACTTGGCCTGACGGTCGAGGATTTCGCCGCTCCCGGCAAGGTCGTGCAACTCGGCGTCCCGCCTGTTCGTGTCGACATCGTGACGTCCATTACCGGGGTGTCCTGGGAGGAAGCCGCCGCAGGCCGCGCACAGGGGGCCTACGGTGACGTTTCCGTATATTTTTTGGGCAGAGAGGAGTTCCTCCGTAATAAACGTGCCTTAGGGAGGAAGAAGGACCTGGCTGATGTGGAAGCTATCGGCGAAGAGTGAGCAGCCCGTCGCCTGACAGCATAACGATATTTTCTACGCCAAAAAATCCCTTGTCAACCCACCTCCGTTTTGGTACGCTGTATTTATGAAATCAGTCATGGACAGAGCAAAAGAGGAAGAGCGAAAGGCATTCCTCAAGCTCACTCCCATCGAGCGCATCAGGACCATGCACAACCGCTTTCTCGAAATACTCGCGATCAAGGCCCGCGCCGAAAGGGTCTTCGAATATGAAATCTATCGAAGATACCTTCAGGTTGGCCCGCCCTTTGCAGGGCTCGCTAATACCGGATTTCCGAACTTATAGGGGCGGTTTCCGTTCCGATAAGAACTTGTTGATTCTGAGAAAAAGGGGCCATAAATGGCAGATATAGATTCCAAATTCAGAGAAAAGCCAAAAGATCGTATTTATGATCAGTTCCCTCCGTTAAAGAGCCATGAAGTACCCAATGACTACGAAATCCAGCTTATCGAATTTCAAAGAGAACATGTTGAGGAATACGAGGTCATCTTTTGGCATCGTCTATTAAAATCCATTTACCGTGAGCCTTTGATATATGAGTGTGCACTGGTTGGCAATAATAATTCTGCTACTATGCCTGAGATCGTCACTATGCGACGCCTGGAAGAACATTCACAATGGTCCGTCTTAACGACATCAGAAATAAATACGAAATTTGAGTCAGGCGAATTAAAGCCTTTCCCGGTAAACTGGAAATATATTTTCAGACTACCAAGTGGCGGTTTAGTTGAAATAGGAACAAAAGATCGACTTACTGTCTTGTATTTTGCTCACATTGTTATTGATAAAGATGCTAAAGTTGCGGTTCAAGACGTGGACCAGGCAAACAAGTTTATTGCTTCGCTGCTGGCTGAGGCGAAGAAAGAAAAATTGCGTAAACTATTTGATCCCATCAAAGAATTTAAAAACCAAGAGGGCTTGAAATTTTATCAGCTATTTAACGTTTACCGTTCCAATTATATAAGCGCAGAAATCTTGCAGAACATGGCTGCAAGTCAAGAAGAATTGATCCGAGCTGAAAGCATTAAATACGATGCAAGAACCAGCGATTTATACGATGAGGAGAAAAGAAATCATATGGAACTATATATGCTGGCGTCGGGTACATATTTCTTGTCAGCAATAACATATTATTTTATGGCGCTAGAAGGATTCATTAACCTAGTTTTTCATTCTTTCCTGAAGAAAGATTTCCGTGATAGCAGTTTGAATATCGAAAAACGTTTTGACATCGAACAAAAATTAAAACTCATGCCCGCATTGTGTCGTGGTTTTAAGCCAGAGTATCTCGAGACGCCGCTTGCTGTATTCGATAGTTTTCTCAAATTGAAAGATCATCGAAATATCTTTTTTCATGCAAAGATTGAGGAGTCTTTAAGAAACTTAGGGTTCGTTGAAGATGGTTTTCTATATGGCTGTGATGTTAGCAAATATCAAGAATCATTCATCCCTATGCAAAAAAACATGCTCACGGCGGCTTCTGTTCTTGAAGTAAAGTCGATCGTAGACAAAATAATTCAACTGATATTGGACACGATGCTGGAAGACACACGGCTTCTGACAGAAGAATTTATAATGAAGGCACCATACATTCCTTTTTTCATTCTGAACGACGGTACTCTATCATTAGCCAAAAGCGGTCAGGAGTAAAGAATATATCAACAAGCGCGTCGAGAGGGTCGCAAAAACCGCGCCCCTCACGCGCGTGTTATGTGTGAAACAAGAGTGGAGGTTTATCAAACAATATGGAAGGTTCAGACCT
>CAKKPG010000194.1:29709-33777 GCA_919901555.1 Nitrospiria bacterium | reverse complement strand
GCGTACTTCACCGCCAGGGTCTTCACCCCGTGGCCGGGGAAGCTCACGCTGATCTTGAGGTCCTCTCCCGAGCCCTCCGAGCGCTGCACCGTTCCGATCCCGAATTTGGCGTGCCGCACCACGGCCCCGTTGTAATAGGGATCTTTGCCGGACCCGGCAGGCTTCCGGGGAACGCTCTGTTTCGATATCGCTTCTCCTGGGTGACTATGGTAGATGGGTTCATCGTCCCACGCCGTCCGCGCCCTGACAGGAGCGGCAATAAACGGCGGAATGCCCTGCCGCTCGAGCAAGTTCCCCGGGATCTCTTCAACGAACCGCGATACGAGGTTGGCCTGCGGGCGGCCGTACAACCTGCGCTCCGACGCATGGGTCAGGATGAGCTGCTCCTTGGCCCGGGTCATCCCGACATAGCACAACCGCCGTTCTTCTTCCAGCTCTTCTTCGCTCTCCACGCAGCGGGAGTGGGGGAACAACCCCTCTTCCATGCCCGTCATGAATACCACGGGAAATTCCAGCCCCTTGGCATTGTGCAGGGTCATGAGCGTCACGCTGTGGGCGTTGTCCTTTTTTTTACCGTCCCCCGCGGACTGCTGCTCCATGTCGGTGATGAGCGCCACCTGGTCCAGGAATCCGGCGATCGTGGCCTCGCGGTTCTGCTCAGTGAAATCCTCGGTCGCGGTCAGAAGCTCCTTGAGGTTCTCGATCCGCACACGCGCCTCGATGCTCCGCTCTTCTTCGAGCGCCTTGAGGTACCCGCTTTCCTCGATAACGCCGTTCACCAGATGGGTAAGGGTGCGGGAGTCCGGCCCGGACCGCAGCCGCTCCATGAAAGCGGTGAACTCCTTGAGCTTCCTTTTTGCCGAGGGGGTGATATCGGCATTCGCAGCGTCCACGGCGGCCTGGTACAGCGTGATACCGGACTGGCTTGCCATGCGCTCGAGCTTGTCGACCGTCGTATCGCCGATCCCGCGGGCCGGGACATTAATGATCCTCCTGAGGCCCACGCTGTCCGCCGGATTGTGCAGCACGCGGAGATAGGCGATGACGTCCTTGATCTCCTTGCGGTCATAAAACCGCAGCCCGCCGAATATCCGGTACGGGACCCCCCGGTTCCGCAGCGCGTCTTCCAGAGCGCGGGACTGGGCATTGGTGCGGTAGAGCATTGCGATCTCGTGCAACGACCTGCCGTCGTCCACGAGCTGGTCGATGGTCCTGCAGATGAATCTGGCTTCGTCCTTCTCGTCCACGGCAGTATAGCAAAGGATCTTGTCCCCTCCCTGCCTGCTCGTCCAGAGGGTCTTCCCCTTCCGTCCCAGGTTCCGCGAGACCACCGCGCTGGCAGCGCCGAGGATATTCTCGGTGGAGCGGTAATTCTGCTCCAGCTTGATGACCTTCGCGTCCGGGTAATCCCGCTCGAAGTTCAGGATATTCGCAATGTCCGCTCCGCGGAACTTATAGATGCTCTGGTCGTCGTCCCCGACCACGCAGAGGCTCCTGTGCTTCGCGGTCAAAAGCCGGACCAGCCGGTACTGGGCGCGGTTCGTGTCCTGGTATTCGTCGATCAGGATGTGGTGGAACAGCTCCTGGTAATAGGCAAGCACGTCAGGCTGCCGCTCAAAAAGTCTGACGGTGAGCATGAGCAGGTCGTCGAAATCGAGCCCGCCAGACTCCTTTAATCGCTCTTCATACAGAGCATAGGTTCGCCCTACGACGTCATCGAACCCGTATCCGGAGCTCTTACTGCCAAACTGCTCCGCGTCCATGAGATTATTCTTGAGGCTGCTGATCTTCGCCGTGATCGCCCGGGGCTGATACTGCTCGGAATCGATCTTCAGGTCCTGCATGCAGGTCTTGATGAGCGATGCCCGGTCGGTCTCGTCGTAGATCACGAACTGCTTCTTGTACCCCAGCCGGTCAATGAACTGCCGGAGGATCCTGACACAGGAAGAATGGAACGTGCTGATCCACAGGCCCGCAAGCGGGATGCGCAGCAGCCGCTCCAGCCGCTCTTTCATCTCGTTCGCGGCCTTGTTCGTGAAGGTCACGGCGAGGACGTTCCCCGGCCGCACGCCCCGCTCCCGGATCAGGTGCGCGATCCGGTACGTGATCACCCGCGTTTTTCCGCTGCCTGCGCCCGCGAGGATAAGGAGCGGCCCGTCGCCGTGCAATACCGCCTCGCGCTGGGGAGGGTTAAGGTCGTTGAGATAGTCCATTAGTACGCCATTCTACGAATGTCGAATTGGAAATTGAAGATTGAAAAATCAAAAAAGACTTCCACAACTTTACATTTTCCAATTTCCAATTTCCAATTTACATTTTACAATTGCAGCGAAGCTGTCTATTCCACCGTCACGCTCTTCGCCAGGTTCCTCGGCTGGTCCACGTCCGCGCCGCGCAGCACCGCAATATGGTACGCGAGGAGCTGGAGCGGGATGGACATGAGGATGGGCATGAGGAGCTGGTTGGTCGCGGGCACGGGAACCGCGTGATCCGCAATCTTTCCGATCTCGGCGTCGCCCTCGGTCATGAAGGCGATCACCATTCCGCCCCTGGCCTTCACCTCCTGGACGTTGGCGAGGATCTTCTCGTACACGCCGTTCTTTCCCGCGAGGACGACAACGGGCATGTTCTCGTCGATAAGAGCGATGGGGCCGTGCTTCATCTCGCCCGCGGGATAGCCTTCGGCGTGGATGTAGGAAATCTCCTTGAGCTTGAGCGCGCCTTCGAGCGCGATGGGATAGTTGGGCCCCCTGCCGAGATAGAGGAAATCACTCGATTTGAAGTAGCGTTTGGCGATGAGCTCTATGGCTTCGTTCTGCTCCAGGCAGCGCTCCACGAGGGTCGGGATGTGCACAAGGTCGGCAAGCTTCTTTTTCATGTCCTCGGCGGAGAGCGCGCCGCGCAGGCTGCCGAAAAAGAGCCCGAAGAGGTACAGCGCCGTAAGCTGCGCCGTAAAGGCCTTGGTGGATGCCACCCCGATCTCCGGTCCCGCGTGGGTATAGACCACGCCGTCGGCCTCCCGGCTCGCCGTGGAGCCCACCACGTTGCAGATCGTTATGACCGTGGCGCCGCGGGCCCTGGCCTCGCGCATGGCCGCCAGCGTGTCCGCCGTCTCGCCCGACTGGGTGATGGCGATAAAAAGGCTCTGCTTGTTCACCAGAGGCCCGCGATACCGGAATTCCGACGCGATGTCCACTTCCGTGGGGATCGCGGCGAGCTCTTCGAACATGTACTTGCCCACGAGCCCGGCGTGCCACGAGGTGCCGCAGGCCACGATGAATATCTTGTTCACGGCATTGAACTGTTCCCGGGAAAGGCCCACCTCTTCGAGATGGATGGCGCCCGTCTCCTGGGACATCCTGCCTCTGATGGTGTCCATGATGGCCCGCGGCTGCTCGTAGATCTCCTTGAGCATGAAGTGACGGTAGCCGCCTTTCTCCGCCATGACGGGGTTCCAGAGCACTCGCGTTACGTCGCGGGTGACCTCGTTCCCTTTAAGGTCCGTGAGCCGCACGCCCTCATCGGACAGGACCGCCATTTCATCGTCATTCAGGAAGAGCACGTCCCGGGTGCGGTGGAGAATGGCGGGGATGTCGGAGGCGAGGAAGAACTCGCCCTGTCCCAGCCCGACCACGAGGGGGCTTCCCTTGCGGGCGCCCACCACCACGTCGGGAGTGCGCTCGTCGATCACCGCGATGGCGTACGCACCGACGAGGCGCGCCGTTGCCTCGCGCACGGCCTGGTCCAGGGGCGTCCCCTTTTCGGCGATGCCGTCGATAAGATGGGCGATCACCTCGGTATCGGTTTCCGAGGAAAATACCCGGCCCTGGGCCGAGAGTTCCCTCTTGAGCGAGGTGTAATTCTCGATAATGCCGTTGTGCACCACCACCACGCTCCCTGCCCGGTGGGGGTGCGCGTTCTCCTCGGACGGACGGCCATGGGTGGCCCACCGCACGTGGCCCACGCCCATCCTGCCCGAAAGCGATTCATTGCGAAGAACGGCTTCCAGGTTCTGGAGCTTGCCCACGGCCCTCCTGACCTCGAGCCTGCCGTTCCGGATCACGGCGA
>CAKKPG010000194.1:9647-29609 GCA_919901555.1 Nitrospiria bacterium | reverse complement strand
TCCGGCGGGACGTCACGGGTGATGGTTGAGCCGGCCGCTATAAGAGCCCCGCGGCCGATGGTCACCGGCGCCACGAGCTGGGCATCACTGCCGACGAAGACGCCGTCTTCGATCACCGTCGGGTGTTTCTCGAACCCGTCGTAATTGCAGGTGATCACGCCTGCCCCGATATTCACGTCTTTGCCGATGGTTGCGTCGCCGATATAGGAGAGGTGGTTCGCCTTGCTCCCTTCGCCGATGACGGACTTCTTGACCTCGACGAAATTTCCTATCTTCACACGCTCGCCGATCACCGAACCCGGCCGCAGATGAACAAAGGGGCCCACCGTCGCGCCGCCGGCTACGCTGCTCTCTTCGATGACCGAGCAGTCTTTCACCGTGACCCCGCTGCCGATGGCGCTGTCCACGATTCGCGAGCCTGGATAGACGGTGCAGGACTCGCCGAGGCCGGTCTTGCCTTCGAGCCGTACGTTCGGGTAGAGAACGGTGTCGCGGCCGAGCGAGACGTCGCTGCCGACAAAGATCGCGCCGGGATCAAGCATGGTGACGCCTTCCAGCATCCATTGGCGGTTGATCCTGCTTTGCATGATCCCTTCGGCCCGGCTCAGGTCATACCGTGTGTTCACACCCATGACCTCATCGGGGTCGCTGCACAGGAGGGCGGCCACGCCGCGCTTTTTTTTGCGCGCCAGGGCGATGGTGTCGGGAAGATAATATTCTCCCTGGACATTTTCCCTTCCGATCCCGTCGAGGGCGGAGAGGAGGAACGTCTTGTCAAAACAGTAGATGCCGGCGTTCACTTCATGGATCTTTCTCTGCGCCGTCGCAGCGTCCTTCTCCTCCACCACGCGCATCACGCCGGCCTTGCCGCGAATAATTCTTCCATATCCGAACGGGTCGGCCGCCTCGGCGGTCATGAGCGTAACTGCCGCGCGTGACCGGTTGTGAAGCTCGACGAGACGTTCCAGCGTCCCCGTCGTCAGGAGCGGTGTGTCGGCGCAAAGGATAATGACCGGACCCGACGCCCTGGCAATGGCTTCCCCGGCCTGGCGTACGGCATGGCCTGTGCCGAGCTGCTCGTACTGAAGCACGATCTCGGCCCGGTGCTCTTCCGCCGCCTTCCGCACCTTGTCGGCCTGATGGCCGAGGACGAGAATGATCTTCTCAGGCCCCAGGCCTGCTGCCGCGCTCAGGACGTGCCGGACCAGCGGCCGTCCGGCAAGGGGGTGGAGCGCCTTGGCGAGGCCGGACTTCATGCGGGTTCCGAGGCCGGCCGCAAGGATGACAACGGTCGGCTTCACGACGACACCGCCCGGTTCCGGAGCTTCAATTTCTCCGCCTCCGTCTCGTTCAACGATACAAGCCCGATGGAGATGATGAACTTCATGCCCTGCTCCACGGTCATATCGAGCGCGGCCACATCGGCTTCGGGAAGGATGAGGAGAAAGCCGGCGGTGGGGTTCGGCGTGGTGGGGACGAAGACCGTTACGAACTTCCCCGACAGTCCCAGCCTCTCGCCCGGCACTTCGCCGGTGAGAAACCCGACGGTATAGCAGCCTTTGCGGGGGTACTCGACAAGCGCCACGCCATGAAAGTTCTGCTTCAGGGAAAAGGTCTCCATGACTTTTTTGAACGTCGTATAGACCCCGCGCACAAGCGGCACCTTCTGAATCAGGTAGTCGCCGTAGCGGACGAGGCGCTTGCCGATGTAATTGGCGGAAAGCATGCCGACCAGGATAACGAAGACAATGAGCGTAATGATGCCCAGGCCGGGAAACGTCCGGCCCAGGAACTGCCTCGGCAGATCGCCCAGCATGCCGTCGATCACGCGGAGCATGCCCCTGAGCACATAATAGGTGGCCCATACCGGGATGATCACGAGCAGACCGGTAATGAAATATTTTCTGAAAAAAACCCTAATTTTTTTCACGGTATGTAATATTACTGATTTTACGGGGAGGTTGCAAGCTTTTTTTAAAAAACGGTCCCGAAGAGCGCTTGAGGGCTGCCACGATACCGGCAGGGTCAGGGCACGGGAAATCTGTCTCCCCAACCGTGCCTCGTCAGCGGCCAAAGGAGAAAGAGCTACTGATCGATGATCTCACGCATCCGCTGTCCCAGGGCCGCCGACGTGAAGGGCTTCTGGATAAAATGGGTCCCTGGAGCAAGCACGCCGCGCTGGGAGATGGCGTTGTCGGGATATCCCGAGGTAAAGAGGACCTTGAGCCCGCGATGCAGTCCGGCGGCCCGTTCCGCCAGGACCGTCCCGCTCATGCCCGGCATGACGATATCGGTGAAAAGGACGTCAACCGTCCCATTGCGGCGCGACAACTGCGCGAGGGCCTCTTCGCCCGAGGCGCACGGCAGCACCCGGTACCCGAGTTCCTCGAGCATCACCGTCGCCATGGTCCGCAGGCCTTCGTCATCTTCCACGAGCAGCACCGTCTCGTCTCCCCGGGGCACGGTTTCCGGCGTCCGCTTGTCCGCGTGTTCCGGTTCTCCCTCGGCACGGGGAAGGTATATCTTGAAGCTCGTACCATGACCCGGCTCGCTGTAGGCCATGATGTACCCGTTGTGCTGCTTCACAATACCGTATGCCGTGGAGAGTCCCAGGCCCGTCCCCTTCCCCACCTCTTTGGTCGTGAAGAAGGGCTCAAAGATCCGCGCCTTTACCTCCTTCGGCATGCCGGTTCCCGTGTCGGAAACCGCGAGCATCACGAAGGGGCCCGCCGCCGCTCCGGCGTGGGTCCGCACATATCCTTCGTCCAGTTCCACATTCGCCGTCTCCATGACAAGCTTCCCGCCGTCGGGCATTGCATCGCGGGCATTTACCGCAAGGTTCATGACGGCCTGCTCGATCAAGCCGGGATCTGCCTTGACCCGCCAGAGCTCAGCGTTGTACATGCACGCAAGCTCGATGTCTTCACCGATGACCCGTTGGAGGATGCCCTCCATGTTCGTGAGGACCCCGTTCAGGTCCACGATCTTCGGTTCAATGATCTGCCTGCGGCTGAACGCCAGGAGCTGGCTTGTCACGTTCGCGGCCCGCTCCCCCGCATCCAGGACGCTCTCAAGGGCGGGCCTGTTCGGATCATCAGGCGGCAGCCGGTGCAGGACCATCTCGCTGTAGCCGATGACCACATTCATAAGGTTGTTGAAATCGTGGGCCATGCCGCCCGCCAGCCTGCCTACGGCCTCCATCTTCTGCGCCTGGAGAAAGAGCGCTTTGAGGTGGTTCAGTTCCGTAATGTCCCGCATGGTTTCGACGACGAGGAGGGTCCGGCCTTTCCCGTCCCGAAGGGGGGAAGCGGACACTTCCACCTCGAAGGGCTCCCCATTTTCGCGATAATGGGTGTGGACACCGCTCCAGCTCCGACCGGTCTCGAACGCATGGAGGACCGGGCAGGGATGATCTCCGCTCCCCTGGCAGGGGCTGGTCCTCCCGTGCGAAACGGCGTAGCACGGCCTGCCGACCACGTCTTCACGCCTCCTGCCCGTGGCCTTTAAAAAATTCTCGTTCAGGTCATGGACGCGGAATTGGCGGTCCACGACGAGAATACTCTCATGTCCGCTCTCAAGAATCCCGCGGTAGTACTCCTGGCGGGTCTCAAACCGGTCTGCTCTTTTTTTTTGGAGGGCGCGGTACAGGCCGTATCCCGATGCGGCCATGCCGCCGATAAGCACGAGCATGATCGGGAAGAACCTGTCCGGAGCGTAGTGACGGACGGACAGGACCACGATGATGAAAGCGGCCGGGAGGATGAGGTGCAGGGAGGTTGCTTTTATGTTTTTGCTGTCGTCCATACCATGGGTCAGGCTGCGGGACGTTGGGAAAATCCGTTCCTGATGGGTAATTATAGCGCAAAAATGGACGGGGAGGGTGAAAGGACGAGGGTTTTTGAGCGCCGGGGGATAGGGCGTCTCACCAGGTATTGTAAGGCGTGGCGCCGTCCGCCGCGACGAGGGGGCTGGCGCTGTGAACGTCAAAGATGCCCGTTTCCTCGCCTTCCAGGGAAACGGTCACCCAATCCTGGGCGCCGGTGAAAGGATCTTTCGGGATGTCCCGCAAATAGCTTTTGGCCTTGTCCTCTTGATTGACGAGGTCGGTGAGCTGGGCGGGGTATTTGCCGTTGTCCGCATAATACTGGTCAATGGCGTCCCGGATCTGGAACAGGTCCTCCTTGAGCACGGCCTCCCTGGCCTTGATGAGGGCGTGTCTGAGGTTCGGTTGGGCGATGGTAAGCAATATCCCGATGATCGCCATCACGATCATGAGCTCAATGAGGGTAAAACCTCTCGAGTGCGGAGTGCGGAATGCGGAGTGCGAAATTACAACTCCGGACTCCGAACCCCGGACCTCGGACTTTCCTCTATTTTTCAATTTGCATTTTGCATTTTGCATTTTGCATTTACCAGGTGCTGTACTTCGATCCATCGAGCGCCACTGCTTCGCTCTTTGAATAGACATCGAACACATTCCCCCCGCCCCACTGGGTGGAATCGGGCTCGTCGCCATATGACCGGAGTCCCCAGTTGTTCGGATTGTCCGATGATTCGAGCTCCGTCATGGGATCCCGCGGGATCCTGCGCAGATATTTTTTTGTTTTATCGACGGCGCCGGCGAGTTTCAGCGGCTCCGTCAGCTGTTCCAGGGACTCGGGATAGTAATTCTGGTCCGTCTTGCAGTAGTCCTGGGAGAGTTTCGTCGTAGTTGCCGTGGCGCCGGCGGGGGCGCAATCCCTCCGGAAGTCATCGATGGCCGTGCGCAGAATTCTCAGGCTCTGGCGGAGCTCCATCTCCCTGGCCCTCTTGACGGTCATGCGCGACAGCGGCATGACCGCCGCTGCCAGGATGGACACGATGGCGATGACCACGAGGAGCTCTATGAGGGTGAAGCCTTTGTCCTTTTGCATTTTGCACGTTGCACTTCGCATTCAGCAGTATCGTCGGGGATTGACCCCGACGCTGCCTTGCCGGGTAATCATTTTACGATCACCTTTGCTCCCCTGATTTCCGCCTTGATCTGCTCGCGGCTGAAGTTCGTCAGTTTGGCGCTCCTGACGGCCACGTCCGTCGTCCCGGCGGACTTGCCCTGGAACACGATGGAGCAGAGGATTCCCGCCCCGTCAATACCGCCCACGTCACCGATGCGGGTCATGTAGATGTCGACGAGGCCTGTCTTGATATTGTTCGAGAACAGGAACGACGTCTGCTGGCTGTCCTTTTTCAGGAACGGTCCTTCGCTCGCCGCTTTAAACTCCACCACTTTGGAGTCATAGGCCAGGGTGACGATCGCTCCGTAGAGGCCTGCCACGTTGCCCGCGGCAATCTCGAACCTCGCTTCCTGGCCGACCTGGGCAGGGACCTGGGGCGGCCTTATTTCGAGCACCGGCGTGCCTGCAGCGGCCGGAGCGGGCTCCACGCCGCCCGCCGGAAGCGCGGGCTTCCGCGCCTCGCCGGCGCCTGCTGTCGGCGCCTCTCTCTTGGCCATGCTTTCGAGCACGGCCGTCTTGTCAACGGGCTTTTCGACTGGCTTGGAGCTCTTGGCCGCGGAGGTCACGAAGAGCGGTTTGGTGTCGTAGGATTCTTCCGTGCCGGACCAGAAACCCTGGATGTCCTTGTCCGGGAGTTCCATGTTCCTGACAATGTTCGGCGTGATGGACATGAGGATGTCCGTCTTGATCGTGCCGTCGTCGGAAGAGGAAAAAAATTTTCCCAGGAGCGGGATGTCTCCCAGGATGGGGATCTTTATCTTGCCCTTGCGCTCCTCGTCCTTGATCAGCCCGCCGATGATCACCGTCTCGCCGTCGCGGAGGTTGATCACCGTGTCCGTGTTCCTCGTCCCGAACTTGTACTGCTTCCCGCTGGTGCCGAAATCCAGGGCATCGCCCAGGCTGCTGATCTCCATATTCATCTTGAGGGAGACCGTGTTGTTGAGGTGGATCGTCGGCTCGATGTTGAGCTTGATGCCCACGTCCTTGTACTCGAAGGTGGAGGTCACCTGGGACACCGTGGTCGCCTGGATCGTCGAGGTCTGGATCGGGATCCTTTCGCCTATATGGAACTTTGCCTGTTTGTTGTTCAACACGCGCACCCGGGGGTTCGCGAGCGTCTGGGCGTCGGAATCCTGCTTGATGAGGTTCATCACGAGGCTGGGGAGCGACAGCATGATATTGCTATTGGAGTTCCTGAGGTCGGCGAGGGATATCCCGCTCGTCGAGGTGGACGACGTGCCCTGAAGCGAGGCCGAGGCACTGAGCGATGGCGAGAAGTTCCAGCCGTATTTCAGGGTCTTGCTCCGGGAGATCTCGAGGATCTCCACGTCGAGGATGACCTCGGCCTCCTTGAGGTCGTTCGCCGCGATCACTTTTTCCACGAGCTTGATCTTCTCCGGCGTGTCACGGACGGTGATGGAATTGAGCACCTCGTTCACGTATACCTTCTTCGTGTCGAGCATGGAGCGGAGAAGATTCACGATGTCCTTCGACTTCGCGTTGTTGAGGTAAAACGTCTTGACCATGAGGTCCTGGTACTGGTCCATCTTCGCCTTGGTCTTGGGGATGATGATGATGGTGTCGGCGCTGATCTTCTTCATGAAGAGCTTGTTGGTGGAGAGGAGGAGGTTAAGGGCATACTGGAAGGACACGTCCTTCACGAAGACCGTAACGGGCTGCGCCTTCACCTCTTCGTCGAAGAGGATATTGATGCCCGAGAGCTTCGACAGGAACTCGAAGACATCTTTGATATTGGTGTTCTTGAAATTGATGGTAATGGGCTTGTCCGAGGCGAGGCTCAGGGCTTCGTCCAACTCGGTCTCGGTCTTCTTCTTCTGGAGCTTGCTCAGGGCCTCCTGGTACTTGACGCTTTCCGGGTCGAGTTCCACGGCCTGGTTCAATTCCGAAATGGCTTCGGTCAGCCTGCCCAGTTCCGCGAAAGTCAACGAGGCGCGGTAATGCTCTTCGGCCTGTTTCATATCGAGGATGGACCTGAGGGCGCTCTGGATCGCCGCGTTCGTGGGGTTCAGGAACAGGGCCTGCTGGAGCTCCGTGATGGCCTGGTCGAGTTTCCGCTCCTTTACGAAATTGCGCGCACGCTTGTAGTGGTGGTTCGCAGCCGTCTCTTCGGCCCGGAGCAGGGCGGAACGGTACTCGATGTTCTGCGGCTCGCGGTTGTTTGCGTCCCGGTACTCCTTGACGGCAAGGTCCCACTCGCCGTGTCTGGCATACTGCTCGCCGCGCTGGAATGACCTGGATCCCGCGCAGCCTGCAAGCGCCGCTGACAGGGCGACCGTCAGCAGCAGCATCCCGATTTTTTTCATCGTTCCCCTCCCGGCATCATCAGGCTGGATTGATACGATGGACCCCGGCGCACTGAGTTTTTGACATACTCCCCCATCGTTCACCATAGCCCTGCCTCGCTCCCTCGTTCGTGAAAAACACCCTTATCAAATTCTACCCGAAATGGAAACAAAATTCAGCCACGAAGGCTCTAAGGCACGAAGTCTGATGAATGCAAAATGCAGAGTGCAAAATGCAAAAGTCAAAATGAAAGGACATAAAATCATGGCCTAAGGCCATACCGAAATTTTGCAATTTGCATTTTGAAATTTGACTTATGCATTGCCTGCTTCGTGCCTTCGCGTCTTCGTGGCATAGTTGGTTCCGCCCTCTCCGGGTTATAGGTGATTCTGATCTATCTGCCCTTCGGCAACCCCTGATCGCCGCTGCCGGAAAGCTCCACGCGCACTTCCACGCGGGTGACCGTGTCCAGCAGGATCACGTAATCCTTGCCGGTCTCCTTCACCCGGTAGTTCTTGAGAATGGTATCGCCGCTCTTCACGATAAAGGTCTCACCGTCCTTGGACAGGAACAGGTTGCTGTCCTTCTCGTTCAGATAGCCGTGGAGCCGGAACTTCGAGAGGTCGGCCCGCGCCGTGTCGGCAGCGATCTCTTCCGGTGTTTTCACCGGGACCGCCGGCGGCGGCGGCCCCACCGGTGCGGGGGCCGGCTTCGGTTTAGGCGCCGGGTTGGCCATCCTGAAGATATCCCGCGCCACGCCGGGGAACTTTTCTTCTCTGCGCGCAAGCAGGAGAATGAGCGGGTCCGTTCCGCCCGACGGCGACGTCACACCCCTCCGGAGAGGCGACGAGGCCGTCGTCCCCGGCGGGTAGACAAGGGGAACGGCCCTGGGCTTCTCGGCGTTCAGTATCCGGTAGGCGACAAGCATTGCGAAGACCGCCAGCAGCCCGAGAAGCAGCTTTTTTTCCTGTTCAGCAGAAAGCGCCATCATCCCTCACTGGCCTTGATATACGTCACGAGCTTCAACTGGAGCCTTACTCTCCCCCGGTCCCCATCCAGTTTGAGGTCCTGGATGCCCACGAGCCGGTCCGATGTTTCGATCTCGTAAATGAACCGCTTCACCGCCGGGTAGGCGCCTTCGGCGGGAAAGGAAAAGGAGAGCATGGTGAGCCCCCCTCCGCCGGGCAGGGGAATATCGTAGCTCACCGCAGCCACGGACAGCTTCAGCTTCCGCGCCGTCTGGACGAGTTCCTTCACCAGCAGGGGCATGTCCCTTTGGGACGAGATGCCCGCCTTGATCCCGGCGAAGGCCTTCTTCTGCTTCTGGAACAAAAGGGCCTCCGCGTGCCTCTTTCTCAGTTCGGCGTAGGTCGCCTCACGCTCCGCCAGACGGGCGGCGGACGGCGCGGCGAGGGCGAAATAAAGCACGAGGTCCACCGCGCAGAGCCCGGCGCAAACCAGGAAGGCCCTTCGGAGGTTTTTATTTTCCCTGAGCGCCTGCGGATACCGGAGCCACGGCGGCAGCTTGAGGTTCTTGATACCGTGCAGCAACATTAAATGATATGCTCCCCTTGTCTACGGACTGGTGTTTTAAAAAAGGGGCACTGAACAACGGCGACTTTTCGAGCCCCACCATGAAGTTGCGCAGCGCCTCCGGGGACAGGGCCGTGCCGTCGAACATCAGGCTGCGGTCCCGGGGATTAAAGCCCACCCGGCTGAGCGCCACCCCCACGGGGAAAACGGACTCGATGTCCGTGAGAAGCCGCGTCCACGAGAACTTCCTTGCTTCCATGAGGGCGGACATGGCCGAAAGGTCGCGGGTGAGCTGTTCGCGCTCCATCAAGACCGGCCGCACCTCCTCTTCGATCTGCGCCATCTCCTTCACCTTCCCATCCATGACGGCGATGCCGGCACGATAGGAAAAAGTCTTGCCGAGCACGAACAGGGCGAGCACGGCCAGGAAGACGCTTGCCGCCATCAGCCCGGAATAGACCCGGGCGGAAAGACGGTAATTTCTGGACGCAAAATTGATATCGATGGCCGTGCGGCGTATCATAGCGAACTCCCCGCGCCCAATGCCGCGGCCATTGCCGGTGAACCGGCGAGGTCCGGCAATGCTTCTCCTCCGGAGGAAAGCACCGTGGACGGAGACAGGATCTCAACGGCCAAAGACGTCTGGGACCGCAATTCCCGAGCAACGGCATCGAGGAGCGCCGGGTCGCCGGCAAGGGAGAGACTCCCCAGCTCGGGCTGCTGGCTGCGGTCCATATGCGTATAGAAGTGTAGGGAGTCGTCGATCTCCCGCACGAGCCGTACTCTCGCCTCCGAAGCGCTTCCGCCTTTGAGCTCCTTGAAGCGGTAGAACCTGGGCTGTCCCTGTTCCATGACAACGACGGTGAAAGAGTCCCGGGCCACCACGGCCACGGCAACCGTCGCCGCAGCGCGCGAAAGCGCAGCGTGGTAAAAATTGACCGTATAAAACGAGGAAACGCCCACAGCCCAGGGCTCCAGTCCCAGATCGGTGAGAAGGGTCTCATATTGCGCGATGACGTCCCGCTTCGCTGCGCAGGCAAGCACCGTGATGCCCCGGTCCTGACGCCGGCTGATCTGATACTGTAAAACGGCGCCTGCTAAGTCGAAGGTGGCCGCCTTCTCCAGCCTCCAGCGGATGAGGCGCTCACGGTCAGCCGCCCGTGACGGCAATTCATCAAAGTCGAGGGCCTGGACGCGGAAAATGCCGTCGGGAAGGCTCACGGCCGTTCGCCGTATTTTTCCGGGAACCGTGGTATCCAGAGATTCGCGCAGAAGGGCGGAAAAGCCCTGATGGTCGGAAATGTTCGGAGATGAGTAGTTCTCGCCCACCATGCCGGCCGGCAGGTTGACCGTGTTTACCGCTATCACCGTAGTGCCGGCACTGCCGACGGACACTGTTGCCAGCCTGAGAGCGGAAGAAGTGATCTCCAGCCCCAGTCCCGGCCTTCTCGCAGGAAACCGTAACATTGTCCGTATATTAGCAAGGTGCGAGGGGGAAGTCAATTGTTAGTTAGGCGAGGCGTGACGCGATCAGGTGCGGAAGTGGCGGAGAAACCGCGCTCCGGGATAAGCGGACCCGGGAATAATGGCGTCGCGGGCCGGTTCCGAGGCATAGGCGAGGGCGGCCTGGATGTCCTCCGGAGTGAGCGAGGGATGGCGGTTCAAAATGTCTTCCCGGCCCGCGCCCTGCGCAAGCTCTTCGAGGACGCGCCCGGTGGTCCCTGTGGCAAATTATGTTTTCTTGCCGGCTATAAAATCCATCTCCACCGCAGCATCCTTGGGCAGGCGCGAAACCTCGACGGCGGCCCGGGCGGGCGGGTCGGAGGGAAAGTAGCCGCCGTAGACCTCGTTCACGGCGGCGAAGTCATTCATGTTCTTGAGGTAGAGCGTTGTTTTCACCACGTCAGCCATGCCGCACCCGGCGGCGGCAAGGATGTTTTTCGCATTCTCCATCACGCGCCGGGTCTGTTCCTTGATGTCGCCCTGGAGCAACGCGCCGGTCTCAGGATCAATGGGTATCTGGCCCGAGACGAACACGAACCCTCCCGCCTCGACGGCCTGCGAGTACGGCCCGATGGCCTGGGGAGCGCCGGTTGTTTTCATGATTTTTTTCATAGCCTTTCCCTGCCTGCTGTCTACTGTATGCCGCCTACCGCTTTTCTCATCCCGTCTTCACCCGCTGCACATTCAGCACGCCGTTGATGGCCTCGATGTTCTTGATGATCCTGTTCAGGTGGTCCACGTCCTTGATGTCGATGGTAAAGTTGAGCGTGGCCTGTCTGTCCTCGCCGATCGACGCCTCGGCATGGGTAATATTGGCCTCGGCGGCGCTGATGGAGGACGAAATACTGGCCAGGAGGCCCGGTTTGTCTTCGGTCCGGACCGTGATCTTGACCGCATGGGGCGCGGCCGCAAAATCTCCCCAGGACACTTCCACCAGCCGGTCCCGGTCAAAGGCAAGGTCCGCAACGTTGGGGCAGTCCGCGGTGTGGATGGACACGCCCCTGCCCCTGGTGATGAATCCCATCACCTTGTCGCCCGGCACGGGGTTGCAGCATTTGGAAAGGTGGATGAGCATGTTGTCCATGCCGCTGATCTTCATGGCGCCGCCGGCGGACTTCGACGCGGCTTTCTTCAGCGGTTTCCTCGGAACAGGTTCGATATGGGGTTTGTCCGGCGTCAGCTTGTTCGTCACCTGGTGGGCGGAGACCTTGCCGTAGCCGATGGCGGCCAGGAGGTCGTCCAGGGTGTTATGGGACATTTCCTGGGCCACGCGGGGAAGGTCCTCGGCCTTGAACACCTTGGACGGGTTCAGATCGTGTTTCCGAAGCTCTTTTTCCAGGAGCTCCTTGCCGAGCAGGGTGCTCCTCCTGCGCTCCTCGGCCTTGACCCATGCCTTGATCCTCGTGCGGGCCTTGGAGGTCTTGACGAACTTGAGCCAGTCCCGGCTCGGCGTGTGGCCCGCCTGGGTGCTGACCTCGATGCGGTCGCCGTTCTGGAGCTGGTACTTGAGCGGAACGATCTTGCCGTTCACCTTGGCGCCGACGCATTGATGGCCGATGTCGGTATGTACGCTGTAGGCGAAGTCCACGGGCGTGGAGCCCAGAGGAAGCTCTTTCACGTCGCCCCGGGGAGTGAACACGTAGACGACGTCCGGGAACAGGTCTCCCTTGACCGTCTCCATGAACTCCTTGGCGTCCGGGAGGTCCTGCTGCCATTCAAGGAGCTGGCGGAGCCAGGCGAACTGCTGTTCATCGCGCTGGCTGATGGCGGACTTTTCCTTGTATCGCCAGTGGGCCGCGATGCCTTCCTCGGCGACGCGGTGCATGTCCTCGGTGCGGAGCTGGAACTCCACGCGCTCGCCCCGGGGCCCGATGACGGTGGTATGAAGGGACCGGTAGAGGTTTGACTTGGGCACGCCGATGAAGTCCTTGAACCTGCCGGGTATGGGCGTCCAGAGCGAGTGGATGAGCCCGAGAATGGCGTAGCAGTTCATCTTGGTGTCGGTGATGATCCTGATGGCGATAAGGTCGTACACCTCGTCGAAGGAGATGCCCTGCTTCTGCATCTTCTGCCAGACGCCGTAAAAGTGCTTGGGTCTTCCCGTGATCTCGCCCTTATAGCCGTGCTCCGCGAGGCGGCGTTTGACGAGCTCGACGAGCTCGTCGAGGTATGCCTGGCGCTCGACCCGTTTCTGGGCAACCTGGCGCGCAATCTCCCGGTAGGCCTCGGGGTTCAGGTGCATGAACGACAGGTCTTCCAGCTCGGTCTTGATCTTGGCGATCCCGAGACGGTTGGCGAGGGGAGCATAGATATCGAGGGTCTCCCGGGCGATGTGTTTTTGCTTTTCAGGAGGAAGGAACTTCAGGGTGCGCATGTTGTGGAGACGGTCGGCCAGCTTGATGAGGATGACCCGGACGTCATTGGCCATGGCCACGATCATCTTGCGGAAGTTCTCGGCCTCCCGCTGTTCGCGGGTCTGGAGCTCCATGCGGCTCAGCTTGGTCATCCCGTCCACCAGCTTGGCCGTTTCTTCGCCGAAGAGCGATTTGATCTCTTCGTGGGTAGAGGTGGTGTCTTCGATGGTATCGTGGAGGATGCCCGCAGCCACCGTGGCGGCATCGAGTTTCAGGTCCGCGAGAATGCCCGCCACCTCGATGGGGTGGTTCAGATAGGCCTCTCCGGAAAGCCGCGTCTGTCCCTGGTGCGCCTTGGCCGAAAAAATGTAGGCGCGCTTCACGAGGTCCACATCGGCGTCGGGATGGGACTTCTGCAAACGCTCAACGATATCTTCCAGACGAACAGGCATAATCTAACACAAGCTCCAAGACCCAAGCACCGGATCACCAGGAAACACCACCTATCAGATCCCAAATTGTTTGAGCATTATATATTGACGGTCTCGTAAAGGTCTTTTTTAAAACCGCAGAGACGCGGAGGCACGGAGAAAAGCTCCTTAATTTCAATACGTTCTTCTCAGCGTCTCAGCGCCTCAGCGGTGGATTTTTAGTTTTTACGACTTCATCAGATATTGGAGTTTGGAAATTATTTGAGAGCCGAAAGCTGTCATTTGGACTTTCTATTTCTCCGTCTTTACGTCCTTTATCTCCAGTTCCACCGACGTGCTGCCGTTCCAAGTGTTCAGGCGCGGGGTGAAGACCGCGGCGATCCGGCCGCCGTCCCTCACCCGCCTGCCGAGAAGGCTGCCGCGGTTAAAGGCAATGGCGCCGACGGGCGACCCTTCCCCCTGTCTCACTTTCAGCTTCAGGTGGTTTCCTCCCACGATCCTCGAGGACACCACTTCGAGGTCCCTCGCGCCGAGCCTCGGCTCGGGATTGCCCTGACCGAAGGGAGCGAGCCGCTCGATCTCGCGCATGACGTCGATCGTGATGTCGCCGAGCGCCGTTGCGCTGTCCACGGTCAGTTTCCGCACGAACCCCTCCGGGCCGAGACGTTCCCGGGCAACGGCGCTGAGCCGCTCCTGGAGGAGCGGTAGCTTATCCGCGGCGACGGAGAGCCCTGCGGCATAGGTATGGCCGCCGAAGCCCAGGAGCAGGTCGGAGCACTGCGCCAGGCCTGCATAGAGGTCAAAACCCGGGATGCTCCGGGCCGAGCCCTTGCCGACGCCGTCTTTCACGCAGATGAGCGCCGTGGGACGGTAAAATTCATCGGCTATGCGGGACGCCACGATGCCGACCACGCCCGGATGCCACTTCTCCGATGATAGCACGATGGCCCCTGTTCCGGCCAGGTCCATTTTCCGGCATATCTGCCGCGCCTCTTCCCAGATAGCCGTTTCGACGGACTGGCGTTCCCTGTTCACCGCATCGAGGGCGCGGGCCAGCTCAGCGGCCTCTTCACGGGATTCCGTGGTGAGCAGCCGGAACGCCATGGCTGCGTTCTCCAGCCTGCCGCTGGCGTTGATCCGCGGACCAAGGGTGAACCCCACCATGCCCGCCGTAATCTTCTTGCCGTTCAGGCCGGCGGCCTCTTTGAGCGCGGCGATGCCGGGCCTTTTCGTGGAAACGCCCGTAGACAGATATTCCAGACCGTGCTTTACGAGGACCCTGTTCTCCCCGCTCAGCCGGCCCACGTCGGCCACGGTGCCCAGGCAGACGAGGTCAAGGTACTGTGTGAGACGCTCATCGTCAGCCTTTGCGCCCAGGAGCGCCTGCGCCAACTTGAACGCCACGCCCACGCCCGTAAGGCAGCCTACCTCATCTCGCACGCGCTCAGGAGCGTGAGGTGAGAGGAGTGCAGGATGGATGACCGCGTAGGCATCGGGTAAGGCGCTCTCTAAATCAGAAATCCGGGATACTGATCGTTCGACGAATCCTTCGTTTTTCGGGTTGAGGGTTTTCGATTCAGGATGCGTTATAAACTCATGGTGGTCCGTTATGATAAGGTCGAGACCGAGGGAACGCGCCGCGTCGGCCTCAGCCCCGGCGCCGATACCGCAGTCGACGGTGATGATTAGCCCGGCGCCCGTGGACTTGATCTTCCGGACGGCTTCACTGTTCAGGCCATAGCCCTCGGTCATCCTGTCCGGGATGTAACACTTCACGTTCGCGCCCAACTCCCTGAGCGCCAGGAACAGGAGCGCGGCGCCCGTCACGCCGTCGACATCATAGTCCCCGTAGACCGTTATCGCTTCCCGGGACGACAGGGCCTCCCGGATGCGCCGCACCGCCCTGTCCATGTGGAGGAAGAGGGCCGGGTCGGACAACGCGGAGAGCTCGCACGAAAGAAAAGAGCGGGCCGCTTCGGCGTCTGTAATCCCCCGGTTCACCATCAACGTGGCAACCAGAGGAGTGAGCCCCGCCCGGACCGCAAGCGCGGCGGCGGCGCCTGCATCAGGCTCTGCGAGGACCCATTTCATGCGGCCGCCCGTGTTTAACCTTTACCCTCGTTTTTGCTCGATCCCTTCGCATCGTTGTCGTCGGAGATGCCCTTCTTAAAACCCTTGATGGCCTTGCCCAGCCCCTCGCCGAGCTGCGGGAGTCTGGTCGCGCCGAAGATGACCAGCACGATCACGAGAACAACGATCAATTCCGGCATTCCAAGTCCGAACATACTGCCTCCTTGTATTCCTGCGGTGTGTTAAGATTTTTAAACGACCGCCGCTGCGGATCGAAGCGGTCGATCTCTTCTCCGGCAACATACCTCACTCGAACACCCTCGAACAGCCCGTGCAGCCGCTGGCTGTTCCGCCTGATGCTGCTCTCGATCCTCGGCAGCATGCCCCTGGAGTAGACGGCATGAAGCGGCTCGCAGAACCCGCCGATCTTCGGCACTACGGCGTCGTATCCTTCCGCAAGCCCCGTCATGTACGAGAGAAGCGCTGGATTCAGGAACGGCATATCGCAGGCGACTATGAAGTTATAGTCGTCCTTTGACGCAAGCAGTCCCGAATATATGCCCGTGAGCGGCCCGGGCGCTTCAAGTGCGTCCGTGACCACGACAGTGTCGTACGCCGCATACAACGGGGGGGAATTTGTAACGATGATGACCGTTTCGAACACGCCGTGGAGCACGTCGAGGATGTGCTCGATGATGGGTCTGCCGGAGAGCTCGAGAAATGCCTTATCCGTCCCCATGCGCCTGCTCCCCCCGCCTGAAAGGACAATGCCCGTCATATTTAAAATTACAGCATTTACCAGGAGGTGTCAACAAAGAACTTGCGGCTTTGACCCGTGGTTTCATAAGGATTGCTCTTGTTTACTGTCCTGCATAACTCCGTATTAAGAAAACAAGTGCGCGGCGGCAGACAACCTCATTCCGTTTTCGAAGTGCCTCAAATCAGAACTTTACGTTGACACGGCGGGCAACACTGTATTATTGTATGGCATGAAACCGGCCTCGGTACTGGTTTTGATCATCATATGTTTTTCCGTTCTTTCGCCGGCGTCAATTCTTTCTCCCTGTGACGGCGGCACAACCGTATCCATACAAATGCTCGATGTCTGCCACAGCAAGATCGCCGGAGTCAATCCGGAGTTGCCGTATATTTCCGAATGCCCTTCCAATCCCTTTCCCTTTGCACAGAACGCAGTTTCCGAAACCGCCAATCCCCCTTTTAGACCTTTCTTAATTACTTTCCAAGACGAACGTCCTCCGAAAAGCTGATCAGTAGTTCAAAACCGAAGTTGTGGGTCTTCCTCCCCGGAAGAGGTATGCGCACGTGTGCGCGTGCCTGTGAAGCTCGGCTCCGCTTCGGCAATATCCTCCATTTTCATACGTTATTTATGATATTTCTGAAGCGGAGTCATTTTTTCAGTCTCCGGGTGCCGTTATAATTGTATGCGGTATCACCTATCCTACGCGAGGAGGTTTTAAAATCAAGGATGTCGATATTATTAGGAGACCGTTAATAACCGCTCTCAGGGAGGTTGGAATGCTCGTGAACGTTTTCAGAATGCTCTTTATTGTTGCCGGCGGCGCCTTACTTCCCGTTACATCCTTCGCCGCGGGCCTCTGCTGCCAGCTGTCCAGCGGCGTGCAGGAGAGCATGTCGGGTGTGGCCGCGCCGTCTACGGACCAGTTCTCGCTTCAGTTCACCTACAGCCTCACCCGCATGGACAAACTGAAACAGGGATCGGAAACGCGCTCTCTCGACCAGGCCGCGGCAACGACGCCGTACACGTCCCTGCCGGTCACGATGGACATGGTGAAATATACAACGACGATCGGCTATGGATTCAGCCCTGACCTGAAGGCCTTCGTCGCGATCCCGTACCTCCGCAATACGATGGACATGACGATGAGCCTGGGGGTTGGCATGGGCTGGATGGACATGTCCATGGAACCGGTGTCCGGCCTCGGGGATATTACGCTCATGGGGCTCTATCGTATTTATAGGGACCGGGAAATCAGGCCCACGGAAGCGGTCACCGTCGGTTTCGGTCTGAAAACGCCCACCGGCTCCAATACGGAAATAAGCGACACCGGCAGTCTCGTTCATGCCCACATGCAGCCGGGCACCGGCTCATGGGACCCTCTTGTTTCCCTCATCTACACAAAAATGGCAGGATCCATCCTGTATCAGGCCGACGGGACCTATCAATATACAACGAAAAGCCGCGAAGGCTATGAATTCGGCGACTCGCTGGCCCTGAACCTGTCCGGTAAATATGCCGTTGTCAAGGAATTCAACGTCACCGCAGGTCTCACCTATCTTCACGGGGGGAAGGCAAGCGACTCGGACGGGCAGTATACGGACCTGACCAGCCTCATGGACGACCCTGCGAACACCGGCGGAAACAGCCTCTGGTTTTCACCGGGCATTCAGGCGCTCCCCATCAGGAACGGCGTGATCGACCTGAAGGTGCAGGTCCCGGTGTGGGAGCGGGTCAACGGGATCCAACTGGTGTCGAGCTACCGGCTGCTCCTGGGGCTGTCTTACGGTTTTTAAGCGGATGTTTTCTTGGACAAAGGAGAAAAGGAAGATGAACAGGCTAACCGTTTTGGTTGTCCTCGTGAGCGCGTTGACGGGCTTCGCGGTCGCGGGATGTAGCAGCGGCAACAACGGCATTACGAACCAGGCATCAGTAAATCTTGTGGGCGGCAAACAGGGCCAGGCCGTCGGGTTTGTCGACGTTGACGGCGACGGCATTGATGACAAGATCGTCGGCGCGCCGTACGCCGCGTCCGCATCGGCCACCGGCGCTATTCTCGTGTATACGGGTACAGCATCGGGGTACAGCTCCACCAACACCGCCCTGCTTCAGAGTGGAAACGATAACTTCGGATATTCCTTCGTGAACATGGGCGACGTGGACGGTGACGGAAAGGCGGATTTCGCTATCAGCGCGATCCACGGGAGCGGCGGCGACGCAGGCGACACGTCCCTGAGCGGTACCGTCACGATCTACAAAGGCGGCAGCAGCGGCCGGATCATCAAAAAGATCAGTGGTGACGGCCCCATGGACAAGTTCGGCTATGCCCTTGCGGCCGGAGACGTCAGCGGTGATGAAAGGCCCGAGCTCATCGTCAGCGCTCCGTTCAACACCAATGATCCTGCCCTTTATCAGAGCGGCGCGGTCTATGTCTATTTCGCCCCTGATTTCACGACGCGCGTTGCGCTTTACGCGTCCACCACGAACAAGGCGCTCGGCCTCGGCGTAGCCGCGGGAGACGTGAACGGCGACGGCATCGCTGATCTGCTGATGTCCGCGAGCGGGAAGGTCCTTGTGTTCTTCGGCGGAACAACCTTCGCTCCTGTAGTCAATTCTCCGGACATCACCTTGACGAGCGCTTCATCCGGTTTCGGCAAGGCCATCTCAGTGATCGGCGATCTTGACGGCGACGTCAAAGGCGAGATCGCAGTCGGCGCCCCGAACGCGGCGATCAACGGCTATCGCGATACCGGCAGCGTTTACATCGTTAGCGGATCCGCAACAGGTACGGTAAGCCTTGACGCGGCAACGCCACCCGTTTCGCTCATGGTGCGGATAGACGGCGCGGGCCTGTTCAACAGGTTCGGAGCGTCCATCAAGGCGATGGGAGATGTGGATGGAGACGGGAAGCCCGACTTCGCAGTCGGGGCCCCCATGGCGGACGTCACCACGACATCCGGCCAGAACATCCTGAGCGGCAAGGTGTACCTTTTCAAGGGAAAAGACATCACCTCAGCAACGACCATCGCCAATTCGACGGCATTTGAAGGCGTGGTGAAGAACCAGCAGTTCGGCTCGTCATTGGCTAAAAGCACGAGCGGCAAGCTATTGATAGGCGGGCCGCGCTCGAACAGGGATACCGGCGGCGTGATGATGGTCGATCCCGCTACAGGACAGGAGGTCGCCGGCGGCAGCAGCGGCGGCGCTACCGGCGGCAGCGGCGACTGCCATTGATCGAGACAAAAATCCAAGGAGGAATTTTCCACCATGAAACGAAAAGTGATGGCCTCAATAATCATCAGCATGCTCTCTGTCGCCGTTTTCGGCATGCTCTATGCGCAAAGGCTGACCTATGATGCAACGAACTTCAGCGCCGACGGAAGAAAACTGCAGCCCGCTCCGGCGGGGCACGTTCCCGGCAAGGACAACGGAGACGGGGAGGGCCTGCACAATTCCGGCGAGGACTGCGGCATCTGCCATACCCCGTACGGCAAAGCGGGGAACTACGTCTTCACCGTCGGCGGCACCATTTACGCGGACCGGGCGGCCAGGAAACCCCTCAAAGGCGCCGAGGTGATACTCCAGGACATCAGCGGCAACGTCCTCAGCATGACAACGAACGAGTCCGGGAACTTCTGGACCTTTGCGCAGATCGCGAGCAACCCTTATGCGGTGGCCAGCCACAGTGGAATAACGGACCTGCTTTATACCGTCAATTCCGACGGCTCGGTGACGCCGGCGAGCGCCGCGGATTCCCGGACCTGGCAGTACAAGGCCTGGGTAAAGAACGCCGACGGCGCGGTGCGGCAGATGGTGACGATCGCCCCCATCGGCGGGGCCACGGGAACGTCGCCGCGCATGAGCTGCAACATGCACCACTCGCCCTTCGGCAGCACCGGCGCGGCCTGGTCGTCGCGGAAGAGTTCGCTGGCGTCGTACCCTGCGACTTCGCTGAGCTTCAAAAAGCACATTCTTCCCATCTTCGTCGGCAAGTGCGCTCCCTGCCACGTTCCCGG
>CAKKPG010000194.1:0-9547 GCA_919901555.1 Nitrospiria bacterium | reverse complement strand
AGAGGCGGAAGGGAGGTGAGAATGCTTTTGACAAAAAGTAGATAGAGCAGCGTTGCAACGGTCGAAAGTTTCAGCGGAACTTAACAACAGAAGAGGAGGTCGATCCATGAAATCAACGAAATTGATCCTGATCGCGCTGTTTGTTGCAATTCCGCTCCTGTCCTACGGGGCGGAAAAGGCAAGAACGGTCGATGAACTCGCAAAGATGTACGATGTATCGTCGTGCAAGAAGTGCCATAAAGAGATTTTTGAAGAGTGGGAAAAATCGATCCACGCCCGCTCCCTCATCGGCACCGGCCGCACCATGGCCACGATCCGGACGGCCATCCAGGACGGCATGATGAAGGAATGGACCAAGTCCGGCATCAAGGAAGTAAAGGACATCAAGGTCGAGCACATGCTGCACTGCCTCAAGTGCCACCTCCCGCAGCTCAAGGACGCCACGGACGATGTGGCCCAGCAGATCGCCAAGGCGGTGATCGACAGCGACGAGGCGACCCTGGCGAAGGTGAACATCAACTGCATCGTCTGCCACAACAGGAAGGCCCTCGTCCACAAGCTTGTGGACGGCGAGCCTGAGAAGAACGTGATCTACGGCAACAAGGAAGGCCCGCACGGCGACAAGATGTTCACCCTGTTGAAGAAGAGCCCCATCATGAAGGAGTCGATCCTCTGCGGCCAGTGCCATGGCCTCGGCCCCAACTTCGATTTGGCGAACCCCACGCAGTGCGCCACCCTCTACGGCAGCTATCTGCACAACTATGTCCCGGCCGCGGGACTCCAGCTCGAGACCTGCCAGGACTGCCATATGCACAAATACAAGACGGGCCACAGCATGCCCTCTTATCGCGATCCCCAGATAGCCAGGCACGCAGTGGACGTCGAGGTCCAGGCCAAGGGATATCAGGTCCTTTACAAGGCGGGTGAACATATCCCGGTTGCGGCGGTACAGGTGAAGATGACGAGCAATGCAGGGCACCGCATCCCCGACGGCTGACCGTCGCCGAATAGAGCGGTCCTGGAAGTGACCGCAAAAACCAAGGACGGCAAAGAGATTTTCTACGATGCAAAGATCTACATGCCCCAGTCCCCTGCGTACGGCCGGGGCGACAAGATGGTGTACGGGCCCTTCAGAAAGTCCGGCATGCTCCGCGACACGAGCCTCCAGCCGGGCCAGACCAAGACCGAGACCTTCGACATCAAGTTCCCCTATGAGGACGTGGAGAAGGAAGGCAAGAAGGTCCGCGAGCTCAAGGCCAAGGACATGGACGTCACGGTGAAGCTCTGGTACATGCCTGCCGGCGGGGATCCGAGGACGGGCACGGTAAACAAGGACAAGTATCTCTTCTTCGAGAAGACATCGGCCGTGTCCATCAAATAAGTCCGCTCATGCATGATGCTTCTGAAAGACGGGGACGGACGTCCCCGTCTCATTTTATTCTCGGGCATGTTTTTTTATTGAAATTCGGCGGTAATCATGGTACTCGTACTATGATGCCGTGAGGCATTCGGAACGTTTTCCCGATTTGTGATCCCATGATACGTATTGATGTGAAAACCTGCAGGCGACTGTCCGTTATCTGCCTTGTCCTCTTTCTGAGCATTGCCGTATCATCATGCTCACACCAGCCTCTTTACCCTCCCCCTCAACAAGCGGGCCCCGATATCAGCGTAGACATATCAATGCTCCAGCTTGAGGTCCCGCAATTTTACACCTATCACTCCGGCGGTAAAAACATCAACTTTTTCATCATCAAAATGAACGATAAGGTACTCTCCTTCCTCGACGCCTGTGCGAGCTGTTACCCGAAGAAGCTCGGTTACCGGTACGAGAGCGGCTACGTCATTTGCCGGGCGTGCAACATGAGTTTTTCTACCCATAAGCTGGAAAAGGGACTCGGCGGGTGCTACCCCATCAAGATAGAAGGACGGACCGAAAAAGGGAAGTATCTCATTCCTGTTTCAACGCTGGGAAAAATGGCGGATAAGTTTTGATATTTATCAGATAAACCAGCGCGTGCGGAGCGAAAGCGCCGGGGGCGCGCAATACCAACGCAATGGCGCAATAAAGCCTCATGGCGCGCCTTGCCCTCTGTGTCAATATAGCTGAGCGGCTGACCTGAGTAGTTACAACGAAAGAATCATTCCGTGCCGGGACAATTCCCTTATGATCATCTACTCATACCGGAGCGCCTGGATGGGGTCCTGGAGCGCGGCCCTGCGCGCGGGGTAGACGCCGAAGAAGACCCCCACGGCGCCTGAAAAGAAGAACGCCGTGAGGATCGACCAGACGGAGATGCTCGTCGGCAGCACGTCCACGAACACCGGGATAAGGAGCGCCAGGCCCACGCCGAGCACGATGCCGATCACCCCGCCTGCCGCACTGAGCGTCACGGCCTCGATCATGAACTGCCACAGGATGTCCTGCTTTCTGGCCCCCAGCGCTTTCCGGATGCCGATCTCGCGGGTGCGTTCCCGCACCGAGACCAGCATGATGTTCATGATGCCGATGCCGCCGACCAGGAGCGATATGCCGGCGATGCCGCCGAGCACCGCGGTGAGCACTCCCAGGATGGTGTTCATGGTCGAGAGCAGGGCGCCCTGCGTCTGGATCGTAAAGTCCTCCTTGTGGGCATGCCGCCTGATGAGGATGTCCTTGATCTGCGCGATGGCGAGGTCCGTGTCCTCCGCCCTCGGTGTGGACGCGATGATCTCGAATATTGCGTCGGTGTCGAAAAGCTCCTGCCCGCTGGTCACGGGAATGAACACCACGTCGTCGACGTCCCAGCCGAGGCTCATCCCCTTCTTCCGCATGACGCCCACGACCCGGTAGCGCGCGTCGCTCAGCATGACCACCCTGCCCAGGGCGTTCTCTTCGCCGAACAGCTCGTCCTTCACCTTCCTGCCCAGGACCACCACCTTGGCCTTGGAGTCCACGTCCGCCTGCGTGACGTAGGAGCCCGTGTCCACGAACAGGTTCCGCACGCGCTCGAACTCCGCCGTGGTGCCGATCACCGTCGTATCGCGGCCGCGGTTCTGATATTTCACCTTGCCCGTGCCGAGCACGATGGGGACGGCATCGGTCAGGAGCCAGGCGCGCCGCCTGAGCGCGAGCGAATCATCATAGGTGAGCTTGCGCACGGTGCCGGCCGACGGCGGATGGAAGCCGCCGCTCGTGGTCGTTTTCCCCGGGGTGATGATAAGGAGATTGGTGCCCAGGCCCGTAAGCTCTTTCGTGATATAGAGTCTCGCTCCTTCGCCGATGGAAACGAGGAGTATCACGGCAAGCACGCCGATGATCACCCCGAGCATCGTGAGGCCCGAGCGGACCTTGTTGGACAAAATCGCCTCGAAGGCGACCCTGAAGGTCTCAAGAAAGTTCATGCCGTCACCTGGTCTGATACAATCCGCCCATCCTTAAGATTGATGATCCTTTTGCACCGTGCCGCCACATCACGGTCATGGGTCACGATCATGATGGTGACGCCCTGTTTGTTCAGGTCGGTAATGATGTCCAGTATCTCCTCGCCCGATCTGCTGTCGAGGTTGCCCGTGGGTTCGTCCGCGAGCAGAAGCGGCGGGTTGTTCACGAGCGCCCGCGCAATGGCCACGCGCTGCTGTTGTCCGCCCGAGAGCTCGCTCGGCTTGTGGTGCATCCTATCTCCAAGGCCGACCTTCTCGAGCACCGGCACAGCCCGCTCCCTGCGCATGCGACCGGACACGCCGCTGTAGATAAGAGGGACCTCGACATTCTTGAGCGCGGAAAACCGGGGCAGCAGGTTAAACGACTGGAACACGAACCCGATCTTGATGTTTCGCACCGCCGCCAGCTCGTCGTCCGTCAGGTCGCTGATCTCCCGGCCTTCGAACCGGTACGAACCGGCGGTGGGCCGGTCCAGGCACCCGATGACGTTCATGAGCGTGGATTTGCCCGAGCCCGAGGGGCCCATGACGGCTATGAGCTCTCCCGGCCCGACCCGAAGGGACACCCCGCAGAGGGCGCAGATCTCCACGTTGCCCATGCGGTAGGTCTTGGCTATGTCAGTCAGTTCAATCATAAAAGTCCGAAAAGAATTGTAAAATGCAAATTGTAAATATCAAATCGCAAATTTGTGGTATGGTTTTCTGAAGTTTTTTTCATATTTGCAATTTTCAATTTACATTGCCTCACTCAATCTTCACCTTCGCCCCGTCCTTGAGCCCCGGAGCATCAGGCGAGGTGATCACATATTCTCCTGCCTTCAGCCCGCCCTTGATCTCGGTAAAGCTCCAGTTGCTCTCGCCCTCTTCAATGGGCTTGAGAGCGGCCGTGGCCGCGGAGCCGGGCTTAAGCGCGCCCCCCTCCGCCGCGTATATCTGTTTTTTTCCATCGCGTATGATGATGGCCTGCGTCGGGACCGAAAGGACCGACGGCAGCGTGGCCACGAGGATCTCCACGTCGGCAGACATGCCGGGCTTTATCAGCGGCTGCTTTTTCCTGAAGTAGATCCAGACGTCGGCGGTCCGGGTCTCGAGCTTGCCGCCGGTCACGATCGGCGAGATCCGTTTTATCGTTCCGTCGAATTTTTCTCCGGGGAATGCATCAACGGTGATGTTGACCGGCTGGCCCGGGCGGAGCCTTCCCACGTCCACTTCATCGATGGTGGCAAGCACATAGATGCGGTCCGGATTCACGATCGTAACGATCTGCTTACCCGTGGTCAGGAGCTCTCCCACTTCCGTATATTTCTTCGAGATCACCCCGTTAAAAGGCGCCCTGATGAATGAATACTCTCTTTTGACCTTCACATCCTCGGCGGCGGCCCGGTATTGCGACTTCGCGACTTCGTAGGTCCTGCGCGCGGCATCAAGGTCCTGCTGGGAGATCATGCCCTTGGTGAACAGGTCTTCCATGCGCTTGAAATTCTTCTCCGCCTCTTCGTAGGTGGCCTTGCTCTGTCCGAGGGTGCTTGCCGACTGCACCTCTTCCTCGGTGAGATCGAGCTGTGCAATCAAGGCGCCGGCCTTCACGCGGTCGCCTTCCTCGACGGGGAGTTTGATCACCCTGCCCGTACGCTGCGCCGAGAGCGTGACCTCGTCCTCGGACTTGACCGTGGACGTTGTCGTGGCATTGACGACGACGCGGAGCTCCCCGGGTTTCAGTTCCACGGCCTTGACGGGCACTGCTTTTTTCCCGCTCAGGAGCATGATGAGCAGCGCTGCGACGGCCGCGGCGGCGAGCCAGATGATCTGTTTTCTGCTGGGACGCTTCATCCTTTGGGCTCCTCCTTTTGCGCCTCGATCCGCCATTCGAGCTGGTCCTTGATGTTCCGGGTGAATTTTTTCGCAAGCTCCCGGAGCTTTTCAGCAACAACGATGTCCCCAAGCGCGGACAAGGGGCCCGTCGCGTTACCTTCCACACGGTATGTCACTTCAGTTTCGTCATCGGAAATTTTTTTCAGGGAAACGAACCCCGATGAGGTGATATGGTCCCCCGTTGCTGTCCACGCGAGCTTCTCGAATTCCTTGAACTCCGTGGTATGGGTCTTCATTTCCATGGTGCGGGTGAAGGGGCCGAACGACATTTTGACAGTCCAGATGGAGTCCAGGTCGTTCAGGATCTTCACGCCCTTGCATCCCGGGAAGAGACATCCCACTTCATGCCGGTCGGACATGAACGACCAGATCGCTTTGATCGGCAGCTTAATGGTAAAGGTCAATTCTGTTGAAGGCATGCTGTATCTCCCCGGCAGTTCAACGATGAGCGCTCTCGTCCTTTTTTTCTCCCACCGCGTCGCTCCTTCTTCCCATCGCCCTGAATAGCTTTGCAGCGGCGAGCTGGTAGTCGTAGAGCGCCTGGACATGGTCGGTCTCGGCCTTCAGGGACGCAACCTGCGCGTCCGTTACCTCGATGTAGGGCCCCACACCGGCTTCATACCTCCCCTGGGCCAGGTCAAGGTTCTCGCTTGCCTTCTTAAGGGCCGTCTGCATGACATCCACCCGCGCTGTCGCGCTTTCCAGGTCGGCAAAGGCGCGGTTCACTTCAAGGAGAATGGACTGCCGCAGGCTCTCCCGCCGGGCCTCGAGGACCAGAAGATTTGCCCGGGCCTCGCTCACCCTGCCCCGGGTAAGCCCGCCCTCGAACAGCGGGATGCTCAGCATGATGCCTGCGTTCCAGCTGTTGCCGACATCTTGCCTGATGTCCGTCCCTAAGAAGTTGCCCTCAGACGTTCCCGAAGACCAGTTGTACGATCCGCTCGCGGAGAGACTCGGAAGATAATTCGACTGCTCAGCCTTCACCCGCTCCTGCGCTGCCAGGATATCGGCGTCGGCCTTGAGCAGTTCGGGCTTGCTTTTAAGCGCTTCGGTCAGGGCCCGTTCCAGAGAAGAAACTTCTGTCGGCTCCGAAAGGACGTCCTCGACCGAAATATCCGCGCCGGGGTCCGTTCCCATGGCGTTGTTCAGCGTGATCTTGCCGATCTTCGCGTTGTTCCTTGCGTTGATGAGTTCGAGACGGGCATTATTCACCTCCACCTCCGTACGGGTCACGTCGTACTTCGGTTTGGATCCGGCGCGAAAAAATGCCTGGGCCTGACGGTAATGGCTCTCTGCCTTATCCAGGCTCTTCTGAGAAACGGTAGCAAGCTTATCTGCAGCGAGGAGTGCAAAATAGGACTGTTTGACGTTCAGGATCACGTCCTGGACGACCCGCTCCTGGTCGAACTCCAGGGAGCGCCGGCTCGCCCGAGTTGCATCCAAAGCGTGGCCGGTCTTGCCGAAGTCATAGAGCGTCTGGTTGACGGAGAGCGATGTGGTGTAGTCTTTAGTAACCGTCGGCCCAATGGCGCCCGTGGACTGATTGTGAGAGTATCCCGTGCTTGCCCTGACCTGGGGAAAATAGGAAGAGGCGGACTGCGACACTTTTGCGTCGGCGGCATTCACGGCCTCGTTGGCGGCCCGGATGCTCGGATGGTTTCTGAGGGCAGTATCAATGCAGTCCTGGAGCGTCCGCTTGTCTCCGGCCGCGGAGATATCCACGCCAAAAAGGCACAGGTGGAGGATCGCGACAACTGCCGCGGTCCATCCCGCACGTATTCCCCGTCCTTGCAGAGGGGTAACGAAGGCCGTCGGAACACCCTGGCCGCTCTGTCTGTCGTATGCTCTTTTCATGTCAGGCCTCGTTGACGTTCGCTCGCCTGGTCGGAGACGCCACTTTCTCCTTTGAGAGCACCGCAAAGAGCTTTTCCAATATTATGGTCAAGCTCTTTCTGTCATTGTCGCTGAGCTGCAAAAAAATCCGTTTCAACTCCTTCTTGGCCTGGTTGTCGGTCCGGCTCAACGCTTTCCTGCCGTGTGCCGTTGGACGCAAAAGGATGACGCGTCTGTCGCTCGCATCGGCGATGCGCTCTAAAACGCCCATGCGGACCAGTCCATTGGCAAGCGACGTGGCGGACGCCGGCGTGATCGAAAGAAACCGGGCAAGGTCCTTCATGCTGGCCTGCCCTCCTTCGCTGACGAATTTCATCGTTATAAACTGCAGGAACGAAAAGGCGGTTATGACCTTCGCCTCCTGCATATGCTTGTGCAGGGAACGGTGCGTCATGAAGAAAAGATTGATCAAGCGGCCGAGAGGATTGGTTGCCATAGTATTATGATTACTTAATAATTAGATAGTCTAAACATATCATATTTATTCATTCGTGTCAACGGGACAGTATGTGCGTGAGGACGATATAGAGCGTGTGGGAAAAACAGAGGGGGCGGGAGACCTGAATCTTATTGTTGCAATTTCAGGAAAGGTATTGTATAACAGCGCCATGTCGATACGCTTGAAACCCGTTGACCTGCTCTCCCTGTTGTTCCTCGCCCTGCTCTCTGCGATCGCCGTTCTCTTCTTTCATCGCATCCCTCACGGAGGATGGCTTCTCACTCGCTACGGCATGCTCATCGCCGCAATCGCCCTGCTCGCATGGTATGCAACAAACTCCAACACCGGGAAGCCCGGGCGGCGCCTGTACCTTTACCTTCCCGTTTTCATCGTCCCCGTTATCTTCGACAGTCTGGGCGACATGATACCCTGGCTATGGAGCGGGTATTTCGACGATGCGCTGATCCGGGTCGATTATGCCCTGTTCGGCGTCCATCCCACGGTCTGGATGGAACGGTTCATCCGTCCCCTGCTCACGACGGCGCTCCAGTTCGCCTATATCAGCTATTATCCCATGGCGATCGTGCTTGCCGCGACCCTGGCAATCAAGGGCAAGGACGAGGAGTTCGACGAAGCTGTCTTCGGCATCATCCTCTGTTTCTATCTATCCTACCTCGGGTATATTCTGGCGCCCGCGGTGGGGCCCCGCTACGCCCTCGCCCATTTACAGACGCAAGGCCTCGAAGCGGGCCCCATGGTCGTCGCCATCCAGGAGACGCTGAACGCCCTGGAAAACACCAAGACCGACGCCTTCCCGAGCGGCCACACCGCCGTGGCCGTCGTAACGCTTTTCTACGCCTGGAAAACGAAGGAGAAGCTCCTTGCCGCCGTCCTGTTACCGACCGTGACGGCGTTGATATGCTCAACCGTGTATCTCAGGTATCATTATGTGATCGATGTGGTCGCAGGGGTGCTTCTCGCGGTCACGACCCTCGCCCTTGCACCGGCGACGCGGCGATGGCTGTCTTCGTCAGGCCGTCCAGCGCAGCACTAGCTCCATCGCTCCGCCGGACACGAGAGGTATGATGAGGTTGTCGTTCACCGGAAGGGTGAGCAGTTCGGCTCCTGCCGCCACAAGGGCGCCCAGGACGATCACTTCCGGCATGAGAGAGACGCCGGCCGCGGACAGAAGAAAACCCGCCGAAACAGCAGCCATGACAAAAGCGGCCGTTCCTTCCAGGCTCTTGCTCCCGATCTTTGTCTTTCCATACCGCTCGCCCACCGCGGTCGCAGCGACATCGCCGCAGGCCAGGAAGCAAATAGCGGCGGAAGCCGCCTCAGGTCTATAAAGATAAAGGGACAGGCCGATGCCGAGGATGTAGGGAGGGGTGCCCGTGAGTTTATTCACTTCACTCGGCCGGATAAAGCTTCCGAACCGGGAAAAGACGAACTGATTGAACGCGGGGATCTTGAGCCGCGCCGTGTCAACCGCCAGCACGATCAAAAACAGCGCCCCATAGACGGGCAGCGCGTGGTCTCTGCCGAGGACGTAGTACAGGGAGAGAAGTCCCAGCCCGCCGAAAAGATGATAGAGTTTTCGTCCAAGATGTTTCATAAGTTCAAATCATAAATTCTAAGTCCTAAGAGCCTGTTGCACAAACCCTATTTTCGTCACCCTGAGCGAAGCGAAGGGTCTCTCAACATATTGGAAATACGAGATTCTTCGCTGCGCTCAGAATGACGCTTTGCCTAAAAAAGCCATTTGTGCAACAGGCTCCTAAATTCTAAACAATATCGAATGAACAAAATTTAAAAAAGTTTTTTGAAATAGGATTTCGATATTAGGCTTCAGGATGTTACGTTAGATCTTCTTCTCGTATATCCGGTACTTCTTGTACAGCTTGCCGCCCATCAGCTCGC
>CAKKPG010000193.1 GCA_919901555.1 Nitrospiria bacterium | reverse complement strand
CTCAGCGTCTCAGCGCCTCAGCGGTGGATTTTTAGTTTTTACGACTTCATCAATCTTGACTTGTTATACTTCCATGATAACCGTCAGGATTATGGGCGCCGCGCCAAGCGCTTGTTGATTAACTTCTTGAGGGGGCCTGGAAGACAGATCCTTTCACCCATTACTCCAAAAAAGCGTCATCGGAATAAGAACGCCTCGCTTAACCTATGCGGCACTTCATCCCACGTACGCCCCTGCAACAGCCTTCCATTTTCCTTCTTTGCGCGCTTCTTTCCATCCGCGCCCCAGCCGCCCCACTGTTTGAAGAAAAAGGCGACGTTCTGTTCTTCGCACTGCCGCTTGATATTCATGACCCACTCGGGTTTCATGAGCCGCGCCTTTGGGCCAGATTCGCCGCCGACGATGATCCAGTGAATGCCGGACAAATCAAGCTTTCCCAAATCTTCGAGCAGCGGCTCTATAGACAGGAAGCGCACATGCGCCTCCACCTTGCGGAGTTGATCTATACGGGGGATGCCGTGCTGCTTATTCTCAACCGTTGCGCCAAGCCATGCGTTTGTTGAGGCCTGGTACGTTTTAAAGAACTCCGTCATCTTATCAGCCCGCTTTGTCAAAACCTGGAACGTATGCTGCGGAGCCTTTTTCATTACATCAAAGACCTGCTGGATATAGGCAGCCGGGATTTTCTCGTGAAAAAGATCGCTCATGGAGTTAACAAAATATATCGTCGGCTTTTTGCGCTGTAACGGATCGGACAGACGTTGCGGCAAGAGCGTGAGCTTAAAGCCATTCTCATACCCGTTAACGCCCATGGCCTTTAAACGGCGCGCCATGGTTTCGGCATAGCAATTCTGACAACCGGGCGAAATCTTCGTGCATCCCACCGTTGGGTTCCAAGTTTGCTCGGTCCATTCAATGGTAGTTTGCGTGCTCATAATCTTACCAAAGATAGTCGCTTACGCGCGTATAATCCGAACCATCTTATCGATAATCTCGCTGATCTTAGCCGGTTGAAGCGCGCCTGTTTTGTACAGGATAATATGGCTATCTGCGGTGAATATGCGATTCGGTCTTGCGTTGCTTTGTTGCTTCAAGCCGCCGGTTAAAAAATCACGATCTGTAATAGAGACGGCGTATTGATCGGAAACCGCTTGGCTGGTTATCTGGCAGAGGATGACGTCATCGCCTTCCAGGTCGGCGATAACAAGGGCAGGACGTCTTTTGGCCTGCGTGAGGTCGGAAAAAGGGAAGGGAACTACAACAACATCGCCTTTTACAAATTTTGCCAAGCCTCATCCTCCTCCGGCCTCAGCCAGTCTTTTTTTAAGGATGACTCGCTTGCGATGGTGATGTCTGTTTTTCCCTTTGTTATTTTCGCTTTGATGAACCGGACAAAATCAAGCACCTCGTCGAGAAATGGTTCGGGAACCTGCCCTATTTCGTCCATCAATACGTCTTTTTTACCCATCACACACCTCGCTCTCTTGACGCTATAAGATACCACGTTAAGCGGAATTTGGCAATCCCGCATCAGGCGCAGGCAGGGCGCCCGCTTGTATTATTGAGTCATCCGCCTTTTGGAGGTTGTGTTTGATGAGCGCGACGGTATCCGCGTTTCTCATAAGGGGATGCCCTCATTTGTCACAGCCTTGATAAAGGGCGAAGACCGGAGTGGGCTATCCCAAATCTCACTCTTTTGATAAACCACCGACTGTATTACATGGTCGTGAGCGAAACCCACTTCCCAGGCGATGTCGCTGATCTGTTTCTTCACGGAATCACTCGCTACCGCATCGGGCAGTTCCACGTAGATGTCAATATCGCTTAGCTCTTCTATTTCTCCGCGTGCAGCTGACCCGAACAGTTTCACAATTGCGTGAGGGACAAGTTTATGCACCTTATCCGCAAACTCTTTGGCAACTTTTAATGCAGCAGGATTTGCTTCTTTGACAGCGCCCATATCTGCACCTCGGAATTCCTTACCGCGAGACTTCGGGAAGTCCTTGCAATTCTATTGTATCATATTACAATCACCCAAAGAAGCAAAATCCCTTTCTCGCTTCTGCATTCCGCCAGATTGAACAGCTACACTTCCATAATAACCGGCAGGATCATCGGCCTGCGCTCCAGGCGCTTGTTGATGAACTTTTTGAGCGCGCTGCGGACCCGGGCGGAGACGAGGGACCAGTCGCCCTTGGCCTCGGGGATCATGAGGAGGATGGTGTCCATCACGACATCTTTCACCTCGGCGAGAAGCTCCTGCGAGGCGTCTTCGAACACGAACCCCCGGGACACGATGTCCGGGCCCGAGACCACCTTGCCGGTGTGCTTCTCGATGGCGAGGATGACGATGACCACGCCGTCGTGGGCAAGCTTCATCCGGTCCCGGAGAATGACCGTCTCCATGCCCCAGGCTGTCTTGCCGTCGATGAGCACCCGGCCCGCCGGCGCGAGCCCGGCCCTCTGAGCAGAATCCTTCGTGAATTCCATCACCTCGCCGTCTTCGAGGATGAAGATGTTCTCTTCGGGGATGCCCACCTTCTTCGCAAGCTGCGCGTGGTACACGAGGTGGCGGTACTCACCGTGGACCGGGATGAAGTATCTGGGTTTGACGAGGTTCAGCATGAGCTTCAGCTCTTCCTTGGACGCGTGGCCCGAGACGTGGACCTCTGAGACCTTTTCGTAGAACACTTCGGCGCCGCGCTTGAACAGGTGGTTGATGATGCGGGTCACGGCCCGTTCGTTGCCCGGGATCATCTTGGACGACAGCACGATGGTATCGCCCTTCCTGATCTGGAACTGCTTGTGCTCGTTGGCTGCCATGCGGGTGAGCGCGGACATGGGCTCGCCCTGGCTGCCGGTGGTGATAAGCACCACCTCGTTGTCAGGAAGGCGCTTGAGCGCGTCGATCCGCAGCCACGTCTCCGGCGGCATCTTGAGATAGCCGAGGTCGAGGGCGATCTGGGCGTTGGCGATCATGCTCTTGCCGTTCAGGATCACCTTCCTGCCGTGCATCACGGCCACGTCCACGATCTGCTGCACCCGGTGGATGTTCGAGGCGAAGGTGGCCACGACGATCCTGCCCGCTGCCTTGTGGAAAATATCTTCGAGCCCCCGCCGGACCTCTTTCTCCGAGAAGGTGTACCCGCCCTGGGAGGAATTAGTGCTATCCGAGAGGAAGACAAGGGTGCCCTTGTCACCGTACTCGCTGAAGGTGCGGAGGTCCATGATCTCGCCGTCCACGGGCGTGGGGTCGATCTTGAAGTCCCCCGTATGCACCACATGACCCACAGGCGTGGTGATGCCCAGGCCGCAGCCGTCGACGATGCTGTGGGTCACGCGGATGAACTCCACCTTAAAGCAGCCGACCTCCACCACGTCCCGGGGCTTGACCGTGATGAGCTGGGCCGCGGCATCGAGCTCGTGCTCCCTGAGCTTGTCTTTTATGAACCCCAGGGTGAGCCTCGTTCCGTAGACGGGGACATTCAGCTCCTTGAGCAAAAAGGGGAGCGCGCCGATGTGGTCCTCGTGGGCATGGGTGATCATGATGGCGCGCACTTTGTGGCGGTTCTCCAGCAGGTAGGTAAAGTCGGGGATCACGAAGTCCACGCCGAGCATTTCGGGGCCGGGAAACATCAGCCCGGCGTCGATGACGATAATATCGTCGCCGTACTCGATCACGGTGGAGTTCATCCCAATCTCGCCGATGCCTCCCAGGGGGATGATGGAGAGCGCGGGGCCGTTGGCGGGCGCGGGAAGTGTTTGGGCCTGTTCGTCGGACACGGTTGTTTTCACTCCTTCATAGTACGATGAATGAATTCTCAAAAACCAAATCTACCGCAGAGACCGCTGAGATCGCGAAGGGAACACCTTAAACAGTCTCCGTTTTTTCTCTGTGTCCTCTGCGGTGAAAAGGGTTTTTATGAGTTGGTCACCATTAATATCAAATGCTTTCGGTGCGCGCTACACCGTATATCCGCTCTCGCCGTGCTGGGTGATGTCCAGGCCCTGCGTCTCATCGTCGCCGGTGACCCTGAGCCCTACTGTCACATCGATGATTTTGAAAATGATGAGGCTCACGATAAAGGAATACGCGGCAACGAGCAGAACGGACCCTGTCTGGACAGCCAGCTGTTTCGGGTTTCCGAAAAACATGCCGTTCGCCCCGGCGGAATTAACGGCAACGGATGCGAAGAGCCCGGCCATCACCGTCCCGAGGGTACCGCCCACGCCGTGAACGCCGAAGGCGTCGAGGGAATCGTCATAGCCGAATTTCGTCTTGGCATTGAGCGCCGTATAGCACAGGAGGCCGGCGGCTGCGCCGATGAGGAGCGCCGGCATGGGCCCGACGAAACCGGCGGCAGGCGTTATGGTTGCAAGCCCGGCGATGGCGCCCGTGGCCGCGCCGAACATCGTGGGCTTTCCGCGGTGATACCACTCGGCGATGATCCAGGTGAGGGTCGCCGCCACAGCTGCCGTATGGGTCGTGACAAAGGCCATGGTGGCAAGCTCGCCCGAAGACAGGGCGCTCCCTGCGTTGAACCCGAACCACCCGAACCACAGCAGCCCGGCGCCGAGCACCGTCAGCGGCAGGTCATGGGGAGGCATGGGCTCCTGGAGGAAGCCTTTGCGCTTGCCGATGAAGAGCGCCGCAGCGAGCGCCGAGAAGCCCGAGGTCGCGTGAACAACGATGCCGCCGGCGAAATCGAGCACCCCGAGATGCTTGAGCCAGCCGCCGGTCCCCCATACCCAGTGGGCGACGGGGTCGTAGACGATGGTGGTCCAGACGAGGGTAAAGACGATGTAGGCCGAGAACTTCATCCGCTCGGCAAAGGCGCCGCTGATGAGCGCCGGGGTGATGACGGCGAACATGGCCTGGTAGATCATGAAGGCAAGGTGCGGCACCGTGGGCGCGTAATCGGCGTTCGGCGTGAGGCCTACCCCCTGCAATCCTGCCCAGCTCAGGTTACCGATGAGACCTTTGACATCAGGCCCGAAGGAAAGGGAGTACCCGATGAGTATCCACTGAACGCTCACGAGGGCAATGGCGATGAAGCTGTGCATGATGGTGCCGAGCACGTTCTTTCGCCTCACCATGCCTCCGTAGAACATGGCGAGGCCGGGGGTCATGAGCATCACGAGCGCCGTGGACATCAGGATCCACGCCGTATCGCCCGTGTCGATCTTAGGGATGACCGCGGGCGCTTCCCCTGCCATAATAACCGCAGGCACGAGGAGCGCCGCTGCAAGCAGAAACAGCAGAACTACGAGAACTCTCTTTACGCCGATCATCATGAATCCGTTCCTCCCTGATTAATTTTTATAAAATCGTAATGAATCTTTTCGCCGCAGAGGGCGCAGAGAAATACTTTTATTTTTAAGTGATTAATTCTGTGTGCTCTGTGAAAAATTTTATTCTTACAAATTCGTCGTCCTTTTACAGCGCCGCATCGCCGGTCTCGCCGGTCCTGATCCTGACCACCTCTTCCACGGGCATGACGAAGATCTTGCCGTCGCCCACCTTGCCGGAGCGGGCCGCCTTCACCGCCGCGTCAATGACCTCCTTTACCATGTTGTCGGCAACGACGACCTCGAGCTCAACCTTGGGCACAAAGTCCACGGTGTACTCGGCGCCGCGGTAGACTTCCTTGTGGCCCTTCTGGCGGCCGAAGCCTTTTACCTCGGAGACGGTCATACCGTGAACGTTCAGAGCCGTGATTGCCGCCTTGACTTCGTCCAGCTTGTAGGGCTGAACAATGCACTTGATCAATTTCATGGGCCTTCCTCCTCTATAATAGGTATCATTTCTTGTATGCAGAACACCAAGCGCGCCCGCCTTCTCAGGCTGTTGTTTCTTCCCGGTCAAAGGAAAAGTAAAACCCCAGGACAACGGATGAAATAAGAACGAGTACGCCCAGGACATGGACCGCGTTCCCGATGGCCTGGTCCCACCGGAGCAGGTTGAGCTTGAGCAGGAGGTAATTCCAGTCGTGGATCGTATCGTCGCCGCCGCCCACGGACACGAGGGGCAAGGCCATGGCCTGGGCGTCTTTGATGTACACGGAAACGTTGAAGAGGCTTTGGCCGACCCAGAAGATCGCAACGGAAGACGAAAAGAGCTCCCGCCGCAGGTAAAAGTAGACGGCGATGCCGGCAGGGACGGCAAGCTGAAGGACCGTGCCGCCCGTGACCATGATGAATTCTCCGAACCAGGTGAAGAGCAGATGGCCCGCCTCATGGACAACGAGATCCACGCGGTCGAGGAACCGGGGCTCCGTCACGTCGCCGGCAAGGATGATCCCGTATACGGCGAGAAGCACGGCAAAACCTGCTTTGAAGTAATTGACGTTCTTCATCATTTCAGATCGTCGCCTCCTCAACGCTATCAGTCCATTACGAATGAATCAGGGCATTTTCTATTCGTGCTATTCGTCTTATTCTGAAATGCATCCGTCGTGCCGGGCCGAAGACTACAGCCCCTTCTTCTCAAACCACCGGAAGACCCACAGGCCGGCAGCGACGCAAACGGCGATGACGAACCAGTGGTTTACGCCGAGGACTTCGGGAAGGGTGATGGTCCCGAAGTCTCCCCACCAGGGAGCTGCTTCCTTCATGGCCGAATAGAGTTCACCCATGATGACGGCGCCGAGGACCATGCCGAGGGCGCCGAACAGGGCGTCCCATCTTCCTTCGCCCAGGGCGCCGGCCGAGGTCCCGGGGCAGTACCCCAGCAAGGCCCAGCCCACGCCGAAGAGGAGGCCGCCCGCGATGTTCTTGCTCAGGACCGTGGGCAGAAGGTCGAGCTGTGCCAGCCCGAGGTCCCGGAGCAGGTACACGCCTACCATGGCGACGAGCACGCTGGAGCCCATGAATTTGAATACCGTCGCGTCAATAAGACGCAGGGCGCCGATCTGCTTGTCAAACCGCAGCACGCGGCCCTTCTGGAGCAAAAAACCGAAGATCATGCCCGTTACGAGCCCGTAGAGAAGTATCTTCATGTTCTGTCACCTCTTCCGTAAACGATGCGGGCGGTAATGATCCCGCCCATGAAAAAACAGGCGAGGGCGACGAGGCCGCTTACTGCTAACTGAACGGAACCGCTCAGTCCGTGGCCGCTCGTTCAGCCGCCGGCCAGTCGCGACCCGAAGATAACGACGAGGCCGCCGATGAAAGCAACGACGCCCCGCCGCACCGGGCTCGGACCGAAGCGGGCCGCCCACATGTCGGGGACTCCTTTCCATTGAAAGCTGCCCGAGGTGATGGCCGAAATAAAGGAGCCGACGAGGATGCCGACGACGAACATCCACTCCCAGTCCGGAGCAGGCGAATACTTCTTGAAATAGCTCATTTGCGCGGTCCGTTCCGGCCCCACGGCCTTCTCGATCATTCCGGCCGTGCGGATGAAGGAATTCGACGCGCTGAAATACTTTCCCGTCACCCAGACGGACAGGATGATCAACAGACCGCTCAGCGCCCCGGCAACATAGGGGCTCCACCCTTTACCATTCTTCGGAATCATGATATGACCTCCTTTCCCTGTGCGGGATTACAGCACATGAAATACTACAAGCTCATAAACGGCTTGTCTTACGAACGACTCGGCAAGATCATTGGCAGGGACGCGGAGGGGACGTCGATACTCAGTGAGCATTCCCCTTTATTCTTCATCATTTTCAGTCACAACCTTCTTCCCCGTTTTTTCTTCCGGCTCCAGCCGGGCCTTTTTGGCAATGCCGCCGTCCTTTTTGCCTGCCTTTTTGTTTTCCTTTATCCGACAACGTCCATGGTTTCGGCAATTTGGCGGGTGGCTAGTTGTAGCCGACTCACCGCCTTCTTTGTTCAGGCGGAATAGACCCTTCAGGCCGCAGTGAGCACTTTCCCTTTTTTCGCAAACTCAGTTACCAGGGACTTGCCGCTTTTGAATTCATCAGGGGTCATCATGATGATATCGAAGGGTATCAGAAATTTTTTTATCGTGGCGATCTCCGCCTCTTTGATCAGCTCCAGTCTTTTGTAAATATCTTTTTTTCCAAAATCCCTGGAGATAAGAACGATATCGACATCGCTCTCGGCGGACGCCTTTCCCCGAGCCTGCGAACCGAAGAGGATGATCTTCGAGACGCTCACGTTTTTCGCCTTTAACCGTTCTTCAAAATATCGAACTGCATCTACAGCCTTGCTTTTAGCCATTTCAGCGTCTCCTTTCCAGCCAGCCTCGTGCTGCTGTTCGCGATGGTTCTCTGCAAACGCGACCTTAAATCAAATCCGCCCCGAGTGCAGAGCGGGTCTGACGTGAAATCGCCATTCTCTGACTTGCACGATACCGTTTTCACCGTAAGGGCAGGTACCGTACTTGTCCGTTCCACTCACCCTCAAGCCCGCACTCGGCCAACAAGAGGATATCTTCGATGACGACCCCCAAAGGCAATTCCCGGCTGACTTCAAAAACACCCGGCATGGCCTTGCCTGCACTGACGCGTTCATAGGCGTAGTGAGTGATTGTAGAGACATCGTGCGTGAATAACACACGTCCCTCTCTCGCCGCCCACTCCAGAACTGTCGGGTCATCGGCGCCTGACAGACCGGCATCCTGAACACGTACAATATCCAAATCGGTCTTTCGACGCAGCAATCCGCGCACAATGTCGTTATTCAAGTTTTCGTCGGCAAGAAAACGCATTGACCTTATCCTTGATGGGTTCGGCGGGACATCAAACGGCTGCGCACACCGAGCGGGTCGTAGCGTAACTCGTTCTGCTTTCGTGCCGCGGCCGCTTGGACTTTTCGCTGCTCTAAATATGCCGCAACTTCTTCTGAATGCCGCAGGTAATAGCCGATCACTGCATAAATATCAGCCAGATTCAACGATGGGTACTGTTGGGCGATCTCTTCAGCGGTTGCGCCCTCTGAAAAGGCGGCGATCACCGTTTCCAATGTTACGCGCGTTCCGGCGACATGGACAACGCCGCCCGAATCGGCTTGTAACGGAATGATTTCTTGAGCAATGGTAAGTGCCATGGAATTCACCTCCTATGCTGCTATTTTACATAAATAGTGCGGCTGTGTCTACCGGCATTATTGCCGACGTTGCGATAAGGTACAGGCCCCTTTTTCTCATCCGCCTGCAACAGGTATTCTCACCTCGACCGAGTGTTCCTGACGGTCGTCAACAAGGGGAATAACCTTGTCGTGTTGCAGAGCGCCGTCGATGGTCACAGTCGTCTCGTTGCCGCCCACGGGCGTTTGTTGGACAGTGATATGATATTTTTTCCCAAGACTTGACAGATTCGCGCGAATCTTTTATACAATATATGATCTGCGATCATACCGCAAATTTAATATTTTCAATTTGCAATTTGCAATTTTCAATTGCGGTCGAAGACCGCGCTATGATAGAGAGTTTCCCGGAATGCAATATTAAAATGCTACTTTAAATTTGCATTATAGGGTATGGAACAGTCGTCTGCGCCGGTGTCTATCAAACCGGGCACTTTTACGGACAGTCCTGTATGGGGCTTGATAATCCGGATTGGTAACCACGGACACTTCAGGCTGTCCATGTTTCCGAGGAAGGGAAAGTTTCTGAATCGGCATTAGTACTCAGTTTCGCCTGTCCCCGCGACACGTTCCAAAAGTCAAAAGTCAAACATTGGAGAGTAGCAGCGAGCCTCCCGGTTACCCGGTACAACTCGCCGCCCTCACAGA
>CAKKPG010000192.1 GCA_919901555.1 Nitrospiria bacterium | reverse complement strand
AACGACAGCATCCCGAGCGTGGCGAAGAGGAACGCGCTCCCCAGGAACTCCGTCACCCGGAAGATGCGCATCTTGGCCAGGCCCGTCTCGATGAGCACCAGCCCCACGCCCGCCGCGGCGAGCTTTGCCGCCAGCGCGCCGAAGGCCGCCAGCACGCCCCCCGCGTCATCGTTCGAGGCTATCCCCCAGGGCGCAAAGACCGCCGTCCCCAGCGAGATGTAGAGGAAGAGCTTCATCATTTTCGCCCACTCCACGAGCGCGAGGTGCCGTCCCGAATACTCCAGGACCATGGCCTCATGGATCATGGTGAGTTCGAGATGGGTGGCGGGGTTGTCCACCGGCACCCTTCCCGTCTCCGCGAGGGTAATGAGGATGAACGCCAGGAACGCGAAAGCGAGCGACGGCCGCAGGAGCGAGTAGCCCTGGGACACGGTCAGCGCCATCTGCGACAGGGACGTGGACTTGCTCGCCAGGGACACGGCAAAGATGGCCATGAGCATGGCGGGCTCGGACAGGGAGGCGATGGCCATCTCCCTGCTCGAGCCCATGCCGCCGAAGGCGGTGCCGATGTCCATGCCGGCCAAGGCCGTGAAGAACCGCGCGATGGCAAAGAGCGCCACGAGGGCGATCACGTCGGCGGTGGCCGACAGCGGCAGGTCCGTCGAGAGCATGGGAATGATCCCGCCCGCCAGGACCGTCACGCCGAAGACGAGGTACGGCGTGAACCGGAATATCCAGGAGGCGTTCTCGGCCAGCACAATGTCCTTGGAGAACAGCTTCAGGAGGTCCCGGTAGGGCTGGAACAGGCCCGCCGCCGTCCTGCCCTGGGACCAGCACTTCACCATCTTCACCCACCCCGCGAAGAGCGGCGCGGCAAAGAGGAGGACGGCCACCTGAGCGGCCTCTATGAGGAAGGGATGTATCTTCAACGAAAGACTCCTGACTTCATTGAGACGGGATTAACGGCGCGCTTTTTTGCGCCTGTGCTCACCGGCAGACCCGAGTCGTTACGATAAAACCTGATATACATTCGTTTCTAAAATCCTGCAAATCCTGTTATCCTGTCAAAGGCTCCCGCGGCCTGGTTCGTCATACGAACAGCAGCAGCACCAGGATCGTCACGAAGGAATAAATGAGATAGATCTGGATGCGGCCCTGCTGGAGCCGTCCGATCCTGCGGGACATCCAGAAGCTCGCGTCGATCACGGGCTTGTAGAGCCAGCCCCAGAACCGGTCCCGCACGCGGAGATGATAATGCAATCGTTCGGGGAAGGCCGGATGGGCGGCGGGCGGCAGCTGCCTTACCTGCTCCCTGATGCTGAAGAAAAGGAACCCGAAGATCCTGCGCAGGGGCATGGAGAACGACGTGGCGGTGTACTGCATTCGCTCGGTGACCTTCTCGAACCCGCAGTCCCAGAGCGGGGCCCTTCGGACGGCGCCGGGACGGGCATGGAGGAGCAGATAGGTCGCGACCACCACGACCAGGATCACCAGGAAGGTCAGGGGCGCGGAATAGGACGCGCGCTCGGCGGCGATCGGCGTGAGCCACATCCAGCCGAACCCGGCAGCCGAGGACGAGATCGTGCCCCCCACCAGATCTTTGGTGATGGGGCCCATCCAGCTGATCAGATAGGTCGGAAAGACGCCCAGGCCCAGGCAGGTGACAGCGGCCAGCAGCATCCCCGTCAGCATGGTCCTGTCCGCCTCATGCACCTGGGCATGGAGGTGCGCCCGCCGGTGGCCCAGAAACGTTATGCCGAAGGCCTTCACGAAGGCCGCCGCGGCAAGGGCGCTGCTCAGGGCCAGGAGCGCGGCGCCCAGCGGGATAAGCAGGTTCAGGATGGGACTGGGGAGCGCCGGGGAAAGAAGAAATGCCTGAAAGGTGAGCCACTCCGACACGAATCCGTTGAAGGGCGGGAGCGCCGAGATGGACATGCATCCCACGAGAAAGAAGACGGCGGTCCAGGGCAGGTCGCGGATCAGCCCGCCCATGTTCTCCATATTTCGCTCATGGGTGGCGTGGAGCACGGCGCCGGCGCCCATGAACAGGAGCCCCTTGAACATGGCGTGGTTCAGCGCGTGGTACAGCGCCGCGGTGAGCGCAAGGGCCGCCAGGAGCGTCATCCGGAAGGAGCTGAATATCATGGCCAGACCGATGGCGATGAGGATGATCCCGATGTTCTTTACCGAGCTGTAGGCCAGGAGCCTTTTCAGGTCCTGCTGCAGCAGCGAAGCCAGTATCCCCATGACCGCCGAGACGAGGCCGAACACCAGAACAACGGCGCCCCACCACCAGGGGAACTGGCCGATCAGGTCGAAGACCACCCGCACGATCCCGTAGACCGCGGTCTTGAGCATCACGCCGCTCATGAGGGCCGATACATTCGACGGCGCCACGGGGTGCGCCTCGGGCAGCCAGACATGGAGGGGCACCGCGCCGGCCTTGGCGCTGAACCCGAAGAACGCGAGGAGAAAGGCCGCGGCGGCCCATCCGGCGGAGAGCTCCGTCTTCCGCATGGCGTCGAAGGTATACGCGCCGAAGCCCTGGAAGCCGGTGGCAAGGCCCGCCATCACCCCGAACGACAGGAGGATGGCGATGGCCCCCACGTGGGCGACAACGAGATAGAGGAACGCGGCGCGCCGGTTCTCCACGCGCTCGTCCTCAAAGAGCACCAGAAAATAGGATGAGGCGGCCATGACCTCCCAGGAAACGAGGAAAATGAAGGCATCGTCCGACAGCACCACGAGCAGCATGCCTGCGAGGAAAAAGGCGAAAAACACGACGAGGCTGGTCACCGACCGCCGGCCCAGGAACCCCTTGACATATCCCACGGAATAGATGGAGACGTACAATGACAGCAGTCCGATCACCACGAGGAAAAAACCCGAAAGATGGTCGAGGCGCAGATGGAACGGAAGATCGGGAAGCCCCAGGGGAAGGACCAGCCTGTAGGTGATGCCGCCCGCCACGGCCCAGACGCCGGCGACAACAGCGGCCAGCGATGCAATGGCCGTAAGTGAGAATCCCAGGGTGATGAGGAGTCGCTGGTGTGTGCGCACAAAAGGCGCCAGCAGGGCAAGGGACAGAAGCAGCAGGAACGACAGGGATACGATGCTGACAGGCGAAACGGTCAAGGTACTACCCCTTTTCAAAAAACAAGCGCCGCAAAAACTGTAAAACTTTACAATAAACCGGCGATGCATGTCAAGAAAAAACAGGGGCAACGGCCGTCACGTCATTTTCCTGATCTTCAGCAGCCTGCCCGCGGCGACGGCAATGAAGCCGGACAAGCAGCTCAGCATGGCGCCCATCTTGGCCGCGCCCTGCAGGGTGGGGTCGGTGAATGCCTCGCCCGCCACGAAGAGGGCCACGGTAAAGCCGAACCCGCCGATGATCCCCACCACGAGGAGCTCTTTCTTTCCCACGCTCCGCGGCAGGGGAAAGCCGAGCTTTTCCGCCAGCACGCCCAGGGAAAAGATGCCCACGGTCTTCCCGGCGAGGAGCGCCGCGACGACCAGCCACGTGGCGGTCCCGATGCGGGAAAATTCGACGCCCGCATTGGCGAGGCCGAACATGAAAAGGCCGAAGTCCACGATGATCTTCCATTCGTGCTCGAACCGGGCGATGGACGAGCGGTCCGCCATGTCCTCCTCGAACAGGTGCTTTTTCTCCTTCTTCGCATGCGGAAGGAAGGGAATGATGAAGACCAGCGCCAGGGCCGGATGGAGATGGGCCTTGAACAATCCTGCCCAGGAGAGCCCGCCGCCCAAAAGCACGTATGGCCAATACGAAGCTGCCTGCAATTTCCGCAGCGCATACGCGGCCAGCATGCCGCCAATCGTCAGGAACAGCCAGAGAGGCGCCACAGGCAGGAGCGGATCGGGATAAAAGACCGCGATGATGGCAAGGCCTATTCCGTCATCGGCCACGGCAAGGAGCAGCAGAAAGGATATGGCCGGATGGTCCACCCCGAAGACCGTCCGCGCCACGAGCCACGCAAAGGCGATGTCCGTCGCCGTCGGGATCCCCCATCCCCTGAGCAGCTCCGCTGAGCCGATGAAGTGGTTCAGCGCCAGGTAGACGAAGGCGGGACCGATCACGCCGCCCAGGGTCGCCATGAGCGGGTTCACCGCTTTTTTCACGGGGTTGAGGTCGCCGCCCGGCAGGAAGCTCTGGGTGATCTCCACCGCCGCGATGCCGAAGAAAAAGACCATGAAAATGTCGTTCGTCAGAAAGTGAAAGCTGAGGGGGCCGAGGAAATGGTTATGGAGAAAATAATGGTATTCTTCCGGCGCGTAGTTGGCCCAGACCAGGGCCGTTACCACACCCGCGAGAAGGGGGACGGAAAATTCACGAAGAAGATTGATGCG
>CAKKPG010000191.1 GCA_919901555.1 Nitrospiria bacterium | reverse complement strand
ATAGCCTTTTTCAATGGGCTTGGCTACCTTCTACAATATAGCAAGCTCTGCGAGAGAAAAAGGTTATTTATTTTGACTCTCCCAATAAGTTGATCCTATGCGCCAGCACCCCCGCGCCGAACCCGTTGTCGATGTTCATCACTGCCACTCCCGAGGCGCAGGAGTTCAGCATGGTGAGGAGCGGGGCCAGGCCCTGGAAGCCCGCGCCGTAGCCCACGCTCGTGGGCACGGCGACCACGGGCTTGTCCACCAGCCCGCCCACGACGGAGGGGAGCGCGCCGTCCATGCCCGCGACAACCACGATCACCCGCGCGGCGTCGAGGACGTTTTTCTTGCTGAAGAGACGGTGAATGCCTGCCACGCCGACGTCATACACGGTCTGCACGCTGCTCCCGAGGGCCTGCGCGGTGACGGCGGCTTCCTCTGCCACGGGGATGTCCGATGTGCCGGCGGTGAGGACCAGGATCACGCCTTTCGTGGGCGTCTTTTTTGTGCGCTGTATCACGATGGCCCGCGACGACGGGTGATAAACGGCGCGGCGGTCGAGCTTCTTGACGGCCTTGTAGACGGCGTCGCTGGCCCGCGTTGCGAGAATGTCGCTTCCCGCCTGGAGCATGCGTTTGACGATCCCCGTTATATGGGCCACGGTCTTGCCCTCGCAATAGATCACCTCGGGCATGCCGTGGCGCAGGCTCCGGTGGTGGTCGATGTGGGCATAGACGGCATCCTCGAAGGGCAGATGTTTGAGCCGTTCAAGGGCTGTCGCGACATCGGTCCCGCCCTTACGGACGCTTTCGAGGAGTTTTGTGAGTTCGGTGGTATTCATGTTACCTGAGAATCCTTCATCTGCGGCTGCATTGTGGAGCTTATTGCCTAACCCGGACAAGCCGGAATTGTAAAATGCAAATTGCAAATTGAAAATTGCAAAATTGCGGTAAAAATCAAGACATTGAAGAAATATTCTTCCCATTTTGAGAAGAATTTGATCTGCAACTGACTATCTCAATCTTGATCTCTGCCCCGCCGGTCGAGCGCCCGGCCGGTCGCCGCACTCCTTCAGCGCCTCCAATGCCTTTTGCTTCAACGGCGCCATTCGAGGCCGGTCGTTTCTCTTCGTATACATCATGAACCGCTTGAGGTAGGCTACGGCCATACGGCAGTTGCCCTTCGCCTTGTGGGTCATGCCGGTCATGAGGAGCATGTGCGGCTCGTTCGGCCTTTTCCGCTCGATGAAAAAGAACTCCTTCAGGGCCTCGTCATATCTGCCCTGGTCTTTGAGCAGGACCCCCAGCTTCATGTGGAGGAGCGGGTTGGCGGGGTTCTGCGCCATGGCGGTACGCAGCTCGTTCTCCGTGGCTTTGTTGTTGCCTCTATTTTGGTAGAGCGAGGCAAGCAGCATGCGTGCGCGCTGGTTTCCGGGATTGACCTGAATCGCCCTCTGCATGGAAACGGTGTATTTATCGAGGTCGGCCTGGGTGATGGTTATCGGTTGCGCCTCGGGGTCGGAGAAGTCGGTGTTCCGGGAGACGGCGGCCCAGACCCTGTTCGTATCATCGATACTTTCCTCGTTCGTGAGGGCCGTGTCCAGCTTCTTCCGTGTTTCCTCTGCCCTTGCCTTGTCCTTTTCCGCGGCGAGCTGTTTCACCAGGGCGTCCCGCTCTTTTCGGAGGGCGTCGCTCTCCCTGGCAGACGTTTCGAGCTGTTCCCGCAATTCCTGGTTTTCCTGGTAACGGTCGATCTGCTCCATGAGCACATCGGTGTCTATTTTGCATCGTGCCTTGATATAGATCTCGGGATGTCTCGTGCTTCCGCGCATCTCTTCGGACACGATCTCGGTCTCGACCACGCCCGCGGTATAGGTGGTCACTTCGTCTTTCGAGAGCTTGTACTCCTTGACCTGCGTCAGGCTCGCCACGTAGGTCCCGGCAAGCTCCAGCGCCTTCCGCTTCGCCTCCTGGGTGGCGATGCGACGGGCGTCGACCTTGCTGTCGTTGTCACCCATGGTGTAGGTGTTCTCGGCCTCGATGACCCTGATCTCGGCATGGGCATTCAGGCTGATCAGCGTAAGGACAATAAAAAATTTAATTCCCGACAAAAGCTTTATCATCTGATTTGTCTCCCCGGTCATTTTTGTGGCTTTTATTCCGCATTCCGCAATTGTTTACTCTTCCCTGAGCTCCCTGTTCATGATATCTTTCACGGCCTGCTTCGGGTCCTTATTTTCGTAGAGGATCTGATAGACCTCTTCGACCACCGGCATTTCCACGTCATACTTTTTTGCCAACTCCCGCGCGGCCTTGGCGGTCTTGACGCCTTCGGCCACGGTCTTCGCGCCTTTGAGAATATCGTCCAGCATCTCGCCCTTGCCGAGTCGGACGCCGAGGGCGCGATTCCGTGACAGCCCGCCCGTGCAGGTGAGGACCAGGTCGCCCATGCCCGCGAGGCCGGAAAACGTAAAGGGGTTTGCGCCCATGGCCGCGCCGAGCCGCGCCATTTCCGCGAGCCCCCGCGTGAGGAGCGCCGCCATCGTATTATATCCATAGCCCAGGCCTTCGAGCACGCCGGCGGCAATGGCAACCACGTTCTTGAGCGAGCCGCCCAGCTCCACTCCCATTACGTCGGCATTGGTGTAGACGCGGAAATAGGAGCTGCTCATGATCTCCTGCGCCTTTTTCCCGAGGGCCGGGTCGTAGGACGCGAGGCTGACCGCCGTGGGCATTTTCTGCGCAACTTCCCTGGCAAAGCTCGGGCCCGAGAGGAAGCAGAGGCGGTTATGGAACGGTTTGGGCAGCGTGTCCTTGAACACTTCCGAGAGCGGCATGAGCGTATCGATCTCGATGCCCTTGGATGCGCTGATAATGATGGCCTTGTCCGTCAGAAAAGGTGCGAATTGTTTCGCTACCGCCCGCACCGTGTGGGAAGGCACGACAGAGAGAATAACGGTTTTGCCCTTGACCGCTGTTTCCAGCACCGGGGTCACCTCAACAGAGGCAGGGAGAGAAAAGCCCGGCAAATAGGTCCGGTTTTCACGGGTCCGCGCCGTTTCCTCCGCCAGGTCCTTTTCATACATCCAGAGGGCGACGCCGTGTCCTTTTTCCGCGAGCACGAGGGCCAGGGCCGTGCCCCATGCGCCTCCGCCGATGACGCCGATTGTTTCTTTCATAGGGTATGATTATAAAGGGAAGCCGGGTGGCTGTCAAAAGAATTATAAGGCAGAAAAAAGGCGACTGCTCAGGGTTGATGTCTTTTTTCGGGTAATCCTTCAGCAGTTACGGGGGCAGCAGCCCTTTCGCTCTGCCGCGCAAGCGTGCACATTGGGCAATGGCTGCACAAGGATATCCGTCCTGTCCCCGCAGCACGTACGCTTCGCACGTGCCTGCTTTGGGACAAGTGGTTTTACCATGATCTGCGGGGCACTGAAAAGCGCGTCTATCGCTCAAGGGCTGCTACCCCCTGCTCATGTATCCCCGTAGCTGAAGGATTACTTTTTCGGCGGATTTTCAGTTGACCCTGCCGATGCAAATGGATTATCATTCCCCCTATGAGCGGATGGCACGGCAAGGCGCTGCATCTGGATTTATCGTCAGGGAAATCAAGAACAGAAACAATCTCCCGGGATATTCTCACTTCATTCCTGGGCGGCAGGGGACTGGGCGTCCATCTCATGAAGGATTCCTTCAAGCTCGAGCCCTATGATCCTTCTCTCCCGCTTATCTTCGCAGTCGGCCCGCTCTGCGGAACGCCTGCGCCGACCTCTGCCCGTATGGCCGTGGTCTCCCGCTCCCCCCTGACCGGCACGATCTTCGATTCCTCCGTAGGCGGCATGTTCGCCCTTAAGCTCAAGGCCGCAGGCTGTGACTGCCTCGTGGTCACCGGCAAAGCACGGTCTCCGGTGTATCTCGAAATCAACGATGACCGGGTGGAGATCAAAGAGGCTTCATCCCTCTGGGGCAAGGGCTGCGGTGAGGTGAATAAGGCGCTGGAAGCCGCGGGCGCCGTGGCCTGCATCGGTCCGGCCGGGGAACGGCTCGTCCGGTTCGCGAACATCATGGTCGGTGGGGCCAACTCCGTGGGCAGGGGCGGTATGGGCGCGGTCATGGGCGCCAAGAACCTGAAGGCCGTCGTGGTGAAGGGGTCGATAAAAACGTCCATTGCCGATTCAGAGAAATTCAAGCAGGCCCGGGATGACGTGATGCGGCTCTTGCGCGCCTCTCCGGTGGTCATGGGCGAGCTGGGGCTGACCGAATACGGCACGGCTGCGCTCGTGGACATCGTGGGCCGGCGCAGGATGGCGCCTACGGAGAACTTCAAAAAGACCTTTTTTCCCGAAGCCTCGGCCTACTCCGGCCCGAACCTCCGCAAACAGTTCGGCTCCAAAAAAGAAGGCTGCGCCGGCTGCCCCATCCAGTGCAAGAAGGTGACGTCCTGCGGAAGGCCCATGCCCGAGTACGAGACCCTTTCCCACTTCGGCGCATTGAACGCGAACTCCGACGCCGAGTCCATCATCAAGGCAAATCTTCTGTGCAATAATCTCGGTCTCGACACCATTTCCACGGCCGCGACCATCGCAGCCTACGGCGAGACGCGGGGGAGCTTCCTCTCTCCTGATGAGCTCCTCGACATGGTCCGTAAGATCGCCTGGCGGGAAGATGACGGTGACAGGCTTGCCGAAGGCTCCCGCAGATATTGCGGGTCCATCAACAGGCCGAACGCATCGATGAGCGTGAAGGGGCTGGAGCTTCCGGCCTATGACCCCCGCGGCTCCTACGGCATGGCCCTGGCCTACGGCACCTCGAACAGGGGAGGCTGCCATCTTCGCGCCTATCCCATCAGCCAGGAGATCCTCCGCAAGCCCGTGGCCACGGACCGGTTCAGCTTCGACGGCAAGGCGCGGCTCATCAAGATCGCCGAGGACACGAACGCCGTGGTGGACTCCCTTGCGGTGTGCAAGTTCGCCTTCCTCGGCGCGTCCATCGAGGAGTATGCCCAGGTGCTCGCCGCCGCAACGGGAGTGGAATATACGGGCCAGGGACTGCTGAAGATCGGCGAGAACATCATCGCCCTGGAGCGGCGATACAACGCTGAGAACGGATTCGGCGAAAAAGAAGATTTTCTGCCTGAGCGGTTCTTTACCGAAGCCGGTTCATCAGGAGAAGGGATCGACGTGCCGGCGATCGATAAGAAAAGATTTCAAGAGGAGCTGGAACGGTATTACCGGATAAGGCTGGCATCAGAAAAGGGGCGGCAGGCAAAGGAAAAAGGATGAAGAGGCAAGGCAGGGAGCGCCGGCAGGGGCCCTTGCACCGTGAGACCGCTCATAATGAGGAAATTACCAAACTTCAAACCTCTTTATGAATTTCTTCGCGCCTTCGCCTGCACCCAGCGGTTACGAGTGGTAACGCGAGTGCAGGGTGTGACTTCGTGGTGGATTTTGTTTCGGCTTTTCCGGGTTAGGAAAAACCTTCCGATTATTATGCTATAATTTCCGCATGCAATCACGCCGTTCGCATGGTTTCAGCGTCTGGAAACATCCAATTCTATTTGGTTTTCTCACTCTTCTCTCCGCCGCCCTTTCCGCCTGCACCTCCGTTCCTTTTGTAAATATTCTCTCCCTGCACCAGTCCCAGGACCATCTTTACATAGTGGTAAAACCCGACGACAAGCACAGCGGCTATATCAAAGTGCTTGACCTGAAAACCAATCAAGTCACCGATACAATAGCGATCAAGCAGGCCGGCAAGTCCGACATCACCGCGCTCTTCCCGGACAAGGACAGCCTCAACGCGTTTGTCCGCGACGGCCAGTCCAGGATGTACCTCTACGAAGTGTTGAAAGAAGCCACCGAGGAAGGCGCCCGGGTCCGCAAACTGGGCATGATCAGTCCCTATGCGTCTCTCTTCAGCGGGGCGGACCAGGATTTTTTCTATGCCGTCTCGACGGCGGACAAGAAGGGGAACGGGGTGCTCATCAGCGGGATACGATACGATAAAATGTTGAAAGGGCAGATGGTCAACCATTTTAATGAAAATCCCAACCTCGTCGTCATCAGCATATCGGAAGACGCCGATTCCTACTGGTACCTGTGCCTGGAGCGGCGCGTGGTGGGGATTTTTTCTTCGATCGGTGAATTGAGCGGCCGCATGGTCCTGGTAAAAAGGTCCAAGGGCGCAAAGGAATACACGCAATTTGACTACACGGCCGAGCCCCTGCGCAGCGTGTATGGCGCCGGTGATGACAAGGCGATCTGGGTTTTCGCGACCACCGATGTCAAGGACGGCAGGGGGTCTTATACGGACCACGCCGTCATAAAGTTCTCCAAGGCCGATCAGAAATTTGAAAAACACCCCCTCCCGATGCCCATGATCCCTTTTCCCCATCAATGGCTGGTCAAAGAATCGGATCATCTGTGGGCGCTCGGGTACGATAATAGAATAATCCGGATCTCAAAAAAGGATTACACCTACGTTGCAACAGCCATGCCGAGGCACTTCAGAACGTATAACAGCACGAATAAAACGCTCGTCTTTCTTTCCACCGACGACAGTCTTTTCGTCGGGGCCTATGACTTTAAAAACAAGGTGTACAAGGGCACGACGGAACTTCCTACGCCCTATGTCTTGAGATTCTCAAAAAGCGATATGAAATATGAGCAGATCCTGGTCAAGCCGACGACGCAGGAAGCCTTGAAAACAGGGGCGGCGAATATGTGTCTGGGCGTGTACCGGGGATGCTGGCTTGAACCGACATCAAAGTACGAACGGCATAATTTCAGATGACAAGGATGCAATCGGTTGCATTACTCAGTTAAGAATCAAATTCTACTCAAATGGAAACAAAATTCAGCCAGGAAGGCTCTAAGGCACGAAAAAGACAATGCAAAAGTCAAATTGCAAAATGCAAACTGTAAAATTGCGGTATGGCCCCAGGCCATGATTTATATTCCTTCACTTTGACTTTTGCATTTTGCACTCTGCATTTTGCATTCATCGGACTTCGCGTCTTCGTGGCATATTTGGTTCCGGCTTGTCCGGGCTAGGTTGAATGAAGCTGCAATAGCGATCTTTAATGGTTTCAACGGAAAGGCCATTTCCGCCCTCCCCGCCGTATCCCGATCGCATTGTATCCATTGTCCCGCACTGTCGGGTTTTTCCCGACTGCCGATGGGCGGCTGTCATTTCTCTTTTAATGAGACGGCTGCCTTGAGGATAAGGGCCGCCCACGGGGTTCCGTGGAGAACGAGGTCGAACCAGTCGATGGGCCGTACGAGTTCTCCCCGGACCAGCATCTGGAGCTTTCCCCAGAGATGAGGCGGATAGAACGGGGCAAGCCCCAGTGTCAGGCACATGATGACAACAACACTCCACGGCAGTTGTGATAAAAATCGTTTCATGGTCCTCCCCTTCAGGCCTGCTGTTTACCGGGTTGAATTTTTTATATTATACCTCACCGGCATGCAGAGAGCGACTATTTCCCCCTTCTGCTCTTGACAATGAATTTGCGGGCTTGCTACAATCTCTCTCTTCATATCATCGCGGGAAGGCGTGCATCTTTTTGTGCCGGGAGGGGCGGTCATGGAGTGGACTGAAGATCTTGCCGTCGGTGTTGCTCGGCTCGACAACCAGCACAAGGAATTGTTCCATAAGATCAACCACCTGGTTGCGGCCATCAAGGAAGCGAGATGCAAGTACATCATCGACGGCACGATAAAGTTCCTCGAAGATTACGCCACGCTCCATTTTGCTGAAGAAGAGCGATGCATGGAAGAAAGCGGCTATGAAGAATACGGGAAACACAAGGAACATCACGCGTCTTTTCTGGTCGCGCTGCTGGAACTCAGAAAGGAAGCCGCGCTCCCGCGGAAGGCCGACAGCTCCTATGATCTCTGCGTGGCCGCCAATCAGGTGGTCGTCGACTGGATAACGGCCCATATCATGCAGTACGACAGACGGTTCGGTGCATTTCTCAAGACCGCGCGGCAGAAGGCATGTTAGAATCTGAGGCTGATGATGATGGGTATGGCGCCCAGCTCCCTGCCGCGGAGGGGCGGGCCTTCGGTGTTCCAGCCGCTGAACACCCGCCTGTTTTCCTCAATATTGCGCTTTTCACTGGCGATGACCGAATCGATGAGTATCCTGTTCCACGGTTCGGGCAGCACATCCGACAGCAGGTACGTCAAACCGACGCCGATGATCCCGAAGGCGATCATATCCCCGCGAGTCGGGCTCTTTCCCAGGACCTGGTTCAACTCATGGTAGCCCTCGCTTTCATAGAACATGTTTACGCTCTGGTTGTAATCGATGACCGCGAAGGACATGAGCAGGGCGAAGTCCGCGGTACGGCTTTCATCGCCGGCCCGGCCAACGGCAGGTATCAGGATCACCATCAGTAGTATAGAGCAGAAGAATAGTCGCATGGTCTTACCCCCTAAACAAAGAGCCCGTACCTGAGAAGGTATGGGCACAAGGAAGGGGGTAAGTGTAATGCGCTTACCTGACTCTTCGGTAACCCTGCTATCCATCGGCCGTGTGGTGCTGCGGCCGCGTGGACCAGTGGCTTTGCGTCCTACCCTCTCAGGTAGTTTGCCTTTGTCGCTAGTCTCTATTATGTTCTCTTGAGGTAATCTTAGCGGACTTTCGCGGGTTTGTCAAGTAAAAGTTGTTAAGGCAACTAAAAACGGTCAAAATACGACCTTAGCGGTGTGCAGGCGAGTTTTATCTTTAAAATTCAGCATGTTGACTCTTCGTGCAGTGCCCGTTTTACTACAGCGCGTAATCATTACGGTTGATCTTCCCCGATCTTGCCGCTTCACGGGCGCCGGTTTTTCGAGTATAATGTGCGGCAAGGAGGGGACGGCGATGGAGTGGACGGAAGACTTGGCTGTGGGGGTGAACGCCATCGACAGCCAGCACAAAGAACTGTTCAAGCGGATCAATAACCTCGTGTCGGCCATAAAACAGCACCGGTGCAGGGAAGAGATTGACGGGACGATCAAGTTCCTCGAGGACTACGCCAGGGTCCACTTTTCCGAGGAGGAGAAGCGCATGAAGGATTCCGGCTACGAGGGGCTGGGGGAACACCAGGAGCACCATAAGAAGTACCTTGCAGCCCTCGCGGAGCTCAAGGAGCAGGCGTCGATCCCCCGAGTGCAGGGCGGTTCCTATGATCTCTCGGCCACCACGAACCAGGTGGTCGTTGACTGGATCGTTGATCACATCATGAAGATCGACAAAAAATTCGG
>CAKKPG010000190.1 GCA_919901555.1 Nitrospiria bacterium | reverse complement strand
GATCCAGGATAAAACCCCTGTTAAAAGCCTTCTATCCTGCATCGGGCATCTGGATTTCGCTACTTTACCACACCCGGCCCGAAACCTCAAGCCCCGTATACAGCCATGCTGACGCTGTTTCGGGGCAAGCCAAAGAGATTACACAAATCCCGAAGCCTCATTCAGATAGGGGTTCTCCCTCTTTTCCTCGCCGATGGTGGATTCCGGACCGTGACCGGGATACACCTTCGTATCATCGGGCAGGGTCAGGAGATTGGCCTTGATGGCGCCGATGAGGGCCATGTGGCTGCCGCCGGGGAGGTCCGTTCTGCCGATGGAGCCGGCAAAGAGGGCATCACCGGTAAAGACCATCCCCTGCTCCACCAGGCAGATGCCGCCGGGAGAATGACCCGGAATGTGGAGGACGGCAAGCGACACCTCGCCGGCGGTGATCACGTCCCCGTGTTTCACATAGCGGTCCGCTTTGGGTGAGGCAGGGGCATTCATGCCGAACGTCCTGGCCTGGCCGGATGTTGATCCCAGGAGAGCCGCATCGGCCTCGTGAAGGAGGATCTCGGCGCCGGTGGCCTCTTTCAGCTCCTCGTTCCCGCCCACATGGTCGAAGTGGGCGTGGGTGTTCACGATATATTTGACCGTCAGCCCTTTCTTCCGGATAATGCCCAGGATGTCCTGAGCATCATCTCCCGGATCGATGACCACGGCCTCTTTGGTCTTTTCGTCGGCGATGATGTAGCAGTTGACTTGCAATGGGCCGACCATGAGTCGCATCAGAACCATATTTTCCCTTTTTAGTCTTATTTCCTACACGTGTAGCGATGCCGTTTATCGGCATCGAGTTTTTCGTTGGGGATAAACCCCAACGCTACGATCTTTTTATCAGCGCTCTCTGCGTGCTCTGCGGTAAAATTGCCTGCCTGGTTTCGCGATCCAGCAGTTTCTTTTTCAACTCCAGCCCGTCGGAAAACCCGCCCAGCGTACCTGCTGAGGTGATGACCCGGTGTCAGGGTATGATGATGGGGATGGGATTGGCGCCCATTGCCCGGCCCACGGCCCTGACGGCCTTCGGGTTCCTGATGCGCTTCGCGATCCAGCCGTAGGACCGGGTCCCGCCAAAGGGGATCTCTGCAGCCGCTTTCCAGACCGCCTGCTGGAAGGCTGTATAATAACGAATATCAAGCGGAAGGTCAAATGAAACCCTCCCGCCGGAGAAGTATTTCCGGAGAAGCTTTACAGAGCGGTCGACAATTTTACGATCACGGCATGATGAAATCGTTCCAATTTCGGATTGAAGCTCCCGTTCAACATCCTTCCTGCCTTTTCTGGGCAGAACGATCCTGCATACCCCCTTATCCGATGCCGCCACTCCGGCCCAACCGAGGGGCGTACGGAAGACTGCCTTACAATGTTCCCTCTTCCTTTCCATTCTTGCGTCCCCTGCGGTTAAACCTGTTTTTTCTTTTTTCTCACCATCCCCCGGAAAAAGGCGAACTCCTCGCTCTTCAGTGCCCACATGGCAATACTATAAAAGAGAACGCTCGCAACGATCCCGCCTCCCAGCAGTTCGAGCTTCTGCAGGATATGGCCGCCCGACTCCCAGAGGGGGTTCCTGCTGACCCACCAGCCGATGAGCCCCATGACAAGAGACGCCGGCACGATCTTGAGCAAAGACCGCAGGATCCGTGCGCCGTCCATGCGGCCGATCTTCTTCCGGAGCCGTACGGTGAGAAGGCCGAGGTTCAGCATGGCGGCGAGAGACGTCGCCAGCGCGAGCCCTCCGTGCGCCAGCGGCCCCATGAGGATGACGCTGAGAAGAATGTTTGCGGCCATGGCGAGAACGGCGATCTTGACGGGTGTGCGCGTATCTTGCAGCGAATAGAACGCCTGGGAAACGATCCTCACTCCTGCAAAGGCCCAGAGTCCCACCGCGTAGTACAGCACCGCCGTAGTTGTGGCGGCAGTGGACAGGCGGTCGAACTGGCCGTGTTCGAGCATAAGGTTCACGATGGGGATCCGGAGCGCGATGAGCCCTGCCATGGCGGGAAACATGATGAAGAACACCAGCCGTAGGCCGTGGGAGAGGGTATCGCGGAACTCCACCATCTCCCGTCTCGCCGCCTGCGTGGACATAGTCGGCAGGATCGCCGTGGCGATGGAGATACCGAAGATTCCAAGGGGGAAGTGGATAAATCGCATGCCGTAGAACAGGGAAGTGATGCTCCCTGTGGGGAGGAATGATGCGAAAATGGTGCCTATAAAGATGTTGATCTGGGTCACTGATGAACTCACAAAGACCGGCAGGGCAAGACGACCGATCCTCTTCACGCTCGGGTGGGAGGGGGCGAACTGCGGCCGTATCATCATCCCCTGCTTTCTGAGCCCGGGCACCTGGATCAGGAACTGGAATAACCCGCCGAGGACGACGCCGATGCCCACGCCCATGATGGGGTCCGGAAAGAAGTCGGGGAACAGGTAGGTAACGATCAGCACCGAGGCGATGGTCATCACATTCAGCATCACCGGGGAGAGAGCGGGTGTGAGGAACGACCGAAGAGAATTGAGCATGCCCATGGCCAGGGCCGCAAGCCCCACGAACAGGAGATAGGGAAACATGATCCGCGTGAGCGTCACCGTAAGCAGGTATTTGTCGTGATCCGCCTTAAAGCCCCATGCTATTGCCTTTACGATATAGGGTGCGAAGATAATGCCGAGGCCCGTCAGGACCACGAGGATCACGAGCAGCCGTGCAAAGACCGCGTTGGCCAGGTGGCGGGCGCTCTCTTTGGACTCCGTGGTGAGCGTCTCGGTGAAGACGGGGATGAAAGCGGCGGACATGGAACCCTCGGCCAGCAGCTCCCGGAGAAGGTTCGGGATGCGGTACGCCACGTAGAAGGCGTCGGCGGCCAGGCCGGTGCCGAAGGCCCAGGACATTGCCATGTCCCGTGCGTATCCCATCACGCGGGACGCAAGAGTGGCCGCCCCCACAACGCCGGCAGCCTTGGTAACTCGTGTTTTTTCAGACATGCGGCACCTCGGAAATGGATTCAAACCCCTGTTTTTTCTCTTGACAGTAACCCGTTGTTTATGTTACAAAGTCAGTCTGTTCAATTTTGAAGGAGGCGCACTGTGGCAACCCATAAATCCGCTATCAAGAGGCAAAAGCAGGCAGAAAAGAAGCACGAGATCAACAAATCCGTAAAATCCACGCTCAAGACCCTGGCGAAAAAGGTGGAGCAGGCTGTGGCATCCAAGAATGCCGCTACCGCAAAAGAGGCGCTCGTCAAGGCCGTGAAGGCATACGATACGGCAGCTTCCCGGGGCGTCCTGCACAAGAACACCGCTTCGAGAAAAGTATCCCGCCTTTCTACCAAAGTCGGCAAGATAAACGCGGCGTAAAAATCTATACTACGCAGAGAGCATGGGGCATGGGGTCATAAACTCTGCTCTATGCTCCATGCCCTATGCCGGAGCCCCCTCCACACAACCTTAAAATCATCCGCTCCAGGACCAGCCTGCCCGAGAGGCCGCTCGATTTGAGCGCCTTGTCCGTTGACAGCAAAATGCCGAAGGCCCCGCGCAGCTCTTGATCCGAGAACTTCCTCATCTGCTCCTGGAACGCGGCTGACTGGTGAAAGATCACGTTGAGCTTTCTCTTGATCTCGTCATACCCGACGCCCGACGCCTCCATTGCCTTTGCGCGCAGAAGCCTGCGAAAGTTCCATGCGACCGAGCCGAGGAGACCCACGGGCGGCTCCCCCTCCTGGACCAGCCGGGTGAGGATCAGGAACGCCTTTTCCCGGTTCTTTCTGCCGATTGCATCGGCGAGGTCGAAGGACGTGTACTCCCGGAAATCCCCCACCACCGCCTTTGCATCGTCAAAGACGATCTCTTTTCTGTCTTGAATGGAGATTGCGACCTTCTCCAGCTCGTTGCTGATCTTCTGGAGGTCGTTGCCGATGGTCTGCCACACGTACTGCGCGGCGTCGCGCCTGATGCGCAGCCCCCGCGCCCCGGCCCACCCCTCGATCCAGGCCACAATGTCCCGGTCGAGCAGGGAATAGAACACCGTTGCCGCGCCGCGCGCCTCGACCGCTGAGACCACGGATTTTTTGTCGTACTTTCTCTGGTTCGCGATCATGACGAGACAGGTGCTCGGAGACGGGTCCTTGAGATAGGGAACGAGCTCCTCAAGGTCGGCCGCCTTGAGCGCATCGATCTCCTTCGCGATCACGAGCCGCTTCTCGGTCATGAACGGGAGCGCCTGGCAGAGGTTCACGATGTCGGAAGCCGAAGTTTCGCGGCAATAGACCGTGTTGAAGTTGAAGTCCCGCGACCCGGGGTCCACGGCCTTTTTGATGATAAGGTCAACCGCCTCCTGGACCAGGAACTCCTCTTCGCCGAAGAACAGGTAGAGGGGAAGGATCGTGCCTTTTTTAAGGCTGGATATGAGGTCCTGGTATTTAGTCATGAGAAGTCAAAAGGAAAAGTGGTCATGATTTGATTTTACAATTTGCACTTTGCATTTTGCACTTTGCATTCTTCCTTAAAAGCCCTCCAGCACCCTGCTCCGGAGCGTCCAGGCGATATCCTGGCTGGCCTTCTTGATGGCCGCCTCCTTCGAGATCTTGGTTTGCATGATATCTACCGTAGGTACCGTAGCATCCGTGTAGGATATCGGATAATCCGAGATGAAGATGGCCTCGATGCCCTTCTCCTGCCAGAGTATTTTTCTGGACCGGGGGTCTTCGAGACTCGCGTCCACGACCAGCGTGACCCGGTATTGCTGGACAAAGGAGGCGACTTTCGTATACGAGAGCGCTGTTACGTCATACTTCACTACTTTGCCCTTGAGGACGATGTCCGCCCGCTCCGGGTCGGTGACCTTGAGCCTGCCGTCGGCCAGAAATTCGTCCACCACGGCCTGCGTCACCATAATATCCACGGAGGGCTCTCTCGTTCCGTTGACGAAGGTGGGGACAGCGATGGACTTCGCCCCCTCGGGCACGAGCCCGCCCAGGCCGGAGACCCGGTAGCCGCAGGAGGGCAACAACATTAACAGGGCGAGCAAGACCAAAACGAGGGACGCCATCCTTCCTCCCCCCTCGTCTCTCGTCCCTCGTCTCTTGTCCCTCATTCCTCTTCCCTCACGCCTTGCGCATTTCATTCCGCACTCCGAAATCCGCATTCCGCACTACGTTCCTATACTACCACATTCACGAGTTTTCCCTGTACGATAATTACTTTCTTCGGCGCCTTGCCGTTCGTGTGTTCCTTCACCTTGGGGTCTGCCAGGGCCGCGGCTTCTATGTCTTTGTCGGACGTACCGACAGCCAGCGTGAGTTTGCTCCTTACCTTGCCGTTCACCTGCACCACCACCGTTACCGACTTGGCGACGATCGCTTCGGGATCGTGCTGCGGCCAGGCTGCGTTCGCAATACTGGTTTTATTTCCCAGCGACTCCCACAACTCTTCGGCAAAGTGCGGCGCAAAAGGCGCGATGAGGAGCGTCAGCGTCTCGATGGCGGATCTCAGCACGGGGAGCTTATTTTCAGACACGCCGTCGGCGGTGTACTCGTACATCTCGTTCACCATTTCCATGAGAGCGGCAATGGCGGTGTTGAAGTGAAATTCCCGTTCAATATCTTCCGTCACTTTCTTGATCGTAAGATGGGTCTTGCGATACAGCGGGTCCCCCTGTGCTTCCTTCGCCGCGGCCTTGACCTTTAAGATTCCCTGGTGGTATTTATAGATCAGCGTCCAGATGCGGTGCAGGAACCGGTAGGCGCCGTCAACACCCTGTACGTTCCATTCCAGGTCACGCTCAGGGGGTGCTGCAAACAGGGCGAAAAGCCGGGCTGTGTCCGCGCCGTATTTTGATATGATCACGTCGGGCGGTACGACATTGCCCTTCGACTTGCTCATCTTGGCGCCGTCTTTGACCACCATGCCCTGCGTCAACAGCCGCTGGAATGGTTCGTCCCCCTCGTAAAGCCCCAGATCGCGGATCACCTTGGTGAAGAACCGGGCATAGAGCAGATGGAGCACGGCGTGTTCGATGCCGCCGATATACTGGTCCACGTTCATCCAGTAGCCTGCCGCTTTTTTGTCGAAGGGGGCTTTTTCCTCTTTCGGAGAACAGTAACGCAGAAAATACCACGATGAGTCCACAAACGTGTCCATCGTGTCCGTCTCGCGCCGGGCCGGGCCGCCGCATTTCGGACATTTCGTCTCACTGAATGATCCCGACTCCACGAGGGGCGAAAGTCCCTTGCCGGTGAACGCCACATCCGTCGGCAGCTTGACGGGAAGCTGATCTTCGGGAACGGGAACGGTCCCGCACGCGTCGCAGTAGATGATCGGGATGGGCGTGCCCCAGTAGCGCTGGCGCGATACCCCCCAGTCCCGAAGCCGCCAGTTCTTCGTGCGCTTGCCGATCTTCTTTTTCTCAACATAGTCGGCAACCTTTTCCTTGCCCTGGACATTGGAAATTCCGTCAAAAGGGCCGGAGCTTGTCATGGCGCCGTCATTGACATATGCCTCTTTCATGGCAGCCGTGTTAAGGTCCTTCCCGGCATTCTGAATGACGATGCGGACCGGGAGGTTGTATTTTTTGGCGAATTCGAAGTCCCGCTGGTCATGGGCCGGTACGGACATGATCGCTCCGGTGCCGTACTCCATGAGCACGAAATTCCCGACCCAAACAGGCACTTTTTCGTTGTTCAGAGGATTAACGGCATAGGCCCCCGTAAAGACGCCTTCTTTTTCCTGTTTCCCGTCCGTGCGCGCGGCCTTGTCAAGCCGCATGACGCGCTGACAGAAGGCGCGCACCTCATCAGCCTGTTTTTTTCCCGCAATGAGCGCGTCGAGCATGGGATGTTCGGGCGCGATGCTCATGAAGGTAACTCCGAAAAGCGTGTCCGGACGGGTCGTGAAGATCTGCAGTTTTTCGCCCAAGCCGTCGACCGTAAAATCCACTTCCACGCCGATAGACTTCCCGATCCAGTTCCTCTGCATCGTGAGCACTCGCTCCGGCCATTCGGTCAAGGTATCGCAATGCGCGAGAAGTTCTTCCGCATAGGCCGTGATCTTGAAGAACCACTGCTCCAACTCCCTGTGGGTCACGACAGAGCTGCACCGCCAGCATAGACCGTCCTCCACCTGCTCGTTGGCCAACACCGTGGCGCACGAAGGGCACCAGTTCACATAGGAACGTTTCTTGTAGGCCAGGCCCTTCTCATACATTTTTATGAAGAGCCACTGGTTCCATCGGTAATAATCCGGCAGGCAGGTGGTCACCTCGCGGTCCCAGTCGTAGGAAAGGCCCATACGCTTAAGCTGACTGTCGCGCATGTAGGCGATGTTCTCCAGCGTCCATTTCTCGGGATGAATACCGTGCTTGATGGCCGCGTTCTCCGCCGGCAGGCCGAAGGAATCCCATCCCATGGGGTGGAGCACGTTGAACCCGCGCATACGCTTGTATCGGGCGACAACGTCGCCGATCACGTACACGCGCGTATGCCCCACGTGGATCCTGCCCGACGGATACGGGAACATCTCAAGGCAGTAATACTTCGGCCTGGAGGCATCCTCCGTCACCTTGAAGGTCTTGTTCTGATCCCAAAAGCGCTGCCAGCGCTCTTCTATCTTTTTAGGGTCGTACCGCTCTTCCAAATGAGTCCCCCTGAAAACATTGTAAATTGCAAATTGGAAATATCAAATTGTAAATCTACTTCTTACTTTTTGCAGTCACGACTGATTTTGCAATAATGTTACCCAATTGCCTTGTCTCGCCGATAATCGGCTTAAGGTCATGCTCGCTGAGAATTTGTGATTTATCGGTCAATCTAAGCCAGAACAAGGACTCACGAATCTCCTTGAGAACGATCTGGAGTTTATGAACAAAATCAGCCCTGCTTTGCGCTCCGCGAGATTCTTCATAATTGGCGCCCGATGAGGTTCCAGAACGCATTAATTGACCCGCAATCTCCCTGCCCGTTGCCGTCTTCCTCAACAACGTGGTGATCTTAACAATCTCGACTGCATACGCCAGAAATCGGTCCGAAAGCTGATCCGCCTTATCTTCCATTTTACAATTTTCAATTTCCAATTTGCAATTTACAATTCAGCACGCACAGCGTGCTGTTATTCCCTGATCCACCCCGGATAGGCGTCCGCCTTGCGCGCGTCCTCGGGCAACTCCACGTCGAGCATCCGGCGGGCCTTGGCCTGCTTCTTTTCAAGGGTGGCCTTCTTCTTTTCGAAGCTTGCCGTGGATTTCTTTTTCCCGCCGAGGTGCTTTTTTTCCTTCTCCTGCCGGTCCTGCTCCTGTTTCAGCAGGAGGTCGTACTCATCCTGGAGGTCACGGAGCTGCAGGCGGATGTTCGACGCCCGTTTTCGCCACCACTCTTCCCCATGGCCGTATTTGTCCTTGTGCTCCTTGACCGCCGCCGTCGACTTATCACGCCCCGACGGCTTCGACGGCTTTTCCCCGACGCTGACCCGGTCATCGCGGACTTCCACGGGTTTTGACCGGCCGCGGTACTCGGGCGGCACCTTCGCAGGGTCATTGGTATAATACTCCTTACCGTCGCCATCCACCCAGCGGTAGAAGTCCGCCTGTGCAGAGGAAACGGAAACAAAGAACATAAAGACCGCCAGAGCCGCATATCTGCCCATGAAAGCCTCCCGGTAACCCGTGGAATAGTGGAATAGTGGAAAATATCATAATTACCCATGCTTCGCAAGATTTTTTATTGAATAACCATGAGTAAAAATGTATAGTGGGTTCTGCAAGCACAGGGCATAGCGCAAAGCGCATAGAGTGTGACCTGCTCTGCGCACCTTGCTCCATGCTCTCTGCTCCATGCTCGCTGCCATGTCCAAACCCATTATTGCCATAGTAGGCCGCCCGAACGTGGGCAAATCAACGCTGTTCAACAGGATCCTCGGCAGGAATTTTGCCATCGTCGAGGACCTGCCCGGCGTGACGCGGGACCGCAACTACGCCGAGGGCGAGTGGAACGGCAAACGCTTTCTTCTTGTGGACACCGGGGGGTTCGAGCCCGAGACCGAGGACCCCATGTACATCAAGATGCGGGAACAGACCACCCTTGCCGTCGAAGAGGCAGACGTCATCATCTTCCTCCTGGACGGCAAAGAGGGGCTGCTCCATGCGGACATCGAAGTGTCCCACCGGCTCAGGGCCTCGGGCAAGCCCGTGGTCTACGCCGTCAACAAGGTCGACGGCGTACGGCAGGAGGCCCTGCTGCCCGACTTCTACCGCTTGGGCATCGACGCCCTCTTTCCCCTCTCGGCAAAGCACGGCCCGGGCTTTTCGGACTTCATGGATGAACTCTGGCGCCTGCTGCCTGAAACGCCCAAGGAACCGGGGGAAGAGGAGCCGGCGGCCGCTCCCCGGATCGCCATCATCGGCAGGCCGAACGTGGGAAAATCGTCCTTCGTGAACTCCCTCATCGGAACGGACCGGATGATCGTAAGCGATGTGCCCGGCACGACGAGGGACTCCATCGACAGCGTGTACCAGTATTACGGAAGAAAATACATCCTTGTCGACACCGCCGGCATCAGGAGCCGCGGCAAGATCAGCCGGGGAGTGGAGAAATACAGCGTCATGCGCGCCGTAAAGAGCCTGGACCGGGCCGACGTGGGGCTGGTGCTCATTGACGCCTCGGAGGGCATCACCGAGCAGGACGAGCGGATCATGGGCCTCGTCCACGAGGAGGGCAAGGGGCTCATCGTCATCCTGAACAAGTGGGACCTGGTGCCGGACAAGGAACAGGGGTACAAGCGGTTCATGGCGGATATCGAACAGCGGCTCAAGTTCGTCGATTACGCCCCGGTGCTCACCGTCTCGGCAAAAACGCGCCAGCGCGTCACCAAGGTCTTTGATGAAGTCGACCGGATCACGCAGGATCGCGCTAAGCGCGTGCCCACGGCCGAACTCAACAGGGTGTTCGAGCAGCTCATCAGCGGCCACGAGCCGCCGCTGTACCGGGGCAAGCGCGTGAAATACTATTACGCAACCCAGGTGGGAGTCAACCCCCCGACCTTCATCGTGTTCGTCAACTACGCCCAGGGGGTGCACTTCTCGTATATCCGGTACATCGAGAACAACCTGCGCAGGGCCTTCGGGTTTTACGGTACGCCGGTCCGTATCTTCCCCCGGGCGCGCGGGAGAAAAGAGTTAGCAGATTCAGGAAAAAAGACCGCACGGATCAAGTCACGGTCATAGCGATCACGGAAAGGGCGGGCAGATTGGCATGACCGTCGGCGTATTTGCCGCTTACACTCCGCCCGATCGTATTTTAAACGTAACTACTCAGGTCTGCCGCTGAGCACAGGCGCAAAAAAGCGCGCCGTGACCGTCATGGCAACGCCACCTCAGCCAAAACAGCGCGTGCGCAGCGAAAGCGCTGCGGGTACGGGTACCGACAGCGTGAAGGGCAAGAGCACGCTGGCGCGCCTTGCGCCGAAGCGAAGTGGCTGACCTGAGTAGTTACTTTTAAACGGAGAAAAACCATGTGTGACTTGAAGGCCTACGTGAAGCACCAGGACAGGGAAGATATGATCCTCGAGGCCGTCAACCTCATCCGCACCGAGGGCGACGAGGTAATTCTCAGGAATCTCTTCGGCGAGGAGAAACGGGTGCGGGGAGAGGTCCGGGAAGTTTCGCTGGTCAAAAACCGCGTGGTTATCGAGAAGGCATGATTTTTTTTCACATCATCTGTCCACAGGCAGGTTCACAAAGACCGTCGTCCCCTTCCCCTCTTCACTCCTGATCTCCATGGAACCATGATGCTCCTCCACGATCCGGTGGGCGATGGCCAGCCCCAGGCCCGTGCCTTCACGCAAGAGGCTCTTGTGCTTGGTCGTAAAGAACGGGTCGAAGACCCGTTCGAGGTTTTTCTCGGGGATGCCGCAGCCCGTGTCCGCAATCTCGATCTGTATGCCCGTGCGTGTCGGATTTGTCCGGGTCGGATTTGTCCGGGTCGGTTTCATTTGGACCTCGCGGGTCCTCACGTAGATCTTTCCATTCTCGGCGTTGGCTTCCACCGCATTGAGCAGGATGTCCAACAGGGCATGCTTCAACCGCTCGCTGTCGACCAGCGCCGGGGACAGGGGATCATACTGCCGCACCACTTCCTGCTTGCGGAGTTTGATCTGCGTGTCGAGGAGCAAGAGCGCGTCATCGGCGATCTGGTTGATATCGGTCTTTTTGAACGACGGGGTATAGGGCCTGGCAAGCTGGTCCATCTCATCAAGGACGCTGACGATCCGGCGCAGGGACTCCCGCGAGTGCTCGCTCAGCCGCGCGAGAAGATTTTTATCCATGGAAGCGTCGGTGATCGAATCCATGAGAAAGCTGATGGGCATGAGCGGGTTCCGTATTTCGTGGGACACTCCCGCAATGAGCGACCCCATGGCAGCCAGCCGCTGCGTGCGCTGGAGAAGCAGGTATGACTTCTTGATCTCCTCAACGAGCAGGGCGTTTTGTACGGCCACGCAGGCGTTCTGGCCGATGGTGTGGAGCAGGCTCAGGTCATCGGGCGAATAGTACCGGTCTCCTTCCCTCGGGCCCAGGAGCGCGATCCCGATCATCTTTCCATCGCGCTTCAGGGGGACGCAGACCTCCGCCTTTGCGTCCTTCATTTGCGCGATGGCTTCTTCGAGCCTCGCGTTTTCCCGCTCCCGCGCCATCATTTCCATCTCACCGAGCACCAGCACGTCCTTCGCCTGGTACGCCATGGCAACGAGCGCGTCGCCCGATTTCCAGAGCGGAATGACGCCGCTGTGGTGCATTGAAGCCATGGTGGCTGTCTGAAGCACTGCGGCCTCATGGTCGGGCTTTTGCTCATTCCGCAGAACGGCGAAAATATCGCGATCCCCTCTGAGCGGATGCGACAGCGGATACTTGCCGTTCAGCGGACCGGTGAGGTAAACGGCCACGGACGTCACCTGCATGGCCTCACGCAACGTCTCATCGAACCGCTT